>DATIBM010000183.1:0-13829 GCA_035457545.1 Nitrospiraceae bacterium
GTTGCTGACCTGGGACCCAGTTCCGGACGCCATGTACTACAACGTCTATTACATGACGACCAAGGGCGTGCAGATCAAGTTTTCCGAGTTGACGCGTCCGATCGCTGGCCCCAAGGACTTCAAGACCAAGGTCGGTGTGACGAAGGAGAAAGGCACCTGCATCGAAGGCCCTTCTTCGCCCTACCTGCATGAAGACCTCGCCAACGGCACCTGCTACCACTATGTTGTCACGGTGGTCACGCAGAAGGGGGAAAGCCCGGAATCCGAGGAAGTCATGACGATTCCGGCGCCGTATCTGGTCGCCCAAATCATCGGCTGCGAGGGAGTGGATGACGGCGAATTCAACTCTCCGACCGGGGTCGCCCTCGACAAGGACGGCAATATTTACGTGGGTGACACCGACAACCATTCGATTCAAAAATTCGACAAGACTGGCAAGTTTCTCGCTCGGTGGGGCGGCAATCCGGGGGCCGCTGAGGGCGAGTTTTATTATCCGCGCGGTGTGGCCGTCGGGTCCGACGGCGAGGTGTATGTGGCCGACAGCGGCAACAACCGCATCCAGAAATTCGATTCGGACGGCAACTACATGCATACCTGGGGCAAATTCGGCTTTGCCTGGCGGGGCGCCGACATCGGGCGTTTCGATGTGCCCTGGGGAGTCGCAACCGACCGCGAAGGCAACCTCTATGTGTCGGATACCAGCAATGCCCGCATCCAGAAGTTCACGCCCGACGGCACACCGCTCCTCAAATGGGGGCGCGACGGGAGCTACGACGGCGCATTTTTCTACCCGCGGGGCATTGCGGTGGATTTCGTCGGCAATATTTACGTGTCCGAAGAGGGGAACCACCGCATCCAGAAATTCGATACCCGGGGCAGCTTTCTGACGAAGTGGGGACGCGAGGGCAGCGGACCGGGGCAGTTCAAGCGCCCCTGGGGCGTGGCCTGTGACGCCATGGGCTACGTCTATGTCGTGGATCAGGAGAATCATCGCATCCAGAAGTTCGACGGCAACGGGACCTTCCTCTGCTCGTGGGGCAACCGAGGCCTGAGCGAAGGTCAGCTCAATTTCCCGTCCGGCATCGCCATCGACAAGGAAGGCAACGTGTTCGTGGTGGACAGCGGCAACAACCGCATCGTCAAGTACGTGCCGACCGAGGAAGAGCTGAACCGCACGCTCCAGGCGAAACGGGAAGAAGCCGGCGACGAGAAGATCCCGCGCGGGGTCGTGGCCAAGGCCGGCGACACAGAGGTCACGGTGAGCTGGATGGAGATGCCCGGAGCCGTCTCCTATAACCTCTACTTCAGCACCAATTCGGGGTTTACGAAAGAAGGGGGCACCAAGATCGAGGGAGTGGAGAATCCCTACGTCCACAGCGGATTGAGCAACGATACGGCCTATTACTACGCGTTGACGGCTGTCTATGACGGCGAGGTCGAGAGCGGACTCTCGGCGGAAGTGACGGCGACCCCGGTCCTGATCGACATGACCGCGCCACAGACTCCCTTTGCCGTGATCAACCACGGCGCGTTCATGACCAATACGCCGGAAATCATCGTCACGATTTCCGCCAACGACGTGGATTCTGGCGTCGGAGCCTATTATATCTCCGAGAACCCCATGGCCCCGATGGCCGGCAGTCCCGGGTGGGTGGAGGTCGAGCCGGCCCTGAAGTTTGGGGCGACAATTCCGTTCGTGTTGTCGCCGGGCGACGGGCAGAAGACGATCTATGTCTGGTTCAAGGACCTGGGGCAGAACATCTCGGTCCCGGCCAGCGCCACGATCCTGGTCAATACCTCGGGTTATCTCTGCGTGTCGAAGTGGGGCAAGCCGGGACGGGGAGCGTCCTTGCTGCACGGCGGCGAGTTCATGCCGCCATTGTACGGCCTGGCCATCGATCAGCAGGGCGGCGTATTCGTGGTGGACAATGGCAACAATCGAGTCCAGAAATTCGACAGCGCGGGCAATTTCATCATCCTCTGGGGGTCGTTCGGGTCGGCCAATGGAAGCTTCCACAACCCGACGGGGATTGCCTGCGACGCGAAGGGCGACGTCTGGGTGGTGGATACCAACAACCATCGCGTGCAGAAGTTCGACGGCAAGCTCGGCGGCTACCTCATGAAGTTCGGCTCGCGGGGCAACGGCGAAGGACAGTTCAACGCGCCCTGGGGCATCGCCGTCGACCGCGTGCGGGGCTATGTGTACGTGGTGGACAGCGCAAATTTCCGCGTGCAGAAGTTCGACCTCACGGGCGAGTTCATCATGGCCTGGGGCAGCTTCGGCAACCACGACGGGCAGTTCTATTTCCCGCGCGGCATCGCGGTCGATGAATCCGACGGGTCCGTCTACGTCGTGGACATGGGCAACCACCGCATCCAGAAGTTCGACACCAGCACGAACGTCTTGCCCCAGTTGTTGACCAAGTGGGGCGGCAGCGTCGACGCCGGCCATGCCAGCAGTCCGACCGCGGTCGAGGCGGGGCAACTGCGAAACCCCTGGGGCATCGCCGTGGATGCCAACGGGGATGTCTACGTGTCCGACTCCGGCAACCACCGGATCGAAAAGTTCGACCGCGAGGGCAATTTCATCACGCAATGGGGCGGCTTCGGCAACGGCGACGGGCAATTCAACTTCCCCTATGGCATTGCGGTGGGTCCGCGGGGCAGTATCTTCGTCGTGGACAGCGCCAATTCCAGGATTCAACAGTTCATGCCGGCTGAAGAAGGGGAAGAGCGGCTAAGGGAAGAGGCGGAGGCGGCTGCGGCGTTGAGCGATCAACGCACTGCGCAACCGTCCTGACGAGTAGAGCCCTCGCGTTTCTGCGCTTCGCCTGGTCGGCCGGCCGTCGTTCATTTTCGTGTTCCATTCTGCTGGAGGCCTGCGGGTTCAGGACGAGCGTCCTGTGCAGGGCCGAGGCGCATGCTCCTACAGGTGACTCATGCTCGATGACAATACTTCGGTCGGTCTGACGTTCGATGACGTGGTGCTGGTGCCGGCGCGGTCGAACGTGCTGCCCAATGAGGTCGATACGCGCACGATGGTGACGAGGACCGTCGGGGTGCACATCCCGATCATGAGCGCGGCGATGGACACGGTGACGGAAGCCCGCCTCGCGATCGCCATGGCCAGGGAAGGGGGGATCGGGATCGTCCACCGCGTCCTCTCGCCGGTTGATCAGGCGGCCGAGGTCGATCGCGTGAAGAAGTCGGAAAGCGGCATGATCCTCGATCCCGTGACGATCTCGCCGGATCAGACCATCCGGGACGCCCATGAGCTGATGACCCGCTACCGCATTTCCGGCATTCCGGTCACGAAGCAGGGCAAGCTGGTCGGCATTCTCACCAACCGCGATCTCCGGTTCGAGACCCGGATGGACTTGAAGGTCTCGCAGGTCATGAAACGGGAGAAGCTCGTGACGGCGCCGGAAGGCACGACGCTGGAGAAGGCCCGGGAGATTCTACACGAGCACCGCATCGAGAAGCTGCCGGTCGTCAACAAGCAGTTCGAGTTGAAGGGCCTGATCACGATCAAGGACATCGAAAAACGCATCAAGTACCCGAACGCCTGCAAGGATGAGCATGGGCGGCTGCGCGTGGGCGCCGCCATCGGCGTGGGGCCGGATACGGACGAGCGGGTGGAGTTGCTGGTGAAAGCCGGCGTGGATCTGGTCGTGGTGGACACGGCCCACGGCCATTCGCAAGCCGTGCTCGACCGGGTCAAGATGCTGAAGAAGAAATATCCGCGGCTGCAGGTGACGGCGGGCAACATTGCGACCGCCGAGGCGGCCAAGGACCTGCTAAAGGCCGGTGTGGACGCCCTCAAAGTCGGGGTGGGTCCCGGGTCGATCTGCACCACGCGCATCGTGTCCGGAGCCGGCATGCCACAGCTCACGGCCATCGCCGAGTGCGCCAAGGCCGCCGCCGGGTCCGGCGTGCCGGTGATTGCGGACGGCGGCATCAAGTTTTCGGGCGACGTGACCAAGGCGCTGGCAGCCGGGGCGTCAGCCGTCATGATCGGGAGCCTGTTCGCCGGAACGGAAGAGTCGCCGGGTGAAACCGTGCTCTACCAGGCTCGCACCTACAAGGTATACCGGGGGATGGGTTCCATCGGCGCAATGGAACGAGGGGGCAAAGACCGGTACGGCCAGGCGGGACGGCCGGAGTCCAAGCTGGTGCCGGAAGGCATCGAAGGCCGAGTGCCCTACAAGGGACCGCTCTCGAACGTCGTGTTTCAGTTGGTCGGGGGCCTCCGTTCCGGCATGGGCTATTGCGGATGCAAGACGATCGCCGAATTGCAGCAGAACGCCCGCTTTATCCGCCAAACGGTCGCTGGGTTGCGAGAGGGCCACGTGCACGACGTGATCATCACCAAAGAAGCCCCGAACTACCGCATGGATTGGGAATGACCGCACGTCAATCGTCAATCGTAAACCGTCAATCGGTCTGATTGCTTGACCTTCCTTTTTCCTCATTCCCTCGTTTGACGTATGACGCTTGACGTTTGACCTACCATGGAACTCTGGCACGATCGAATTCTCGTCCTCGACTTCGGGTCCCAGTATACGCAACTGATCGCGCGCCGCATCCGCGAGGCGCAGGTCTATTCACAGATCCTGCCCTGCACCGTCACGCTGGCGACGATCCTGGCCTACCGCCCCAGCGGCATTATCCTCTCCGGCGGGCCGTCGAGCGTCTACGAGAAGAAGGCGCCCAAGATCTCGGTTGAGGTCCTGAACCAGCAGATCCCGGTGCTGGGCATCTGCTACGGCATGCAATTGGTCACGCACCTCATGGACGGCGAGGTGGCGAAGGCGGCCAAGCGGGAATACGGCCGCGCGGAACTGATTCTGGACGACGCGTCCGACCTCTTCAGGGGCATCGGCGGAGGCAAGGCCACGACGGTCTGGATGTCGCATGGCGACCGGATCGAGCGCATGCCGAAGGGATTCCGATCCATCGCCCATACCGCCAATTCTCCGGTCGCGGCCATGAAGGCCGTCGATGCGAAGCGGCGGATCTATTGTCTCCAGTTTCATCCGGAGGTCGCCCACACGCCGGAAGGAACGCAGATGCTGCGGAACTTCGTGCTCGACATCTGCGGGTGCAAGCCGACCTGGACGATGAGCTCCTATGTCGAGACCGGCATGAAGCAGATCCGCGAGCAGGTCGGGGACGCCCGTGTGATCTGCGCGCTCAGCGGCGGGGTCGATTCCTCGGTCGCGGCGGTCCTGACGCACCGCGCCGTCGGCGACCGGCTCACCTGCGTGTTCGTGGACAACGGCCTGTTGCGGCAGGGGGAAGCCGAGAAGGTCCGCAAGACGTTTGCCGCGCAGTTCAAGATGAACGTGCGGGTGCTGGAGAAGGGCCGGGAATTCCTGGCGGCGCTGGGCCGTACCACGGACCCGGAACGCAAGCGCAAGATCATCGGCCGGCTGTTCATCAAGTTTTTCGAGGCCGAGGCGATGCGGAACGGCAAGGCCGCCTATCTCGTGCAGGGGACTCTTTACCCCGACGTGATCGAAAGCGTCAGCTTCAAGGGGCCGTCGGCCACCATCAAGACCCATCACAACGTGGGCGGGCTCCCCACCAGAATGAAATTGCGTCTGGTCGAACCGCTGCGCGAGCTGTTCAAGGATGAGGTACGCGTCTTGGGCAAGGAGCTCGGCATTGCCGACGAGATCGTGTGGCGGCAACCGTTTCCCGGTCCGGGGCTGGCCATTCGCATCATCGGCACGGTCACGGAGGAACGGCTCAGAATCGTGCGGGAAGCCGACGTGATCGTCCTGGAGGAAATCAAGCGGGCCGGCCTGTACCGCGACACCTGGCAGGCCTTCGCGGTGCTCTTGCCGATCAAGAGCGTCGGGGTCATGGGCGATCAGCGGACCTATGAGCATGTCGTGGCGGTCCGCGCCGTGACGAGCTTGGACGGGATGACGGCGGATTGGGCGCGTCTACCGGGCGAAGTCCTGGCGACCATCTCCTCGCGAATTGTCAACGAGGTGCGGGGCGTCAATCGGGTGGTCTATGACATCAGCTCCAAACCGCCGAGCACGATCGAGTGGGAGTAAGACGTCAAGCGTCAACCGTCAAACGCGAGCAGAGAACTCTTATCGATTGACGAGTGACGATTGACGAATGACGAGATGAAAATTCGTCTCCAAAAACTCATCGCCGGTAGTGGACTGGCCTCCCGCCGCAAGGCGGAGGCCTTGATCGCGGCAGGACGCGTGACAGTCAATGGGAAGGTGATCACCGAGTTGGGGACGAAGGTCGATCCGGCGCGCGATCACGTCAAGGTCGACGGCAAGCATCTCAGCGCAGCGCAGCCGTTCGTCTATCTCGTCCTCAATAAGCCGAAGAACGTCATGTCCACGCTGGATGATCCGGGTGGGCGCACCACCGTGAAGGACTATCTGCGCGGCGTGTCCGTGCGGGTGTTTCCGGTCGGCCGGCTGGATTTTGACAGCGAGGGGCTGATGCTGCTGACGAACAACGGCGAGCTGGCTCAAGCCCTGTTGCATCCGCGGTACCATGTGCCCAAGACCTATCTCATCAAGGTGAAGGGCGTGCTCACGGATGAAGAGATCAGAAAGTTGGAGCAGGGCGTCAGGCTGGAAGACGGGATGACCAGCCCGGCTCACGTCAAGAAGGTCAGAAAGGCCGAGCAGAATTCCTGGCTGGAGCTCACCATCCGCGAGGGACGCAAGCATCAGGTCAAACGCATGTTGGAATCCGTCGGCCATCCCGTGATCAAACTGGTTCGAGTGAGGATGGGGCCGTTGTCGCTCGACAATCTGGAGCCGGGCGAATACCGGTTTCTGACAGACCGGGAAGCCAATGCCCTCCGTGAGCTGGTCGAGGAGCGGGTCGCGGCGGTCGAACGGGGAGAAGCACCCGTGCGGGCCAAACGGCCCGTCAGGCGAGCGGGCTGGGCCAAGCCCGCAAGGACGAAGCAGTATCAGCCAAAGAAAGCGAGCGTCGCATGAAGTTCCGGACACACCATTGCGGTGAATTGACCAAGCAGCATGTCGGGCAGACCGTCGTGCTCAACGGGTGGGTCCACCGGCGTCGCGACCATGGCAACGTCATCTTCATCGACCTGCGCGACCGGTATGGCCTGACGCAGGTGGTGTTTAACCCCGAGATCAGCGCCGGCGCGCACCGGCAGGCGCATGGGCTGCGAAGCGAATTCGTCGTCTCCGTCAGCGGGACCGTGGCGCGCCGCCCGGAAGGCTCAGCCAATCCCGATCTGGCCACGGGAGAGATCGAGGTCCTGATCGACGAGGTGGAGATCCTGAACGAGGCCAAGACGCCGCCGTTCATGATCGATGGGGAGGGGGACGTCACGGAGGCCTTGCGGTTGAAGTACCGGTTTCTTGACCTGCGTCGCCCCCCGATGCAGCGGCTGTTGCAGATTCGCCATGCGCTGACGCAAGAGGTCCGCGCCTTCTTGAACCAGGAAGGCTTTCTCGAGATCGAAACCCCGATCCTGACCAAGAGCACGCCGGAGGGAGCCCGCGACTATCTGGTGCCCTCGAGGGTCAACCCGGGCTATTTTTTCGCGCTCCCACAATCGCCGCAGTTGTTCAAACAGATTCTCATGGTGAGCGGCTGTGACCGGTATTACCAGATTGCCCGCTGCTTCCGCGATGAGGACCTGCGGAACGACCGCCAGCCGGAGTTCACGCAGATCGACCTGGAGATGTCGTTCGTCGATCGTGACCAGGTCATGGGGACGATGGAGCGGATGATCAGCCGGGCCTTCAAGGTCGTGGGCGGTGTGGATCTCCCAACGCCGTTCCCTCGCTTGACCTACCAGGAGGCGGTCGGCCGCTATGGGTCCGACAAACCCGATTTGCGATTCGACATGCCGCTGCACGATCTGACGGAGTTTGCCAAGACGACGGAGTTCAAGGTCTTCCGGGAGACGGCGGCGAAGGGCGGTCTCGTGAAAGCCATCATCGTCAAGGGAGGGGCGGAAATCCCCCGAAGCCGGATCGACGCGATCGGCGAACTGGCCAAGGGGTTCGGCGCCAAGGGGCTCGCTTGGGTCAAGATCACCGGGGAGGGGCAGCTCGAATCGGTCATCGCCAAGTTCCTGCATCGCGAGCAGTTCTTGGCCTCCGTGCCGGACGCCAAACCGGGTGATCTGTTGCTGTTCGTGGCGGATCAACCGAAGGTCGTCCATGACGCGCTCGGACGGCTGCGGCTCTACTTCGGCAAGGAATTGGGCCTGATCCGAGAAGGGGAGTGGAAGCCCCTGTGGGTCATCGAGTTTCCGCTGCTGGACTACGATCCGGAGCTTGGCCGCTACGTGTTCATGCACAATCCCTTTGCGGCGCCGATGGACGAGGATCTGCCGCTCCTGGACGGCAATCCCGGGCGGGCCAGGGCCAAGGCTTACGACATGGTGCTGAACGGCAACGAGATCGGCGGCGGCAGCATCCGCAACCATCGCCGCGAGATCCAGCTCCGGATTCTGGATCTGCTGGGGATTGGCAAAGACCAGGCGCAGCGCCAGTTCGGATTCCTGCTCGACGCGCTGGACTATGGAGCGCCGCCCCACGGCGGGATCGCGTTCGGGCTGGACCGGCTGGTCATGCTGCTGGGCGGAGCCGACTCCATTCGGGACGTGATCGCCTTCCCCAAGACCCAGAAGGCGCAATGTCTGATGACCGACGCTCCCTCGGCTGTCCCCGCCGAGCAACTGAAAGAGCTGTTCATCAAGCTCGACACGATCGAGTAGTGCGAGCGGCGAGCCGGTTCGCCAGCAGCGATTCGTTCCCACCAAGGATGACATGGCCGGAAATACCTTTGGAAAGATCTTCTGCATCACCTCCTTCGGCGAAAGCCACGGGCCGGCGATCGGCTGCGTGGTCGATGGCTGTCCGCCTGGGTTGATCCTCTCGGTCGAAGACATCCAACAAGAGCTGGATCGCCGGAAACCGGGCACGTCCCGCCATGTCACGCAACGGCAGGAGTCGGACCGAGTCGAGATCCTCTCCGGTGTCTTTGAGGGCAAGACGACCGGGACGCCGATTGCGCTGCTGATCCGCAACGAGGATGCACGGAGCCGGGATTACGGCAACCTGGCCGAGACCTTCAGGCCCGGCCATGCCGACTACACCTATTGGCAGAAGTACGGCATCCGGGATTACCGCGGCGGAGGCCGGTCGTCGGCCAGGGAAACGGCAGTCCGCGTGGCGGCCGGCGCCATCGCGAAAAAATGGCTGGCGGAAACCTATGGCGTGCTCATCCGCGGCTACCTGGCCCAGTTGGGACCGATCGAAATTCCGTTTGTGTCCTGGGATGCGGTGCAGAACAATCCGTTCTTTGCCGCCGATGAGACCATGGTGGAAAAACTGGAATCCTTCATGGATGAGCTCCGCAAATCCGGCGATTCCGTCGGCGCCAAGATCACGGCCGTGGCCGAAAGCGTGCCGGTCGGGTGGGGCGATCCGGTCTATGCCAAGTTGGATGCGGATCTGGCGGCTGCCATGATGAGTATCAATGCAGTGAAGGGCGTCGAGATCGGGGCCGGATTCGCGTCCGTGTCCCAGCGGGGATCGGAACATGGGGATGAGCTGACACCGGAGGGTTTTGCCAGCAACCGGGCCGGCGGAATCCTGGGCGGCATCTCGTCGGGGCAGGACATCGTCGTCACGATCGCGATCAAGCCCACCTCCAGCATCAGGATTCCCAGACAGTCGATCGACAAGCAGGGCCGTCCGGTCACGGTCGAGACGCTCGGACGCCACGATCCCTGCGTGGGAATCAGGGCCACTCCGATTGCCGAGGCCATGATGGCGCTGGTCCTGATGGACCATGCGCTGTTGCATCGGGCCCAGAACGCCGACGTGTCCACGCCGACGCCCAAGCTTGCCGATCGCGAGCGGCAGGCTACTCCCGCTCAGGGACCTCAGAGTTCCATCAAGCAGAATCCAATTCCGGACGAAGCGTAATCTCCCTTCCTCTCAGCACCGAAAGTCGAGATCGCCTCGATCATCCGCTTAAGATGGACGTTCGGCTGTCCGCGTTGCACTCTCTTCCCGCGACCGGTATCCTCATTTCTTCCATCGCGCTGCTGGAGTCGTCTCGTATGCCGCAATCGTCCGGCTCTCACCATGGCGAACCGTCTGAGTCCGCGGCCGGCGCGGTTACGGACCTGCCGGCGGATACCGTGCGGGCGAGGGAGCGGACCCGCGGGTCCTCAGAAGCCCGTGCGATGACGGTCACGCTCTCCTTGGAGCGCGAGCGGAAGCTCTCCGTCGGGCGTAGTTTCCGCCTGCCTGATCTTCAGGGGACCCCGCTTCCCCCACGTCTCTTGACCTCCACCTATTTCGATACAGAGGGGTATCGATTGGCGGCGGCCGGCATCACGCTGCGCCGGCGAGTGCAGGAACGACGCAGTTGCTGGCAGCTCAAACTGCCCTGTGCGGAAGGCCGATATGAAGTCGAGGCGCAGGGAGGACCGGGACGTCCGCCCGCCCAGCTCCTGGACCCGTTGTTCGCGCACCTGAGGGGATCGCCGGTTGCGCCGGTCGTGACGATGCGGACGTGGCGGACCGGAACGCGCATCGTGACGGACGGCCGGCCCGTCGCCGAGGTCGTGCTCGATGCGGTCAGCGTGCTCGTGGACCGTCATGTGGTCATGCATTTTCGAGAAGCCGAGATCGAACTTCTCGATGGGGATGAGACGGTTCTTGACCGGCTGGAAGGCAGGCTCAGGCAAGCGGGGGCCGCCGACCATGACGGCCGTCCCAAGATGTTTCGCGCGCTGGACCTGCCGTTGCAGGAGCCGGTCCCGCCGGTCCCGCAGGACGCGCCGATCATCGATCATCTGCGCGCGCTGCTGTCCGCGCAAGTGATCTCGTGGCTGAGACACGATCCGCTGGTCCGGATCGGAAAGAGCGTCGAGGCGGTGCATCAGATGAGGGTGGCGACGAGACGGCTGCGCGCGCTGCTGCGGGCCGCCCGCCCGTTGTTGGTGCCGGAATGGAGCGAGCAAGTGCGAAGCGAGCTCTCCTGGCTCGCGGGAGTCTTGGGACCGGCTCGGGATTTGGACGTCCTGATTGGGTATTTTCAACAGGAGCTGGCCACGCTTGAGAAACGGGAGGCGCCGCCGGTTCGGCGATTGATCCGGAAGCTCAGAAGGGACCGCGAAGCGGTCCAAGAAGATCTTGTCTCCACGTTGCGCAGCGATCGGTATCTCGCGGCGCTGGACCTTGCGGAGGCAGGGAGCCGGCAGCCGCAGGTGACGTCGTCGGATGTCTCCCTGCATGAAATCGCGGCGGCTGAGTTTCGCAAGCTGCGGAAGTCCGTCCGCGCCCTGCCCGAATCCCCGTCGGATGAGGAGCTGCATCGGGTCCGGATCAAGGTCAAGCGGGCCCGTTATGCTGCAGAACTCGCCGAGACCACGGTCGGGCGCCCCGCCTCCCGGTTTATTCAACGGGCCAAGGAGCTGCAGGACATTCTGGGCATGCATCAGGATGCCGTGGTGGCGGAAGGGCGGGTCCGGCTGTATCTGGACGGATCACAGAGTCGGACGGCAGCCTTTGCGGCGGGCCGGATGGTGGAACGCCAGCATCAGCGGAAGTTGCGGGCCAGAGAGCAGTTTGCCTTTGCCTGGAAGAAGCTGGAGAAGCGGGGAAAAAAGGTCTGGGGATGATTGGTCCACGGGTTACCGAGTTCGATCGAGAGAATGAGCGGCGGCCCATTGTTTCGAGAGGGCCTGCGCCTGTTGGACCTGCTCTTTCTTCATACCGGCGGCCAATTGCTCCAGTGTCCCTTGAATGCGCCATTGGGTTTGGGCGTCCAGGGACTCCGGCGACTGAGATCGCGCGAGGTCCAGCCACATATAGGCCTGCACCGGATCTCTCGGGACGCCTTGCCCTTCGACATAGAGCATGCCGAGATCAATCATCGCGCCACGGTCTCCCTTCTCGGCGGCCTGGCGGTAGAGGCCGGCGGCTCGTGACTTGTCTTGGTTGACTCCCAAGCCCTTGTCATACAAGTAACCGAGATTACGGATGGCGCCTGGGTGCCCCTGGTCGGCGGCCAGCCGGTACCACTGGAGGGCTTCGCTGTAATTCTGTCCGACCCCGATCCCGTCTTGGTACAGGCCGCCGAGATTGTTCTGTGCCTCGACGTGGCCCTTCTCCGCCGCCTTCCTGTACCACTGCTCGGCCTTTCTCAGGTTCTGGCCGACCCCGCGGCCCTTCTCGTAGGCCAGACCGAGTTCATAGGCGGATTCGACATGGCCCTGCGTGGCTGTCTTGGTCAGGGCTTGTACGCGTTGGCTCGGCCGGTCCAGCAACATGCAACCGGAAAAACACAAGGTTGCGGCGAGAACCATGAGGCCGATGTTCCGCCAACCGGGTCTCGTGGACGGTCGGAACCCCATTTCAGCCTGTCGTGGGAGGAGATGAACGTGGCGCATCGGTCGATGAGGAACCCTACCCCTCGTCCTTCTCCAGGCCCTGGATGAACTTGTCGGCCTCCGCGATGGAGCGGTTCATGTCCTTGACGAGCTGATCGACCTGGGCGTCCACCTTGACCAGTTCGCCTTTCAGGGACGAGAGGGCGCGGGCGTTGAGGTTGTGTTTTAGGTAGAGCACCTGGTCCCGCAGCGGCCGCAACACGGGGTCGATCCGCTGCTCGGCTTTCTTCATCGCCGCGAGCATCTCCCCATAGCGCGTCTTGGTCTGTGCGTATTTGGCTTCGCTCTTGCGACGCAGGTCTTTGCTGGAATATTGATCGAGTTCCCCCTTCCATTCCTTGAACAGGGCATCGGCGACGGACTCCACGTCGCTGATCCGCTTCCGGACCGTTTCGGCCCGTTCCTCGCTCGATTCCAACTCACCGTTCAGTTTCTTGTAGGTGGCCTCCAGGTCGCCTCCCGAAAAGTTGACGACCTTGCCGAACTGGTCGAGCGCGCTCTGGATGTCCTGCTTGGCCTCTTCCTGGGCGTCCCGCGCCGCCTTGACGCGGCTGCTCAGGATGTCGCGCTTTGCGTAGCCCATCTTCTCCATCGCGCCCATATACAGCGTGTCGCAGCCGGCCAGCATCAATCCGATCAGCAAGAAGCGCGTCATGGAGATAGGCATTCGCATAAGGCCTCGCTGGGTCGGTGGTATGTCGATGATAGCAGCCGAAACCAGCGCATACTCCAATGCAGCGATTGCGGAAGTCAAGATGCAAGAGGCGCCGCAGCGTTCCCTCTGTCGCGTTACTGCCGTCGTATCTCCTCCGCCTGGCGTTTGCTCACGCGATGTCGCTGATGTAGTCTCGTCGTGGGCACTCTGCATCGTCTGTTCCTGATGACCGGAGGTATCCACATGCCTTGTTGTATTGGACGACAGCTCATCCCGGTGATCACGCTGCTGCTCGGCGGCTGCGGAACATCCGGATTCGTCGTGCCGGAACTGCTCGAGTCACAGGTTGATCCGTCGATCTCATTCCAGCAACTGCTGGCAAGCCCGGATTCGTATCAAGGAAAGATGGTCGTGGTGGGCGGCGAGGTGTTGAAAGCCTCCACGACCGACGGTGGAACGGTGCTGGAAGTGTTGCAGCTTCCTTTGGAGGAGGGACAACGGCCGGCCCGGGAGCGAACGGAAAGTCAGGGGCGGTTTCTTGCCAGGCAGGAAACCTTCTTGTATCCGGCGACGGTCGGGGACCGAGCCCGAATCACAATCGTGGGACAGGTGACGGGGGCGACGACGGGTCGCTTGGACGAAGTGGACTACCGCTATCCCACGCTAGACATCAAACACCTACACCTCTGGAGACCGGAGGATTACGCGGAGTGGCCGAGGTCAGGTCCTTGGTGG
>DATIBM010000184.1:0-3483 GCA_035457545.1 Nitrospiraceae bacterium
CGCCGGACGAGGCGCCGGAGCTGTACGAAATCGTCCGCACCTTGGCAGAGCGTGCGAACATTCCCACGCCCAAACTCTATCTGATTCCCGAGCAGGCGCCCAACGCCTTTGCGACCGGTCGCAGCCCTCAGCATGCTGCCGTGGCCGTGACCGCAGGCCTCACGCAACTCCTCACCCGTGACGAGATCGCGGGGGTGCTGGCCCATGAACTCGGCCATGTCAAGAATCGAGACACGTTGATCATGACGGTCGCGGCCACCTTGGCCGGAGCCCTGACCATGCTGGCGCGATTCGGAATGCTGACGGGTGGAGCCCGTTCATCGGATGATCGAGGGAGAGTCGGCAATCCGCTCATCACGATGCTCGCGGTCATGCTGGCGCCGGTGGCCGCGGCGTTGATTCAAATGGCCATCTCACGCTCCCGGGAATTCCTCGCCGACGATGCAGGCGCGGAACTCACAGGCCATCCGCTGGGGTTGGCTCAGGCGCTGCGCAAGATTTCAACCGCAAGCCGGCAGATCCCCATGCAGTCCGGATCGCCGGCCACCGCCCATCTCTTCATCATGAATCCCTTGTCCGGAGGGGGCTGGACCGCGCTCTTCAGCACCCACCCGCCGGTCGAACAGCGGATTGCGAGGCTGGAAGCAAAGGCCAGGGGAGCTAGTACATGAGGCGTTTATGAGGCCACTCGCGTGGGCGATGCCGGCTCTGGTGCTCTGGGTTGTGATGGCCGGATGTGCGGGGACGCCGGCCATACAGCCGCCCCAGGCGGTCCGTTCGGGCTCCATGCCCACGGGTTCGCCAAAGACGCCATCCGGATTCCGGCTTCCTGCCACGTTTGTCGGGGTTCTTCCCTGCGCGGACTGCCCCGGCATCCGCTACCAACTCAACCTGTGGCCGGATGGACTGTTCTTTCTCAGGACCACGTATCTGGAAAGGCCGGTAGCGGCCGGAGAAACCAACATGTTTGACGAGATCGGTCTTTGGTCCTTTTCGGCGGATCGTCGCACGCTCACTTTGCGAGGCAGTCGCGCAGCCAGGGAGAGCTTTACGGTCGTCCGTCCCGATCTGCTCCGCAAGCTGGATCAGAAAGGCCGCCTGATCGAGTCGGAGTTGAATTACGATCTTTCGCGTCAGAAAAACGTCGAGCCGCTGGAACCGAGGCTGCTGCTCCGAGGGCTGTACTCCTACTATGCGGATGCCGGGCGCCTCAAGGAGTGTTTCACCGGGCGGACATTTCCGGTTGCCAGGGAGCAGGACAACCGGGCGCTTGAAGACGAGTACCTCAAGCTGCAACAGGAGCCGGGAGAATGGTTGCTGGCGAATCTGGAGGCTCGTGTAGTCCGGCGTCCCAAAATGGAAGGAGCCGGCGAGCAGCCTGTCATCCTCGTCGAGCGGTTCATCAAAATCCGGCCCGGCGAGACCTGCGAAACGTCCACCTCCACTCTGGAGTTGGAGCAGGCCTATTGAAAATCTTCCCGATGCGCCGTATCCGTTTTTAACAGCCCGACTAGTTCGAATGACCACTCAGCAGCGGTCCTCTCCCGGCCATGCGCGGATGGTGGCGAAAATCTCCCGCCTTGTCTTGCGAGCCAGCCAGCCGATCAGTTTCAGTGATCGGCTGGCTGACCCAAACGTGAAAGAACACGTTCTCCTAACCTGCATTATTCATGAACACTTCTGGTGCATAGGCCTATTGCAACGGACGAGCAATGGGCGCCCCGATTCGCCGCTGTGACAAGCCAGCATGCAGTTTCACGGCCTGCCAGTGGACGGGCTCGCCGCTCGGTCGGTTCGACGTACTGTTTCAAGTACGCCGCACTCCCTCGCGGCTCCACGCGGGGGGTGCCCGTTGCTCCTCACGATGCAACGGGTGCAACGCGACGAACAGTCATGAATAATGTAGGCTAAAGAACCTCGCCGCTCGCGCTTCTCTTATAGGGCAACAACCCCCACGTAGATCACGTTTTCGCTTTGATTGGCGATAAACAGTTCATTGGTGACCGGGTTAAACGCCAAGCCCTCCACCTTGGCGGTTCCCCCACCTGGAGCGCTGATGGTCCCGCGTATGGCCAAGGTGCTTCGGTTGAACACCGTGATGGTTCCTGCCGCTGAGTTGCCGCTGAACAAGTACTCCTTTCCATAGGTGAGAGATCGACAGTCTCCTCCGGGAGGAGGGAATGACCGCACCACGACACCCGTGATGGGGTTGATGACATGGATCCGCGTGATGGTCGAGTAATAGAGGTATGTGCCGTCATAGGCGAGCCCCTCACCCCGGCCTGGTGGGACAGGAATGGAACCCACTTGAGCCCCTGTATTCGGGTCAATGGTGTTGATCGAGCCTGAGCCTGTGGTGACGTTCGCGACCCTGATCTTGCTGCCATCCCATTCGAGGCTTCCGATGGTATCGTTGGCCGTGGGGTCGATTTTGCCCATCACTGCGCCACTGGTGGGATTCAGATAGTAAATGTGCTCGGAGAACGGCTGTTGAGTGAGGAACAGCAGCGCGGATCTGAGCGTCGCTCTGATCCGCATGAGGCGGGCATAGGCGAGGCCGGTGCTGGATCCACTGTTCTTCTGTGGAAATGCCAGCTTCCTCACAACGTGGAAGTGGATAGGCGGGAGCGGCGTGGCCAACAGAGCCCTGTAGGCGTTGATGCGACCTTTGCCGAGTTTGCCCGCGTAGCCGGGATTCTTCGCGTCGATGTTGTCGCACGTGTCCTCGATGATCTTTCGAACCTGCAGGTTGGTAAGAGTCTGGTTTCTGGACCAGACCAACGCCGCCAGGCCGGCCACATGAGGCGAGGCCATCGAAGTGCCGTCGAGGAATGCATAATTGTCGTTGGGATAGGTCGAATAGACATTGACGCCGGGAGCGGAGACGTCCACCTTTGTGCCGTAATTCGAAAACGTCGCGCGGCGATCCTGCTGATCGGTTGCGGCCACGGCGATCACCTCGGGATAGACAGCCGGATATTGCGGAGTCACGTCGATATCGGTATTGGCATTGCCGGCCGCGAAGACGACGACGACGTTCTTGCCGACCGCGTTCACAATGGCATGATGTACTCCCGTATGGTCCCCGTTCATCTTCCAGCTACAGTTGATGACGTAGCGCCGAGTCGGATTGGCGACCGCCTGGGAGGCGACATAGTTGATCGCGTCGGCACGGTTTTGATTCATTCCGGATGTGAGATTCACCCGAAGCGGCATGAGTCTGCAACGCGGGGCCACGCCGATGACACCGGCGGCGTTATCGACGCCCGCAGCGGTGCCGGCGACATGGGTGCCGTGACCGTCGGTGTCGTCTGGCGACGGGTCCGCAGCGTCGGCGAAATCCCAGTCCTCGGAGCCGCGCGGCAGAAAGTTGGCTGCCAGGTCGGGATGGTCGAGATCGGCTCCGGTGTCGATCACGGCGACAACGATGTCCGGAGTCCCTCGGGTAATATCCCAGGCCTCCGTCGCATCGATATCGGCATC
>DATIBM010000185.1:0-6414 GCA_035457545.1 Nitrospiraceae bacterium
ACCAGGAGCAGCGAGGCAATGATTTTCAGCATAGGCACGACGGTTGCCGATGAAAGCGTCGAGACATTCGATCGAAATCCATCGGTTGAAGAGGCCACCAGCGTCTCATTCCGTGTCTAGCCCATGTTTAGAGGTCGGGAAACAACCAAGGGGCTTCCGCTTTTCGCCTGGCTTCATAGGCGGCAATGGCCGGTTCATGTTTGAGGCTGAGGCCGATGGCGTCAAGGCCGTTCAGCAGGCAGTCCTTCCGAAAGGGATCGATCTCAAACCGGAACCGGCTTCCCCGCGGGCTCGAGACGGACTGGGCAGCCAAATCAACGGTGAGCTGATACCCGGGCGACTCCGCCGCTTCCCGAAACAGCGTCTGCACCTCGTCCGGCTTGAGCACGACCGGCAGAATTCCGTTCTGGAAGCAATTGTTGAAGAAGATGTCGGCGAAGCTGGGTGCGATCAGGCACCGGAATCCCTGGTCGAGCAGCGCCCACGGCGCGTGTTCGCGCGACGAGCCGCAGCCGAAATTGTCGCGCGTCAGCAGGATAGCGGCGCCCTGATAGCGCGGTTGGTTCAGGAAAAAATCGGGATCGGGCGAACCGTCGGCCTTGCGGCGCCAGTCGTAGAACAGGCCTTCCTTGAGGCCCGTGCGCTTGATGGTCTTGAGAAACTGCTTGGGGATGATCTGATCGGTATCGACATTGACCCGATCGAGCAGGGCGACCAAGCCGGTCAAAGTGGTGAAGGGCTGCATCAATTCCTCATGGGTGACGACGGCCAATAACGAATGTCCACGAAATGGCCTTCGACGGCCGCCGCCACGGCCATGGCCGGGGACACGAGGTGCGTCCGGCCGCCGGCGCCTTGGCGGCCTTCGAAGTTGCGGTTGCTGGTGGAAGCGCAGCGCTCGCCCGGCTGGAGCACGTCCGCATTCATCGCCAGGCACATGCTGCAACCCGGCTCTCTCCATTCGAACCCGGCTTCCTTGAAGATCCGGTCCAATCCTTCGTCCTCGGCCTGTTGCTTGACCAAACCGGACCCGGGCACCACCATCGCGCGCACGGTCTTGGCCACCTGCTTGCCCTTGGCGTATTGCGCGGCCAGGCGCAGGTCCTCGATCCGCGAGTTCGTGCAGGAGCCGATGAAGACCCGGTCGATCGCGATTTCGGAAAACGGAGTGCCGGGTGTGAGCCCCATGTATTCCAGCGCCCGTTCGGTCGAGACGCGCGATTTCTCGTCCGGCATATCGCGAGGGTCGGGGACCTTCGCATCCACGCCCGCCACCATGCCGGGGCTGGTGCCCCAGGTGATCTGAGGAGCAATCTCCTCGGCCTTTAGTTCAACCTGACGGTCGAATGTGGCATCGGGGTCGGAAGGCAGTTCCTTCCAGGCTCGCACGGCCCGGTCAAAGAGATCCCCCTTGGGAGCGAGGGGACGTCCCTTGAGATATGCAACGGTCCGGTCGTCCGGAGCCACGAGCCCAGCCCGCGCACCTGCTTCGATCGACATGTTGCACAGGGTCATCCGGCCTTCCATCGTGAGGGCGCGAATGGCTGCTCCGGTGTATTCGATCACGTAACCTGTGCCCCCGGCCGTGCCGATCTTGCCGATGATGGCCAGGATGATGTCCTTGGCCGAGCAGTGCCGCGACAGCTCCCCCTCGACCCGGACCTCCATGGTCTTGGGCCGCTTCTGGATGAGACATTGGGTGGCGAGCACGTGCTCAACCTCGCTCGTGCCGATCCCGAAGGCCAGCGCTCCGAAGGCTCCATGCGTCGACGTATGGGAGTCGCCACAGACGATGGTCATCCCCGGCAAGGTGAAGCCCTGCTCCGGCCCGATCACGTGGACGATCCCTTGGCGGGGATCGCTCATCTTGTAGAGGGTGATGCCGAAATCACGGCAGTTCTCTTCGAGCGTCGCAATCTGCTTGGCGCTGATGGGGTCCGCGATACCCAGGCGACGGTCGGTCGTCGGAACATTGTGATCGGGCACGGCCAGCACCGAGCCGGGCCGCCGAGGCTTTCGGCCAGCCAGCTTGAGGCCTTCAAATGCCTGGGGTGAGGTCACTTCATGCACGAGATGGCGGTCGATGTAGAGGAGCGTCGTCCCATCCGGTTCCTCACGAACCACATGGGTATTCCAGATTTTTTCGAACATGGTCTGGCCGGCCATAGTCAAACCCTCGAATCTGCCTTGACGAAATGATCAGCGTGCTACACTTAGGCCAAGCATTATACATGGGTCGCGTGCCGGCGAGGCAAGAGGCATCTGCCCGTGACCATCCCTTCAAGTGTCGGGCGCTGGAAACCGAAAGAGCAGGTATGAAATCACGACCGGTCGATGCCGAGCGCATCCGAATTCCGCGCTGGACTATCTGGCGCCAGTCCGACCCCCTGGGCTGCCCCCACTGTGGTTCGATGATCGTGTCGATTAAGGCGGATGCTCGCCAGGTCTCCTTTTGCGAATGTCGGATGATCGAGGATCGGCAGGCGGCGTCGACCCGGAAGCGAACCAGGCAAGCGGGCGAGCACCACGACAAGAACGAGTGAGTTGCCGCTCCGCACCGGTCCGCTGGCCGGCCGATTCATCATGGCGATCACAGGTTCACGCGAATGATGGGCAGGAGTCATCCTCTCTCAGGACATCGAATCATTTCTTGGACCTTCCTTGTTGCCTGCCTTGGGTTCCTGGGTCTCGATACCATGGGCCGGCTTGGTTGGGCGGGAGACCTCTCATCGAAACCGATGCCGCTCCATTCAATCGCGGCCTCGCTGGAAATCGACCCTTCCGCGACCCGTTCCTGCCGGAGGGTGGATCTGCTAGGCACCTGGCAGTTGGTGACCTACAGCGCCAGGTTCCGTGCCAAAGACCCGACGGCTCCCTACCTCTATCCTCATCAACTCTTTCAATTCTCTGTCGATGGGTCGATGAAATCGGCGCACTCACCCAAGGCATTTGTGGGGTCGCCTGGCCACATCCTCGGCAAGGTCCCGTCAGTTCTTCGGTACGAGATGGACCCCGACTATCCCGGGCTGGTCATGGTAAAATCGAGCGGCCCAGGGGCTGCCGCGGAGACCTGGCAATGCCTCACGATCACTTCAGACCGACAGAATCCGAACCATCCAGTGTCCGTGGGAACCGGCGACCTTGTGATGACCCTCATGGGCAGGAATGGAGAACCGTTGTTCATCCGCTACCTGCGCAAGCCCTCCCGCCGTTGATGATTGAGCCCCAGCCCTGATCCATGCTAACTAGGCCGGGCAGGCAACGAGTCCTGTTCCGGGGCCCGGCGAGATGGATACACAGTCAACGCAGACCCCTTGGTTAGAGCCCGACGTGGTCAGGTGGGCGCAATGGTTGCTGGACAGTTTTCGGGACTGGACCGGAAAAGAATTGCTCCCTCGGGAAGGTGCGGCCGCAACACAGGCCTCGGCCCTCTTTTCCGCTCCATTTGTCGTCGTTTCACATGGCATGGAAGAAGATCCGATTTTGAATTATGGGAATCAACAGGCCTTGAACCTGTGGGAGGTGACGTGGGCGGAACTTATCCGCACCCCCTCGCGCCTAACGGCGGAACCGGTCAACCAGGCTGAGCGGGAACAGATGCTGATGCGGGCCGCGGGCCAGGGCTATATCGACGACTACTGTGGCATCCGCATCTCGAGGACCGGGCGTCGATTTCTGGTCGAGGGGGCGACCGTGTGGAACGTGCATGATCCAGAGAGGCGGCGGCAGGGACAGGCCGCCACGTTTACGACCTGGACGTTTCTGGCTGGGGGTCAGCGCGCTCCAAGATAGGTAAATCGAGGCACCGTCTTGCCATTGACCGTGACGGTCTCTACAAACATGGTTTTGGGCCTCACCCACAGGTCGAAATTTCCATATAGCGCCCGATAGACCACCAATTCTTCGTCCGTTTCGCTGTGTTTCGCACAGGCGATGACGCGATACTCCTTTCCCTTGTAATGGCGATATCGGCCTGGCCGCACGGTGGTCATGGTGGTCGATCCTCCCGGCATGGCTCTTAGTATACCCGATGGGTGAGGTCTTCCGGGCAGGAGGCCGGCATTTGCCGGATTACGGAAGGTTCCAGGGGAGGAGCATGACGGACGCGATCGTAAAGGGAAGGAGACGCAAGACCCGAAGCGGGAGCGACAAGCGGTCCAACCTAGAAGAGGTCATGCGCGAGGCGGTTCCCGAGTCCGGCCTCCGTCTGTTGCCTCTGGAGCGGGCTCGATTGTTCTGCCTCCTGCCCATCGTATCCACACTCTAGCAAGGGACTTGGACGCTGCACAACGGACAGTTGCGGGGAACGGGGTTAATAAGGACCGCGGGGCGATATCTGAAGAGGGGGACCTCCTTCGTTTGAGGAGCCGGACGTCACGTCAACGGAAGCCCGGACAGTTGCCTTCGTCCTGCGCGGGCCAGAAGGACCTTCGCCAACCGGCGATCGACTCCGCTACAATGGGGTGCCGTCGGCAGACTCGCAAGCGGCACTCTCCTTGAGCAATACAAGCCCATGACTCACGATGTCATCGTCATCGGCGGCGGATCGGCAGGCTATGCTGCGGCGCGAACGGCCCGCGACGCGGGGGCCGACGTTGGAATCGTCGACCAGGGTCCGCTCGGCGGGCTCTGTATCCTGCGGGGCTGCATGCCCAGCAAGGCGATCCTGCGCTCGGCGGAGATCGCGGCGCTGATGAAGCGAGCCAAGGAATTCGGATTAGAGCCGGTTCCGGTGCGCGCGGATTTGAGCGCCATTGTCGACCGGAAAAATCGCCTGGTCCAAGAATTTGCGGAGGATCGGATCAGGGCGCTGAAGGATCCCCGGTTTACGCTCTATCAAGCGCGCGCCCGGTTTACGTCTCCTCACGAAATTCTGGCCGGCGGCACCGTCCTGACGGCCCGCTCGTTCATTATTGCGACGGGGTCGATCCCCTGCGATGTGCCCATTCCCGGCTTGGAGGAAGCAGGCTATGAGACCAGCGATAGCATTTTGGATCTCCGTGAGCAGCCGGCCTCGCTGGTTGTCCTCGGGGGAGGCGCCGTCGCTGCGGAGTTTGGGCAGTTCTTCGCGCGCATCGGCACCCGCGTCATAATCCTGCAAAGGGGGGACCATCTCCTGTCCGATTTCGACGACGAGGTCGGGCAAACGGTGGAAACGGCGTTTCGTCAGGAAGGCATCGAGCTGCACCTGGGTTGCGAGGTGATGCGCGTCACACGTCGCGGAAGAGAGAACACAATCGAATTCGAACAAGCCGGTCGGGTCCGAAGCGTGACCGGCGAGCTGATCCTGCAGGCCCTGGGGCGCAAGGCCAACACAGGAGGGTTGAATCTGGAGGCGGCGGAAGTGGCCGTCCGGGACGGTCGCATGGTGCTGAATGAAGAGATGCGGACGTCGCAGCCGCATATTTTTGCCGTCGGCGATGTCAACGACCTGAACCCCATCGTGCATATCGCAATCCAGCAGGGGGAGATCGCCGGCTACAACGCGACCCATCCGACTGCCGTGCCGAAACGGATCGACAACCGGCTCGACTCCGACGTGATCTTTACCGATCCGCAGGTGGCGGCCGTGGGATGGAGTGAAAAAGCATGCCGCCGGCGGGGCGTGCCGTATCTTGCGGCCTCGTACCCCTTTGCCGATCACGGCAAGGCCCTCTGTTCCGGCCAGACCCAGGGATTCGTCAAGCTGCTCTGCCAGCCTCCGACCGGCCAGCTCCTCGGCGCCCAGATCGTGGGACCGGAGGCGGGGGAACTCGTTCACGAACTGGCGGCCGTCATGTATTACCGTGGAACCGTGCATGATCTCTTACGCATCCCCCACTACCATCCGACCTTGGCCGAAATCGTCACCTATCCTGCCGAAGAACTTGTGGCCAGGCTTCAGGCCGAGGACCATGCTGGGAGCCGGGCGCAACAATGAGATCTGTCCGAACCGTTACCTCGGGGATTATGGTCAGGCAACTCATCTTGCCCTGTGCACTGATACTCGCGGTTGTGCCGTTCGGGAATTCGTGCACGAGCCGGTCGTGGGAGGAAACCCTGGCAGCGGGACAGCGCGCGCTTGAACAGCGCAACTACGCAGAAGCCGAGCGACAGTTCAGGGCCGCGGTGGAGAAGGCCGAGGCCTTCGGGCAGGAGGATCGGCGGGTTGCGGTCTCGCTCTCGCAATTGGCGGACGTCTACGCCGCCCAACGGCGGTACGTCGAGGCGGAGCCGGTCTATGGACGGGCCTTGGCCATCTACCAGGTGGTCCACGGTGAGGACCATCCGGACGTCGCCGCCATGCTCAACAATTTGGGCGTCGTGCATCGCCTCCATGGGCAGTTCAGCGAAGCGGAACCGCTGTTGAAGCGTGCCTTGGCCATCAAAGAGAAGGTCCACGGGCCCGACCATGTGGAGGTGGCCGTCACTCTC
>DATIBM010000186.1:0-4297 GCA_035457545.1 Nitrospiraceae bacterium
GCGCCCGATCAAGCCGGCGGCGGATCATCCGTGGCGCAAGCGGTGGCTGCCAGACAGAGGACAACACGCGGCGGCAGCCGGAACATAACCCGGACATTTCTACTTTGGGAAGAAGAGGACATTTCTATTTGGGCTTGACACGAATGAAGCTGTCGGCTTGCAAGACCGATCACACCAGGTATAGATATAATGAAGGTCATGACCCACCCCGCTTCACAGCCGTCTCAATCTCATTCGCCGACGGCTCAATCCAACGGCTTTCACTGGGACCACGTCGATCATGTGCTGCTGGACATGGACGGCACCCTGCTCGATCGGCATTTCGACAATTACTTCTTTGAGGAGGAGCTGCCGCGCCGCTATGCCGCCCTGCACCGGCTCTCCTTCGAGGAGGCCCGGAACAGGCTCATGGCGATGTATCGGTCGGTGGAGGGAGAGCTGGCTTGGACCGATCTCCACTACTGGACCGGCCGGGTGGGGCTGGATGTCGTCGCCCTGCACCGGGAGATGGATCACTTGATCGACTTTCTTCCGGATGCCCTGCCGTTCCTCAGGGCGCTGCGGCGGCGCGGCAAGCGCGTGACGGTCGTGACCAACGCGCATGAGGCCGGGGTGGCCGTCAAGGTCGCAAAGACGGGTTTGGATCGGCATGTCGATCGGATCGTCAATGCGTTCGAGGTCGGCTGCTTGAAGATGCGGCCGGAATACTGGCCGGCCTGCCAACAGCTCGTCGGCTTCGATCCCGCCCGCTCCTTATATATAGATGATGACGAGGGGTGCCTCAGGGCCGCGCACGGCTTTGGCGTGGCCTACCTGTACCACCGGTCAAAATCCAGCTCCCAGCTCGCCCCGGAACCTTCCGCCAGCTTCCATTCGATCGAGCATTTCTCGACGCTCACGGACATCTAATCGGCCGCCCAGCCGTTCGTGCATTATGCTCGGGCCTGTCCTCGGTACATCGTGCCGGCGATCCGCGGCACGCCAGGCAGCTCGAACCGATCAAGCCGGTCGAGGCTCAGCCCCGCCTCGAGGATGAGCCGATCGATGCGACGGTTCAGGTTGCAGCCGCAGCCGACGACATTCTGAATCGGGTTGAGCCGGTCCTGCCATGTTGCCACCCGTGGGTTGTCGCTGCGGCCATGTTCGGAAAAGAGAAACAGCCCGCCCGGTTTCAGCATGCGCTTCACCTCGCGCAACGCGGCGACGGGATCGGGGATCGTGCAAAGGGTCCAGGTGCTCACGGCGCAATCGAACCGCGCGTGGTCGAAGGGCAGGGTCTCCGCCGTCATCGGCACGACCTCGACGGGAAAGGAGACGGCGCGGCACCGTTCGGCCACGCGGGCCTGGAGGGCCTGCATCGGATCGACCCCGGTGAGGCGCGCGATCGACGGCGGATAATGGGGGAGATTCAGGCCCGTGCCGAACCCGATTTCCAGCACGTCTCCATGAGCGGGCGCGAGCGTCACGGCCCGTTCCTGTTGAAACAGCTTGCGCCTCATGCCCCAGTCCATGAGGCGGGGAAAGACCTGTTGCGCGTAGAAGCCCATCAATTTTTTGGTTCTTTAGGACTATGCGCGTAGTTGTGGTGGGGTATCGGCACGAGGCTTGCGCCTCCTCGCCCCTCGGAACGACCCTTCCGGGTCTTGCCGAGCGGAAGGCCTTCCGAAATGCCCGCGGACACGGTCTCCGACCGTGACACCTTGGTCGGAGACCCGTTGCAATCCCGGAGCAACGGGTGCCCGGCTTTCCTGGTCGACAAGCCCTCGGTGGGGCCCCGTTTCTCCAGCAAAGTCAGCGCTCACCCCATGCCGAACCCAAATTCGGACGAAACGCATTTCTGAACGAACAGAGAGCCAGCAAGCGAAGACGCCCAGCGGATTATAGACGATATCGCAGGCATCTGTTCGATAATCGCTTTTTCTTGGAGGTTTGAAAAGGCCGGGCTATCATACGCAACCATACTGCGTAGGGTTAATACAGCAGTATTTATTAAACAATTCATATCTAGGAGGAATGGTCATGAATGAACGGATGGCGCGGTGTCTGCGGATTCTTCTTGTCCTTTTTTCTCTCGTGCTTGTTCTTGCTGGCACCCAGGCTCAAGCCGAGATGTATGTTGCAGGCCAAGTGGGTGTGACGCTACCACAAGATGCTGAAAAAATTGATTACAGCAGTAGCATTGTGCCCGGTGTGACGCTGAGGGGCAATGACCTGGAGCTAGATAAGTCCGTTATGTATGGGGCCAAGCTAGGGTATTATTTTGACTCGCTTAAATGGCTCGGTCTGGAAACGGAAGTTTTCAATACAACTCCACATTTGAAACAGCAAAATGTAACCATCGCTGGGATTTCACTGGGTGAAGTGTCGGGCTCTTATCTGCGCGTGCTAAATTGGGCACCGGTCAATGTAGTTGTGCGGTATCAGATGGGGCGGCTCGAACCGTATGCAGGTATTGGTCTCGGCCTCTTCTTTGCTCGTTTGAAAGATGGCCAGACCGGAGAGTCAACATCATCGAATGCAACGCCGGGCATCAACACTCAAGTCGGCCTCCGTTACCGTGTCACCCAAAACTTCGCAATATTCGGCGAATGGAAGTACAACTATGCCCGGTTCAACTTCGACGAAACTCCAACAGCGTTCAGCAATATTGACGCCACTTACCGGGCTCACCACTTGGTTTTCGGGGTCGGCTATCATTTTTAGCTGACGCATCCTTTCCCCAGGACCACTCCTGCCTTACGTGGCTATGGGATCGTGGCCGGCTCATGGATTTTCCAGGTGGCCGGCCACGCTTGTTCTCCGTTTCGTCCATACGCGATCCACGCTTGTGACAGACCTATGGCTATGCTAGTTTGAGCGGCATGGCGCCAAGCCTTGCGTTTCCCCCCGTAACCGATGAACTGTTGAGCCTGGTGGTCCAACGTATCTGTTCAGTGGGTGCCCCGCGGAAAATCGTGCTTTTCGGGTCCCACGCGAGAGGTACTGCTCGGCCTGACAGTGATCTCGACATTCTGATCATCGAGGAATCGGATCTTCCGCGTTATGCCAGATCTGCACGGTACCGGCGCGTCTTATGTGGGCTCTTCCCTGCAAAAGATATTGTTGTCTGGACCCCTCAGGAGGTAGGGGACTGGCAGGGTGTGCCCTATGCGTTCATTTCGAACGTGCTCGCTGAGGGCAAAGTCTTGTATGAATGATAGAGCGACGCTGGTTGTAAGATGAACGGTCTTCCTTCCTCCGTCAGACCTTGATGAGGGTGTTGCGGAAAGGCGTGTGTTCACCCGTTACGTGACTTGTTGGCCTCCCCTTGCTGTGTTAGATTCCGACGGGTTCAATTCTGCTGCCAGTAAAGGTCAGTTTCGAGCCGTTGATTCGGGCAATTACAAAAGGGCTCTGTGCTGACTGATGATGGTTGACCGCCTTACTTTTTTCGCCATGAGCCGTCCGTACGATTTCCACTCCATCGAAGCCAAGTGGCAGGCCTATTGGGAAGAGCACCGCTCGTTCCGGGCGAGCGAGGATCGCTCAAAACCCAAGTTCTACTGCCTGGACATGTTCCCCTATCCCTCCGGATCCGGGCTCCACGTCGGCCACCTCGAAGGCTACACTGCGACCGACATCGTCTCGCGCTACAAGCGGATGCGTGGCTTCAACGTCCTGCACCCGATGGGGTGGGACGCCTTCGGCCTTCCGGCCGAGCAGTATGCGGTGAAGACCGGCATTCATCCTGCCATCACCACGGCGCAAAACATCGCCACGTTCAAGCGCCAGATGAAGCGGGTCGGGCTCTCGTACGACTGGGAGCGCGAGCTGAGCACGACCGATCCCGATTACTATCGCTGGACGCAGTGGATCTTTCTCCAGCTCTACAAGCGCGGGCTGGCCTACGTGGCCGAAGTGCCGGTCAACTGGTGCCCTGGGCTGGGGACGGTGCTCGCGAACGAGGAGGTGATCGACGGGAAGAGCGAAGTCGGCGGGTTCGAGGTCGTGCGCAAACCCATGCGGCAATGGATGTTGAAGATCACCGCCTATGCGGACCGGTTGTTGGACGATCTGAAGCTGGTCGAATGGCCGACCTCCACGTTGGAGATGCAAAAGAACTGGATCGGACGGTCCATCGGGGCGGAGGTCGAATTCGCGCTGGCACAGGTGCGCGGCAACCTGAGGATCTTCACGACCAGGCCCGACACGCTGTTTGGCGCTACCTATATGGTGCTGGCGCCGGAACATCCGCTCGTGGAGGCGGTGACGACCCCGGACCGCCGGGCCGAGGTGCGTGCCTACCAAGAGGCGGCGG
>DATIBM010000187.1:0-14721 GCA_035457545.1 Nitrospiraceae bacterium
CGGTGGCCAGAAAGGCGCTGAACTCCCCGATGGCGGCCTGGCGCTCCTGCTTGCGGATCGCCGGCTCCAGCGATTCCACCGGCTGGACGCTGGCCGGTTCCGAAGAGCCGGAATCGGCGGCGGCCGCGGGCGCCGCCGCCGGCGTCAGGGGCTTCTGGAACAGGTCGACCAGTTTCAGAATGATCGGCTCGATCGCCGAGGCGTCGGCGGGACTGTACCGAGAGGCCTCCTTTGACGCAAGCGTCAGGGTTCCGCCCACCTGGCCGCGCACGAAGAACGGCAGGACGAATGACGAGAGGAACCGGTCCTTATAGAGGTGCTTGTGATCGGCGAACCGGCCCTGGGTCGAGGCCAGATCATGGTCCACCCGCGGTTTGCGGTGTCGGACCGTCCACCCCGACGCCGAGGCCTCAAGGGCCAGGCGCAACCCCGCCTTGAGGTCCCGCTTCCCGTCGCTCTTCTGCTCGCCGGCCACTGTGATGACTTCCACGGAACCGGCCAGTGGATCGTAATGGGCGACCCAGGCCCGGTCGTAGGGAAGGATCTGGGCGCATTCGGAAAGGATCGCCAGGGCCTGTTCCTGGATCTCGGGCGTGGCGTAAGAAGGAGTGCTGCTCAGGGTTTCAAGCGTATCCCGCTGGGCCGAAATCGGCTCCGGCGACACCAGCGGGCGGCTCAGGATCACGGAGCCGTCGAAGAGCTGCTCCTTTTCGAGGGCCTGCGTAATGGCCTCGCAGGCGCTCTCGATCATGGCTCGTTCTTTGCGCTGGAGCGGCGCCTGATCCCGCCGCCCCAACACCAGCGCGCCGTAGGTGCGTTGACGGTACCGGAGCGGGACCACCAGCAGGTTGCGCGAAGAGGGGGTGATCAATTTCAGGCGCGCGCCGGTTCCGCCCTCCTGCTCCTGGGAGCCATTGGTCGGAAGCGTGCGCAAGGTCCCGGACAGGGTGCGGAGAATCGTATGCACCTCCCGTGGCGTCAACCCTTTCGAGCCGTGCGCGGTCAGGGGACCGCCTTCCCGGTGGAAGATGGCGGCCAGGGCCGCATCGAGGGTGAGATCATTCAGCGCAGTGGTGAGCACCCGCTGCAACTGGGTCTGTTTCGTCGTCAGGGCGTTTTCGACGGCGGAGGTCGTCATCAGCGATTCGTCGAGATGGAGGTCGTCATCAGTTGTGTGCAGGGGCGCAAAGTGGGTGATTCTAGCAGCGCGGGCGAGGGAATTCAATTGATGATGCGCGGCGGACGGCGTTCGTGCGGATCGTCCAATCGCACGGTGCGGATCTGGGTCGAGGTCATGGCGGTCAGGATCGTGGTGACGATGCTGATGACGAGGGATCCGAGCATGGCGGGCCAGAGGCCGGTCACGATGAAGCCTTTCACCAAGTAGGCCACGAGTTCCAGGAGCAGGGCGTTGATGATGACCATGAACAGGCCGAAGGTGAGCAGGATGAGCGGGAGCGACATGACGTAGAGGAGCGGCCGCACAAGCGTGTTCAGGATCGTCAAGACCAACACCGCCGCCAGGCCGGCGGACCAGGACTGGACTTCGATGCCCGGCACGATGCTGATCGCCAAAAACACCGCGATGCCTGTGACAAGAATCCGGGTGAGCCATCCGGTCATGGGTTCCTCTGCATCATCACCCGTGGCATGGCCCAGGGTGCCGCCGGCTCTACTTCGCCGGCTTGGTGGAAAACAGCACTTCGGTGGCGACGAGGCGTTCTCCTTCCTTCGCGGTTTCCACCACGACCCGATCGCCGATTTTCGGAAGCGGACCGCTCGTGCCGGCGCCGCGCGGGCGGAATTGGGTTTTCTCGTTCAGCAGGATCGAGAGCTTCTCGCCCTTTTGCGTCGTGACGTCGAGTTGCGTTCCGGTGATGCCGGTGACGGTCCCGAGCACATGTTGGCCGGGGCCGTGGGCTGCGAGGTTCGGGACATGGGCGGCGAGCAGAAACGCCATCAATGCCAACAGACGAAGTGTGATCACGGCATGCTCCTTCGGTCGTGTTAATGACTATGCGACGGCTGGCTTGGAGGCTCCTGGCCCTGGAGGAACTGTTCGAACTCCGCTTCTTCCTCGATCTGGTGCTTGCCTTTGGGGTTGAGCTGCTTCATCTCGTCGAGTTCCTCCGGCGTAATCTGGGGCAGGTGGCGGATGAAGTGCACGAGCTTCCAACTGTCCAGATCGTTCCGGGGATCGCCTTCGCCCCAGCCCGGCATGGCCGTGAACCGTACGCCGTAATGGATGGTGTAGAAGAGGACGCCGTCCGGCAGGTCCTGCGTGTCGGGCAGGCGGAGGTCCGGCGCGGGCGGGTAGACGTTTTTTCCGATCTTGGTCTGGCCGCTGCCGTCGTTGGCATGGCAACTCGCGCAGTGGTCGGCGAAATGCGCCCGGCCCTCGCCCAGCGCGACGGGCGACAGAGGCACGGGATTCTGCGCCTCGCGCCATTCCTTGGGGATGGCCCAATACCGGGCGGTGCGCGCCGCCCAGATTTCGATCGCACTGGGCTGCCCCTTGGCGCTGAAGCCGCTGGAGAAGTGGTCGTAGGCCATCCAGCCCGCGCCGGCCAGTCCCACGGCCAGCACGATCAACAGGAGATACCAGAGTGTTTTGATGGGATTCAGAATAAAGCCTGGCATACGCATCGAGCGTGTCCCGCGAGCGGCACCGACCAAACCTGTTCAGTATAACGGGACTTGAGAGGGATCGCCACCCTCCGCTTGCCGTGAGACGGCGTGTCCGCCGTCACGTCGCCGTTTGCTTGTGAGGAACGCGCACCTCCAGCCGGCCGAACAGGCGGAGCAGGGCCAAGGTCGTGACGGGAATATAAAGCAACAGCCCCACCAACCCCAAGAGCGTTTCGCCGATCCAGAACGTCACGCTCAGATTAAACAAGAGTACGCCATAGTACAAGCCGCAACCCAACAAGACATCAACCGTCGTCGAGGCCGACGGAGCCGCCTCGCGATCATCCGGCAAGTGGCGGTCAATTACGCGATAGATGCCGAGCGCGATGATGCCCACGACGGCCCAGCCGAAAAAGTTGGCGAGCGGAATGCCGAAATAGACGCCGGCTTCCGGATAGAAATAAATCTTGCCGAGAAACCACCGGTCTCCCCGCAGCGCCACCGGGTCGATGACCACGTCGATCAAGGCGAACAGGAGGCTGGCGAGCCCGAGCACCGGCCAGGAGCGGCGGACGGCTGCATCGAAGGTCAAAGCCGGGAGGAGGACTCGTCCGCGGTTCGGACGGGTTTCGTCCTGCGGGAACCGAACCGGCAGCACAAACCAGAGGGCCAGGCAATAGCTGGCGAACAGCAGAAACGTAAACGAGAGCGAGTCCATGAACGGCACGTCCCACAGGTACAGCTCCCGGCCCACGGTCGAGCCCGTGTAGAAGTACCATCCGAACGGGATGCCCGTCCGCGTGGATGACAGCTCGCACAACAGGGCGGTGAGCCAGGTATTGACGAAGAAGAACCAGGTGCGCGGCCAGCCGAGCAGGCGGGAAGCCGTGAACAGAAACGCCGCCAGGAATAGAAAGACGTAGGGGCGGAAGAGAACCGTCTTGCCAAGCAGGATGAACGTGTCCACGATGTCGAATCGCCCAGCGTCAACCGCCAACCGTCATTCGTCAACCGTCATTCGTCTATGGCAGAGAACCTTCGGGTCTTTCTGTGCCTGACACGATTCACGGTTGATGATTGACCTGTGACGGATGACGAGTCTCCTTCTATGCATACCCATGGTCGCGGAACCAGCGCACGGCCTTCTCCAGCGCGATCTCGACCGGGGGTTGCGGGAGGCCGAGTTCGCGCACGGCCTTGGAACAATCATAATGCATCTTGTACTTGGCCATCTTCACCCCTTCCAGCGGAATGCGCGGCGGGCGGTGGGTGACGTAATCGGCTAGCCAGCGGTTCAGATGGGCCAAAGGAAGGACCATTCCACGCGGGAGCTTCATGTGCGGCATGGGCACGCCGGTGAGCCGGCTCAGGATTTCGAAGATCTCCTTCAGGGGCAAATTCTTGTTTCCCAGGATGTAGCGTTCGCCGATCCGGCCCCGTTCCATCGCGGCCAGGTGGCCGGCCGCCACGTCGTCCACGTCGATCAGGTTCATGCCGGTTTCGATGTAGGCGAACATCCGTCCCTTCATGAAATCGACGATCATCTGTCCGGTGGGCGTGGGCTTCACATCCCCCGCGCCGACCGGGGCGCTGGGGTTGACGATCACGACGGGGAGCCCGGCCCGCGCAAACTTCAGCACTTCCTGTTCGGCAAGATATTTTGATCGCTTGTAATCCCCGGCCATCTGGGAGAGAGAAACCGGGGTCTCTTCCGTGCCGACGCCGCCGTCGGGCGGCAGGCCGATCGCGCCGATCGTGCTCGTATAGACCATCCGCTCGATCCCGGCTTCGCGGGCCGCTTCCATGAGGTTGACGGTCCCCTGCACGTTGATGTCGTAAAACACGGACGGCTCTCGGGCCCACAGGGCATAATGGGCGGCCACATGGTAGACCTGCCGGCAACCGGTCAGGGCCTGGCGCAGCGACGAACGGTCGCGCAGATCGCCGATCGCGCGCGAAACCGGAAGCCCCTGGAGGTTGCGAAGATCGCTGTCGGGCCGGGTGAGGACGCGCACGTCCCGGTTGGCGGCAGCCAGGGCTCGGACGACAGCCGCTCCGACGAAGCCGGTGGCGCCTGTGACGAGGGTGGTCATTGCAAAGACGTGAGACGTGAGACGTGAAACGTAAGAGGCGGCGGAACGGGCGGCAATGGTTCCTGCAGGGCGGGTCGTTTCACGTCTTACGTTTTACGGTTCACGATCAGTTCTTCCGGGCGACGATGTACCGGGCGAGTTCCCGGAGCGGGTCGGCCGTCTCGCCGAAGGACGCCAAGTGGTGGATGGCTCGTTCGACGCACTCGTCCGCAAGCTTCCGCGCCCCGTCCACGCCATAGAACGTCGGGTAGGTTTTCTTTCCCCGCTGCGCGTCCGCGTTCGGGCTCTTGCCGAGTTCCTCCTTGGTGCCGGTGACGTCCAACACGTCGTCGGCGATCTGAAACGCGAGCCCGATCTGTTCGGCGTAGGACGTCAGGTCGGCCAGTTGGCCCGCCGACGCGCCGGCGGCAATCGCGCCCATCCGGACGGCGGCGCGGATCAACATCCCGGTCTTGTGCCGGTGAATGGTTTGGAGAGTTGGCAGGTCGATGTCCTGGTTCTCGGCTTGGATATCCAGAACCTGGCCGCCGACCATGCCGAGGTGCCCGGACCCGACGGCCAGCTCGTAGATCAACTGGACCCGGCGGGAACTCTCCAGCCCATCCCCGTAAGCCGGCGCGCTACAGAGTTCAAACGCCAAGGTCAGGAGCGCGTCGCCGGCCAGGATCGCCATGGCCTCGCCGAACACCTTATGGTTGGTCGGCTTGCCCCTCCGGAAATCATCGTTGTCCATGGAGGGCAGGTCGTCGTGGATCAAGGAATAGGTATGGATGAGCTCCAATGACGCGGCAATCGGGAGAATGGCCTGCGCCCGGTAGCCGAGCGCCTCCGCTGCAGCAAGGGTCAGGATCGGACGGATCCGCTTGCCGCCGGCAAACAGGCTGTATCTCATGCTTTCGTGCAAGATGGTCGGTTGCGTCTGAGCGGAAGGGTGGACCGACTCCAGAAAGCGATCGACGAGGTCGCGCTGCTGTTCGAGATATCGACGGATGTCCATTGAATGAATTGATCGATGGATGGCAACCGCCCGATGCCGTCTGTCTACGGTGGGCTGGTTCCGAACCGGGGGTCGATTGCTCAGAGCGGTCTGTTCATGGCGGTCTGGCGAGAACCAGCCGGTTGGTTCTCGGGGAATCCGCCGTCCGCGCCCCTTTCGCCCGCAACGCGCGCGAGGGTAACAGGGAGCGGCGCACCTGTCAAACGGATCAACAGGCGGCGACTCCGATCACGGCTTCATTTCTCGCTCGTTAATCCCGCGGCACTTGTCATTCAAAAGTGCGGTTGGCTATACTGCGCCTCATGAGCATTCGCATGGCCGGCGGCGATTGGGAGCCGCTCTTGTTGGGCATCGAACCGCGCCGCTGCAAAATTTGCCAGCAGGGTCTGTATCGCGACCAAACGCTGTTCCGCGGAGGCTGGTCGCGCTGCACGGTCTGTGACGAATTCGTCCATTACAGTTGTCTCGCCAGCGGGAGATTCAAGTTCCTGAAGCGGCGGCCCCGCGTCTGCAAACGCTGCGCCTCGTCCGAACCCTCTTCCACGCCCAAGCCGGGCGACCGGGCCGCGTGAGCCTTTCCTTTCCGATGTCGCCTGACGCGCCGGGCGGATCGTCTGCATGGCCGGAGCGGTTTGCCACGGTCGTGCGGCTGGCGCTGGCGCCCCTCATCTGTTGCTGGAGCGGCCTGTTTACCGCCGATTTTGTCTTGAGCGGCTATTACACGTGGCCCCGAACGAGCCGCGTGTTTGTGTTGACGATCACGTTGATCATCCTGGCGTATGAATTCGTGTATCGGGAGCAGCGATCCCGCGACGTTCCCGGGTCCGAAGTCCAGGCGCGCAAGGCGGTGCTGTACTCCTGCGTGATCCCCTATGTCGTCGGGGTCGGCCTGCTGTTGTTGCTGGTCGCCGTCCGATTCTAGCTCGGCAGTCTGTGCCGTGCCTGTGCCGATCGACTCGCCATGGCACCCATCTATCAGAGCGGGGCGTTCATTCAGCAATGTTTCGCCGTGCATCCGCTCTGCCTCAACGTCAAACGGTTCGAGGGCGGCGAGCGCCTGTTGTTCGGCTGCACCTCCTGCCACCTTACGCATCGTGTCAGCCTGCGGTCGGTCCTGGCGCGGATGTCCGCCGTGCCCACGGAGTCGGGTGAGCCGCCGGCGGAAGGGAGCGGCAGGCCGGCGGCGGCGCTGCTTGCGGACTGTGCGGCGCAACATGCGCCGTCACTGTCGGTCCGCCTGTTGGACGTGATGGAAGATCTGGTGGGCCTGCGGTGCAGTGAATGCCGCCGCGTCTACGAGTTACGGGTCCACACCTTCGAAACGCATCAACGATAAGCGGCAGGACGCCGGCCGGACGAAGGCGCGGGATGGAGGCCGGATCGGCCGAGCGTGGCCTCGGGGGCCTGCCGGGCCCTGTCGCAAAATGGTGAACCGATGCAGGAACCCCTCGGCTTCGACCAAGCCGAAGTCGGGCTGTTGGCGGATCGGGCGTTTTTCACGGCCAAGGAACGGATCAGCCGGAAGATCCGCGCGACGCTGGAACAACTCCATGCGCTGCTCCGGGACGAGGTCGCGTCGGCTCGACTGCTTTCGCCTCAGGGGTTCGATCCAACCAAGTCTCAGTTCGTGAAGGGCGAGCATTTGGAAGCCTGTCCCTATCAGTATCTCGACTACCCCAAGCACTTTGCCGGCGACGAGACCTTCACGTTTCGGACGCTGGTGTGGTGGGGACACCATGTCGCGTTCGCCTGGCTGCTCGGCGGCCGGATGCTGCCCTCGTTCAAGAAGCGCCTCATCGACCGGTATCAGGAATTGGCCGGACGGGATCTCGAACTGTCGCTCGCGCCGACGCTCTGGGAATGGAAGCGCGGCGAGGGCTATACGATGCCGCTTCTGTCCGCGAGCAGGGCTCAGGCCGCGGCGGTGTTGGAGCGGCGCCACGCGATCAAGATCGCCCGATTCGTCCCGCTGGACGACCCGACGGTTCGGGAAGGCCGCGTGGCGGAAACGGGCCGCGAGGCGTTCCGGCGCCTCCTGCCGCTCGTCTGCGAATGACCCCGTCGGGGCGTGTGCCGTTCCGATTTGTCTCGCTCCGCGAACTCCGCTAGACTACGCGCCGTTCTTCGATCGCGCGAAATCTTTCACGGCAATCGTGTCAGGAGGCTAGCGGTTCAACCGAAGGGTGGTATGGGAACAAAAGCGAGAACGATCACTGAAGGTGTCTCTCCGGCGGGGCATGAAAACTAGAGGAAGGGAAACGCGCAAGGTGCTTCTCCGCCGGCGCAGGTACGAAAAGACGATGAATAGCCGGCGGTTCAAGCGAAGCTTGGTATAGAGGGGCTTCGCCCGATGAGCCGCCGGTTCAACCGAAGGTTGGTATGGAGGATGGTATGACTGGAGAGGAAGGACGCCGTGCGGGGCTGTGGGTCTTGGCCGTGAGCATCTTCTGCTTGGGCGGATGCGCCGGCAAGGGGGAAGTGATCAATTTGGACTTGACCGTCAAGCCGATGGCGCAGGAAGTGGCGCCGGATGAAACGGTCAAGATCGTCGTGGAGCCGTTGCAGGATCAGCGTCCGGATCAAACCCGCCTGGGCATCCGCACGCATCTGACCGGAGGCGCCACGTATTTCAACGTGCCGGGGGGCAAGACAGGCGAAGCGGTGGCGCGGACCTTGGCCGACTACCTGCGATATAAGGGCTGGCAGGTTGGGTTCCAAACGGCGGGGCTGACCCCGGCGGAGGGGAAGACCGACATTCTTGTCAGCGGGACCATCCGGGAGTTGTGGGCGACGGCCAAGAGCCGCTTCCTCTCGACCAAGATGGAGGTCAAGAGCAGCATCGTCGTGCGGGCGCAGAACAATGTGGACGGCAGCGTGGCGAGCATTACGCTCGACGGGGCCGCCTCGGATACCGTGTGGTTCTTCACCCAGACCAAATTGCAGGATCTTGTGAACTCCGTCCTGAAAGACAGCTATCACAAACTGATGATGGACACGCGCATCGAGAACCGTGCGTGGAGGCTCCGCGAGTAGCGCGATAAGCCGTGCGTCGCGGCGTCCGCGGGAGGCAAGGGAACCATGCGCGAGCGACGATGGGAGTCGGCGGCCGGACTTGCGTTCGACGACATCCTCAGCCTCGGCGATCGGTTGGCGAAGCTGGGTTTGAAGCCGGCGGTGCCGGCCAAGGAGATCATCGGCTATATCGAAGAGTGGACCGTCGAGGGGCCCGACGATTTCGACAAGCTCGACCCTTGGGCGACCGAGGATGTCACGCTCGTGCATGTCCGGGACAACTGGCAGGGGGATTTTTTTCTCCTTGCCGGGGGCTACCACACGGTCTATCAGCGGCACCAGGCCGTCGGGACCTATTGTTCCATCAGTCATCCCTGGCGGACGGCCGAGGTGCTGACCCGCCACGACCAGCGGGGCATGCTCTGGCTGGGCTTCCGCCACGCCCATTCCTTCATCCGGGTCCGGCTGAAAACCACCGAGGTGATCACGCCGGGCGAGAGCCGCGCCGATCACGAGCGGGCGCTGTGGCTCGACGAACGGCAGCGCGCCTTCCAGGCGGCGATCCAGATGCTTGATCTTCCGATCGACGCGGTGCGGGACAAGGAGATGGTGACGTTGCAGCCGATCGACGCGACCGTGCCGTTCTTTTGCTCCTGGCCGGACGCCTTCGGCCCCTGCCAATTCGAATACAATTCCTCCGACCCCTTTGAGTTCCTCGTGCCGGCCAGCAAGCTGGCCGCCACCTGCGGCAGCGAGCTGGTCACGGTCCGAAGCTACCTCACGGGATTTTCCGAAGAGGCCCTTGCGGAGTTTGCGGACGTGACGCCGGGCGCCCGGGCCTGTTACCGCTGTTCCGTCCATTGCCCGCTGGACGAGGTCCCGGAGATTCTGGAAGCCATCCAGCCGGACGGGCGCCTCTATGCGACGCTGTGCGAATTTCAGACGCAGGAGCTGTTGCCCGCCGGGGACGACGCCTCGGCGATCGTGGGATTGGTCGGCTGCCGCGGGTCCTATCAAGTCGAAGTGCGGCTCAACCGGGCGCCGCTCGCCGAATCGCAGATGCCGGCCTGGATCGAGCGGCTGATCGGGCTCCCGGTGACCTATGCGCCGCTCCCGCCTTTTCCGTGACAGGATGTCCGCAAACGGGTTTCAGGTTTGTTGGGGCGCCCCTTGCCGTATTTTCTGGGTGCAACAGGCTCACGCCATTCGGCTCAACCCTGAAGGGGCAATCCGTTGGAATTAAGAGAGAACAAAACCGGCATTGGAAGGTGGTTGGAGGAATGGGTTATCCCGGCGGGGCTCTATCTCATCGAGGCTTGCGCGGTGATATTCGTGTTGAGCCTGTATCGGCTCGAAGGGAAATCCAGTCTGTCCGCCTTCCTTGCGAGCCTGCCGGGCATTGTCAGTGCGCTGTCGAGCATCCTGATGGCGGCATTGGCCGTGCTCGTCATTCGACAGTGCCGGCTTGCTTCCCGGAAAGGATCAAAGCAATGGGTTCTTGCCGTTGCAGTGAACCTCCTGGTTGTTGTCACTGCTGTTCTCGTCTTGGAGGTCGGCCTCCGAGTCCTGGCGGTGTCGAATCATCTTGGAGAGGATCTTGGCGGAAAACTGCTCTATCCCAAACAATGGGAGCGAGCGAGAAACTCCTACGAAGCCATCCGGCGCAAAGCTGAAACTCAACCGACCTACCTCGTGTTTGATGAGATGTTGGGTTTTACCGTGGGACCGAGCCGGCGCAGCGAGGAAGGACTGTACTTCAGCAGCGTAGAGGGGATTCGAAGCGGGCGGGTCGGCGAGTCCTTTCAGGGAGTGTCGCCCACATGCCGTATTGCTCTGCTGGGGGATTCCTACACCTTCGGTGAGGTGGTCCGGTATGAAGATACTTGGGCCTACTTCATGCAGCAACGCCTAGGATCTCGCTGTCAGGTCTTGAATTTCGGAGTAGGGGGGTACGGGGTGGATCAAATGTATCTGCGGTATCTGAAAGACGTGCGCGCCTGGCATCCCGATCTGGTGATCCTCGGTTTCATCAATCATGACGTGATCCGTACGATGGCCGTCTATACGTTTCTGACGTTCTCAGGCGGAGGCATGCCTTTCGCGAAGCCTCGGTTTGTCCTGCGGAATGGGGAGTTGCAGGTGATCAACCGGCCGCTGCCAAGCCTCCCCCAGATGCTGGCCAAGGCCTCGATTCGTGATCTCCCGTTCATCGAGTACGACGTGAACTATCGAGAGACGGAATGGGATCGCCCGGCTTGGAACTATTTCAATCTCTCCTATGTGTTCAGGTTCCTGATCTCGCTCTACCCGCTGCATGAACAAGAGCGACCGCAAATTGCTGACCGCGAAACAGAACAGATCAATCGAAAGATCTTTGAAGAGTTCGTGAACGCAGTGACCGTGGATGGCGGGGTGCCGGTGATCGTCTATCTGCCGGCGGATACGGATTATCCCATCCCTTCCTGGGAGCCTATCGGGCTGAAGATTCTGAGAGAAGCCGGTATTCCCCATCATGACCTGCGCAGGTGTGTCGGCGCCGGCAGCGTATCCGAGCTGTTCAATCCGGCAGAGATCGGAGGACACTATTCGCCTCTGGGGAATCAGGTGGTCAGCGACTGTCTCTTTCGAGAGGTGCAGGCGCTGCGCGCCAGGCAGTCTTCGAGACAATGACCGCTCATCGACATGGAGCCGTGTTCGTCCGCTGCTAGAGCAGTGACTGTATAGATATCCTACTCTGCTTGTCTGCGGTCCAATTAGCTTGCCACAGGTCTGAAAAATAGTCGTTGTGAATGCCGTGGATATCAACGTTGTCGCTGTTCCAGAGATTCGGCTTCCAGGGTGCCGGAGAGCTCAAGAGAGTATTTCCAGAACCGGCTGGACTTCATTCCGGTTATCCGTACCATACAGACAGGTATGGTGGCCCGACTCCGTTCTGCTTTCTCCAACCCGTTCCTGCCGCCGGTGTTCTTCTTCGCCGGGGTGGGCTATGACACGCTCACCCTCACCCGGATCGATCGCCTCCAGGACAATCTCCTCCTGCTCCTCTATCTGGTCCTCCTCGGTGTCCTGATCATCCTGACCGGGCGGGAGGACCTCCGGGCCGGAGAACGGGAGTTCTGGGAATCGCAGCCGGGATGGATCCGCTGGCTCGGCCGCGCGCAGCCCTACTATCCGATGGCGATGCAGTTTCTCCTGGGCGGTCTTTTCAGCGCGTACGCGATCTTCTATTTTCGGAGCGCGTCGCTCACCTCGAGCGCAATTTTTCTGTTCGTCTTGGTCGGGCTCCTGGTCGCGAACGAATTCCTGAAAGACCGGCTGACCAACCTGAGCCTGCTGGTCACGCTCTACGCGCTGGTCTGCTTCAGCTTTTTCACCTTCTTCCTCCCGGTGGTGACCGGATGGATGAACCGGGCGGTTTTTCTGGCGGGAGCCGGCCTGAGCGCCGCCACGGTCTTCCGCGTGGTCCAGTTGATCGCCAAGGACAATCCTGTCTGGACGAGGCGGCATACCGCCAAGACTCTGGCCCCTGCGGCCGCCGCGATCGCGCTGCTGATCGGATTCTATCTCCTCAATTGGATCCCGCCGGTCCCGCTGGCGATGAAATTCGGGGGCATCTACCACGAGGTGCGGAGAGCAGGCGACCGGTTCGAATTGACCTTTGAGAAGCGATGGTTTGAGTTGCTGAAACGCTCGGACACGGACTTTCCCGCCGGCGAGCCGGTCTACTGCTTCACCGCGGTCTTCGCGCCGGTCAATCTGGACACGACCGTCTATCACCACTGGTCTTATCGGACCGGGCGAGGAAAACCCTATGTCCATGCCGATCGGATTCCGATCAAGATTTCCGGAGGACGGGAAGGGGGCTACCGGGCCTACAGTTTCAAACAAGGGTTGGATGCCGGTGAGTGGAGGGTGGACGTCGAGACGGAGGACGGGCGCGTGCTGGGCCGGGTGACCATTCGCGTCGTGGCGAGACCGACGGATCTCTCGCGGTTGGCCACGATCACCTATTGATTCGCCGATTCGCCCCTCGATGGGCGCTTCGCGCGGTATGCATTCTTGACGAACCAGTGATCAGTCTGCCACAACAAGCGAGGTATTCCCCCTTGCCGTGCAGGCCCGTAGGAACAGGATTGCGCGATGTCCGAGGACACCTCCCCAATCCCTTCAGCGACCGGTGAGCCGTCCGTCGATCTTGCCGCCCCGGCTTTCTATCTCAACCGGGAGCTGAGCTGGCTCGCATTCAACAGCCGCGTGCTGGAAGAGGCGGAACGAGCCGAGCACCCGCTGCTGGAACGAGCGAAGTTCCTCGCCATCTATTTCAATAACCTCGACGAATTTTTCATGATCCGGGTATCGGGCCTCCGGGAGCAGCTCTCGGGAGGCGTGCTGGATACCCCTCCCGATGGGATGACCCCGGCCGATCAACTGGCGGCCATCGGCCGGGTGTTGCAGGACCAATTGGCCCGAGTGGTTCAAACCTGGGAGAGAACCCTCCGGCCGGCCCTCCGCCAAGCCGGCATCCAGGTCCTCGAGTTCGACGAACTGTCGCAGGACTGGCGCCTGGGCCTGCGCGATTATTTCACCAAGGAAATCTTTCCAACGCTCACCCCGCTGGCGTTCGATCCGGCCCATCCCTTTCCCCATATCTCCAACCTGAGCCTCAATTTGGCCGTGGTCGCGCGCGATCCGGAAAAGGGCACCTGCTTTGCCAGGATCAAGGTGCCGGATCTGTTCCCTCGGTTGATCCCTGTTCCGGCCGCGGAGGACGAAGCAGTCGATCAGGGCGCGGCGCAGTTCGTCTGGCTGGAGGATCTCATCGCGGCCAACCTGGACCTGCTCTTTCCCGGGCTCTCGATCCAGGCCTGGTATCCCTTTCGGGTCACCAGGGATGCGGATCTGGATCTGGAGGAGGATGAAGCAGCCGACCTGCTGGCGACGATCGAGGAACAGGTGGATCTGCGGCATTTCGGCTCGGTGGTCAGGCTGGAGATCGCCGGACAGACACCGGATTCGATCCGAGACCTGTTGGTCCGCAACCTGCAGTTGGCTCCCTATCAGGTTCAGACCTACGAGTTCCGGCTCGGCCTGGCTCAGCTCATGGAACTGACCAGGCTGGACCGCCCCGACTTGAAGTTCCCGCCGTTTCAGCCGGCCTCGCCGGATCTCTTCGGAAAGCGGGACGTGTTTCAGATGATCCGGCGGCGCAACCTGTTGCTCTATCATCCCTACCAGAGTTTTCTGCCGATCGTGGAGTTCGTGCGACAGGCGGCGGCCGATCCGCGGGTGCTGGCGATCAAGCAAACCCTCTATCGGGTCGGCGCCAATTCACCGATCGTCGAAGCCCTGGTGGAAGCCAGGCAAAACGGAAAACAGGTGGCGGTGCTGCTGGAATTAAAGGCGCGCTTCGACGAAGAGAACAATATCGAATGGGCCAGGCGGCTGGAAGACGAAGGGGTGCATGTGGTGTACGGGGTGCTCGGGCTGAAAACCCATGCGAAGCTCTGCATGGTCGTCCGGCGGGATGCCGACCGCATCCGACGGTACCTGCACCTGGGAACCGGCAACTACAATCCGGCGACGAGCCGGATCTATACCGATTTCAGCTTTCTCACCTGCGATCATGAGATGGGCGAGGATGCGACGGACCTCTTCAACGCGCTGACCGGCTACTCCCGCAAGGCGGCCTATCAGCAGTTGCTGGTCGCGCCTCACGGTCTGCGCGAGCAACTGCTGGCCCGCATCGATCGGGAAATCCGGCGGCACAAGCGGCACGGCGACGGCTATCTGGCCTTCAAGATGAACGCGCTGGTCGATCCAGCCTGCATTCGCAAACTCTATGAGGCGTCGCAAGCGGGGGTGACGATCGACCTGCTGGTGCGCGGCATCTGCTGCCTGCGGCCCGGCCTGCCCGGCATCTCCGAGACCATCCGCGTGCGCTCGCTGCTCGGCCGCTTCCTCGAGCATCCGCGGGTGTTCGTGTTCGGCCCG
>DATIBM010000188.1:0-2271 GCA_035457545.1 Nitrospiraceae bacterium
AGCCGCCCGAGTGGAACCGGCTTCCGCTGCGCCAAAGACGCCTATTAGCGTCACCTCATCAAGGGCTACTTGGCGTAATAACTCACCGAGCCTCGATTATCGGCATCACAAAATCCACCCGTTCCACCCGTACGAACGGCATGATCAGGCCCAATCCCTCTTCGTCATGAGAAAAATCATAGACGATGGACTCTTCCGGAATGAGTTTCCCTGTCATCACCACTTCAATTTCCACCGGTTGACCCCGCTCAAGCACTTGCTGAAGCGCGTCCCGATCGCTCGGATCTACGGCAAGGCTCAAATTCCCCGGAGATTCTTCCGGCTTGAACCGGATCATCCCCCAGCTGCTCTTGATAAACTTCGGCCCGAGAGCGATGGGAAAGCCGCCGATGCGCGGGTCGTAATGTGACAGGGTCCCTGTCCATGCAAACGCGATCGTCTTCGACAACGCGGGCCGACCTTCACGTTTCGCATCTCGTTCCCGATTGAGCGCGAAGAGCCGGTCGTCATGCCCAGGATCGTGGTGCCCGTGACCATAGAGGGCCTTCCAGTCCGGCGGTTGGCCGTCCAACTGGACAAGAAACTCCTCGACTGCCGCGGGATGTACCATCGGGATGGTGCCCGGAGGGAGCAGGGATTCGAGGTGATCCAGAGTGAGATGCCGGAGAGGACCCGGGCCTCCAAGCTCGCCGCTTAGTCCTTCCCGTTCACCGACGACTGCCAAGAGGAGGGCCATGATGAGCATGGACACGCGCATGGCATCGCTGGAGGACCATCAGACCGGCGCGCGGGCAATGGCCTGCTCGAACTCCGAGCGCAACTCACGCGCTCCGGCATGGTCGGCGGACAAAATGCCTTCTTGAGCCAGCACATCAAGGCGAGGGGACGGATCGATGCGACGCAGCAGCTGTCTCGTCAAACCGGGTGAGGTGACGGCTTTGCGGTAAACGGCCAACCAGGCGTCGGTTACGACACGCAAGCCTGGATCTGCCCGCTGCATTCGACCGAGACGCACTTGCTCGACAAGTTTGATCAGCGGATCGGTCTGCGAAAGCGTGGCGATGGTTCGGTGGAGCAGAAATTCCGCGTCGCTCATGCTAATTCATCGAACAGGCGCCAGGGCCCCGTGGATCGCCGCAACTTCCACAAGCCCCTCCCCCGCCGGCGGGTGGCCAGCCTCCCGTGGCTCCAACGCCAAACGATGAAAACTGCTTCTCGAGTGTCGTCGCCCGGCAGTTGGGACAGGCGGCCTGGGCCGATCCCTGAAGTAAAAGCTCAAAGCGATGATTGCATTCCCGACAGACATATTCGAAGATAGGCATGATCGTCTCCTGTGTGTCTCCATTATAGAAGCGACGGACCGGGCGGCGCAACGCATGAGGCCGAAGATGTATCAGGAAGAAAAAACCTTTGTGCTGCGATTCACGTTAGAGGCGTCTTTCCCGGATGAATATGAAGGCGAAGAGGATCACCTGGGCTGGGTACAAGAATGGGAGTCCGCCATCAAGCCGGCCATGTTGAAACAGGTGTTCGAGTCGCTGCGCGGTCATCCGGGATGGGCGTCCCATGTGCGCAACCGGGGTCTGCCGTCCACGGATGAGATCGAGGTTGTCGTGGCACGTGATTTTTCGAAGCCCGCGCCGTTGTCGTTGAGACGATGAACGCTGCGTTTGGACTGTACGTCCATATTCCGTTCTGCCGCCAACGCTGCCATTTCTGCGCCTTTTATCTCGAACTCCATCGGGATGCGGCGGCTGAGGCTTTCGTTCGAGCCCTTCAGACAGAGCTCCGCCTCCACGCGGCCGAGGAAATCACCGGGGGACGTCCGGTCCAAAGCCTCTACTTCGGCGGCGGGACGCCGACCATGCTCAGCGCCGTGCAGCTGACGGCCATCGTACGGACCGTCCAGCAATGCTTTGCCCTGGATTCGGGGTGTGAAATTACGGTGGAGGCCCATCCCGGCACAGTCACAATCACCGACCTGTCCGCCTTAAGGCGATCCGGCGTGACGCGTGTGAGCTTTGGCGCAGAATCGATGCATGACGCGGAGTTGGCCGCCATCGGCAGACCGGGGGCGCAAGCGCAAACCATCGCCGCCGTCGAAGCCGCTCGTTCGGCAGGATTCACCAACATCAATCTCGATCTGATGTATGGGCTTCCGGGTCAAACCATTGAGAGCTGGACGCGGACCCTGGACGCGTGTCGCGCTCTCTCCCCCTCCCATCTCTCCTGCTATGCATTAACGGTGGAAGAAGGAACGCGATTTGCCAT
>DATIBM010000189.1:0-14686 GCA_035457545.1 Nitrospiraceae bacterium
ATCCCGATCTGAACGACCTGACGGCACGGGTGCTGGAACGGCGCACCGGACAGACCGGGGAATTGTCCCTTGCGCTCAGCGGGCGGACGCTCCGGGTCGAGGTCTCGGTGGCCGGAGGCCGGCGGGAGCATGAAGCCTGCGTCGTCCTGGTCTTCCACGACATCACGGACCTGCGCCGTTTGGAAACAGTCCGGAAAGATTTCGTCGCCAACGTCTCGCATGAGCTGAGGACCCCGCTCACGTCGATCAAAGGTTATGTCGAGGCGCTCCTGGATGGGGCCAAGGACGACCCTGAGACCATGGCCAAGTTTCTCGACATTATTCTGCGTCAGAGCAACCGCCTGAATTTGATCCTGGACGACCTGCTGCAATTGTCCCAAATCGAATCCGGCGTGGCCCTGTTCAAGCGGGATCTCGTGTCTCCGGGCAACGTGGTGGAGCGGTCGCTCGCGATCATCCAACCCTTGGCGGACAAGAAGGGGCACCGGATGCATCTTGAGGTTGCGCAGGGGGTGCCGGGGGTGATCGGGGACGAAGATCGGCTGGTTCAGGTGCTGACCAACCTATTGGACAATGCGGTGAAATACACCCCGGACGGCGGCACCATCACGGTTCGGCTTGAGGCTCTGGAACCGGCTCCCGGCGCCGAGGTCGGCTCGGTCGAGATCAGCGTGGCGGACACCGGCATCGGCATCCCCGAAGGCGACCGCCCGCGGGTGTTCGAGCGGTTCTATCGGGTGGACAAGGCCCGCTCCCGTGAATTGGGAGGGACCGGATTGGGGCTCGCGATCGTGAAGCACATCGTGGAACAGCACGACGGACAGGTCTGGGTGGAAGGCAACCAGCCCACTGGGAGCCGATTCGTGGTCCGCCTTCCGGCCGCGCGACCCGGACAGCTCGCCGCCCCTCAGACGAATCTCGCCAACAACAGATAGAAGCCCGACGCGAGCAACGCGGCGCCAGGCAACGTACAAATCCAGGCGAAAATGATCCTGGCGGTGACGCCCCAGCGGACGGCGGACAACCGCTTTACCGCCCCGACGCCCATGACCGTCGTCGTGATGGTATGCGTCGTGCTTACCGGCAGGCCGAAATGCGCGGTGCTGAGCAGGACCATCGCCGCCCCCGTTTCCGCCGCGAACCCATGGACCGGTTCCAACTTCACGATCCGCATGCCCAACGTGCGCACGATCCGCCAGCCGCCGGCCGCCGTGCCAAGCCCCATGGCCAGGGCGCAGGACCCGATGACCCAGTTCGGCACCTCGGTCGTGGGGATGACGCCGCCCGACACCAGCGCCAGCGTGATGATGCCCATCGCCTTCTGCGCGTCATTGGCCCCGTGGCTGAACGCCATGAAACTGGCCGAAACGAGCTGAAGCCGCCGGAAGAGACCGGTCGCCCAGCCGCGTGACGCGCGGAAGAAGATCCAACTGATCGCCACCATCAGGCTCAGCCCGATGGCAAATCCCAAAAACGGCGACAGGACCATCGCCTCCATCACCGCGCGGAGCCCGGAAAACTTCACGACCTCCCATCCCCCATGCGCAACCGACGCCCCGACGAGCCCGCCGATCAAGGCATGAGACGAGCTGGTCGGCAGGCCCATCAGCAGCGTGATCAGGTTCCACACGATGGCGCCTGCCAACGCCCCGGCTACCACGGCCTGCGTGACGGACGTCGGCTCCACGAGGCCCGACCCGATCGTCTTGGCCACGGCCGTCGACATGTAGGCCCCGGCAATGTTGAGGATTCCCGCTCCCGTCACGGCCACGATCGGGCTCACGGCCCTGGTCGAGACGACGGTGGCGATCGCGTTCGCGCTGTCGTGCCATCCGTTCGAAAAATCGAACAGCAGGGCCAGCACGATGACCAGCAGCAACAGCCCGCTCAGTTCCGGCATGGCGAGGATCTCACCGGACGGGACGGCGACCCAAAGGGTAGCCTCGAAGGAAGGGTCGATAGGGATGGGGCGCGGGCATGCGGGCGCTCAATGGTGTTTCAGCACGATCCGTTCGAGGATATTCATCACGTCTTCGCAGCGATCGGCCCCGTTCTCAAAATCCTGATAGATCTCTTTCCACTTGATCACCATGATCGGGTCCGACTCCTTTTCGAACAACATCGAGAGCGCGTCGCGCGACAGCCGGTCGGCCTCGTTCTCCAACGTATTTACCTTGAGGGTATATTCCCTCATTTCTCCGTCGCGTCTGCCCAACAGGTCCACGGCCGAGGCCACGGCGACACTCGCCTGATAGAGGATATCGGCGAGCCGGACGGCCATGGGCGTCGGCTTGGACACTTTGTAAATCACGAAACAGTCGGCGATTTCCTCGGCCACGTCGAGAATGTCGTCCAGCGAGCTGGCCAGGTCGTGAATGTCTTCGCGGTCGATCGGGGTAATAAACGTCTGGTTCAGTCTCTTCGCGATCTCGTGCGTGATCTCATCCCCGATATGCTCGACTTCCTTGATCCGCTTGGCCTGCCCGGCCGGATCGTGAAAGTTTTCCATCATCTCCTTCAAGAGACGGCTGCCTTCGATGACGTTATGCCCCGCTCTGCGGAACAGATCAAAGAACGCTTCTTCTCGTGGAATCAATCCAAACATCGGTCCCTGTGGGTTCCTTTCAACCTGTTCAATATGAAGCGGCTTACCAACGGATCAAGGCGGTCGCCCAGGTCAGGCCGCCGCCGAAGGCTCCCAACAACAGCAGATCGCCGGCAGCGAGGCTGCCGCCTCGGACGGCGCAGTCGAGGGCCATCGGCAGCGACGCGGAAGAGGTGTTGCCGTACTGTTCGATGATCGATGTCGTTTGATCGGGTGACAGGCCCAAGCGGCGCCCCAGCGCCTCCAAAATCCGCCCGTTGGCCTGATGAAACACCGCCTGTCGGAGGTCCGATATCGTCAGTCCGAATTCTTTCAACAGGTCCTGCGCCGCGGCGGCCAGCCGCCTGACCGCCAGGCGGAATACCGGCGTCCCATCCAGATGAATCGCATGGCGTCCCTCGCGCACCGTATCGGCCGAAGACGGAAGGCGCGACCCCCCCGCCGGGAGGCGGATCAATCCATGGTGCGCTCCGTCCGCGTAGAGCCGAACCCCCAGGATGCCCCTCCGTTGCGGGTGCGTCGTCTCGTCCGCAACCAGCACCGCCGCTCCCGCTCCGTCCGCGAAGAGCACCGCCGTGACCGGGTCCTGCTTGTCGAGGAAGACGGATTTCACTTCCGCCGCCGCCACCAGGCAGGTCTTCGCCTGTCCCGATCGAATCAGCGCATCTCCCACGGACAGCCCATACAGAAACCCGGTACAGGAGGCCGCCACATCAAAGGCTGCGACCGGACGGGCCCCGAGCGCCCGCTGCACATAGCAGGCGGTGGACGGGAACACCGTGTCGGGGGACGTGGTCGAAACAATGACGGCATCGGGACTGGACGGGTCGCACCCGGCCGCCTCCAAGGCCCGCCGCGAGGCCCCCACCGCCAGATCCGACGCCGACTCCTGACCGGAGACCCACCGCCGGGACCTGATCCCGGTCAGCCGATGGATCTGCTCCGGTGAGACGCCCAATGCCGAGCCGATCTCGCGATTGTCGACCGCCCGCTCGGGAGCGGCCATTCCTGTTCCGACGATGCGGCTCGTAAGCATCCTTGCGCTCGCTGATGGATCGGGTGGACTCTGTGGGTGTGAGCCTGGGGATTATAGGGGCCCCTCTCATGATCGTCAATGCGAGGCCCGGCCAACATGGCACGACGCGCCGATCGTGCGCCGAGGCCGTCGGGGTTGTGCGGATGTCCGTTAAATCGGTGTTAAAGGGGTGTTTTTTGTTGCGAAGAGACTTTGTCCTTTGGTACAACCACCTCGGCTTATGATGAAACCGTCACCCTTTTTCTCCCGCCGCCTCTGCTCCCTGCTCGCCGCCATGACCTTGGTCCTGTCTGGTTGCTCCAGCAACGCTAAGTCGACCAATACGCAAGGCAAGACGTTGAGCAATACGGACGAGCAGATCTTCGTGGGCGATACCATCGAAAAGAACTATGACCCGCACGTGATCATCAAGCGGGCCGAAGCCTTCTTCGACAAGGATGAGTATGCCGAGGCGGCCATCGAACTGACGCACTTCATGGAACTGCATCGAGCCCATGCCTTGGCTCCCTACGCCCAGTTTCGACTTGGAGAAGCCTATTTGAAGCAGGCCCGAACCATCGATCGGGACCCGGAGCCCGTGCAAAAGGCCATGGCCGCGTTCGAAAAGCTCAGGACCGATTATCCGGCCAGCGCCTATGACTCGCAGGCGGTCGCCCGGATTCACGACTGCCAGGATTGGCTCGCGCAGACCCACATGTTCGTCGGACAGTTTTATTACCGCCGCGAGGCCTACCTGGCAGCCGCGCATCGCTTTGAAGCGATTCTGAAGGACTATCCGGAGATGAAAGTCGCTCCCGACGCGCTCTACTATCTCGCGCTGTCCTACAAGGAACTCGGCGCCATCGACTGGGCACGGGAACAACTGGCTTTGCTGTCCGAGCGTTTCCCGACGAGTCCGATCCGCGCCCAAGGCGATAAACTGCTGGCCCAACTCGGAGGCCCGCTCCCGGTGGCCGTCGCCAAGACCGACGTGGAGAAGTCCACAGACTCGGCTCAGGCCGAGCCTGCTCCTGCAGGGCTTTCCCTGGCCTCGCTCGTTCTGCCGGAATCCGATCCGGGGCGCACCACGGTTCCGCAGATCACCGCTCCGACGTTCCCCGCCTCCGCTTCCGCACTTCAACCCAGCCTGACGTTTTGCCGCCTCGGCGCTTGGTGCTAGCACGGCCACTCCCTTCCGCACGTGAGTTTCTGACCGACGAGAACGCCGAGCGGGTTACGACCTGGCGCGGAAGCCGTCACGAACCCAGTGATAGAGAGAGGTCTTGACGGTGCTTTTCGCCAATCCGAGAAAAGTTTGGTAGGTTTCCTGCCCCTGAAGCACCCGACAGTAGAGCTGCACCAACTCCTGATACCGATGGGCTAACCGGTAACAGAGTCGTGGAAAGGAATACAGAATGGAGGCCATCCGGGACGCAACCCGGAACTCCGGATAAATCTCCCGATACACGGCTCGGCTGTACCCCTCCAGACTCTGCGCCAGCCCGCGCACGACCTCCACGGCGCTGCGCGAAGCCAGTTGTCCAGACTTCACTGCGTAATAGATGCCTTCTCCAAACAGCGGGTCCACCAGATGAGCGGCATCTCCGATCAGGAGGGTCCGTCCGTTCACCAGTTCGAGCGAGCCAAACCTTGGCTCGCCGAATACACGCGGGTTGAAAAGAGGGAGCGGATGTCCTTGAGGGGGAGGGATCGTCCAGCCCTTGCTTCTGAGCCCCTCTTCTCTTTGCACAAAGCGGCTGAAGACTTGCCTGGGGCTTGCCGAGGGTCCGCGAAATTCCGCGATCCCGATGGAAAGTCGCTCGTTCTTGGGAAAAATCCACCCGTACCCGCAAGCGGTGGTCCCCAACTCGATGCCCACGAAGCGCTCGCGCGGATAGACCGGCGACTGCCCGATGTCGATTTCGCTTTCCAGCGTCGGCATGCAGCGGCGTTTTCGTCGCGGAAACAACTGTTGCGCGACGACACTATTCGCCCCGTCCGCTCCAATCAGGACCTTAGCGCGATACCGCCCCCGGTCGGTCTCGATCTCCACACCGTCCTGCACAGGCGTGAAGCGCTTCGCGGATTCTCCTTGGCGGATCTCGGTCCCGGCCCCGCGTGCCCGCTCGACCAAACAATGATCGAACCGGTCGCGCATGACCATGTAGGCAATGGGCGACGACGATTCGATCGTAAAGGGATCGGCGCCCGCGCAGGCGAAGCGCACGCCGTAGATGATGTGCTCGATGACGCTCTGGAACGCGCCGCCAAGCAACTGATCGATGCGGGCCGAGAGTCCGCCTCCGCAGACCTTATACCGAGGATGCACGCCCTTGTCCAAAGCCAGAACCTTGAGGCCGGACCGAGTGCATTCGTACGCAGCGGCGGCTCCGGCTGGGCCGAGGCCGACCACGACCACGTCGAAGGACTGCAGGTCAGGCAGCAGAGGCATGGCTCGGACGCTACTGGCCGAGATACCACCCGATTCCGTATCGTTCGAGGAAACTCGTGATCAGCGTCAGCGAGTTGGCATAGACCAGGACCCCGACCACGACCAGGAGCACGCCGCTGACGGTCGACACCCCCCGCAAGTACCCGCGGAATTCCTTGAAGTAGGCCAGAAACCGGTCCACGCCCAGCGCGGTGATGAACAAGGGGAGCCCCAGTCCCAGCGAGTAAAAGGCGAGCAACAACACCCCTTGGGACAGCGCTTCGGTGGTGCTGGCGTAGAGGAGAATGGTGCCCAAGACCGGCCCGACGCAGGGTGTCCAGCCGGCGGCGAAGGCGACGCCGATGAGGAACGAGCCCAGATAGCCGGCCGGCCTGGTCCTGAAGTGCAGCCGCCGCTCCGTCCGGAACAGGCTCAGGTTCAAGAGACCGAGCAGGTAGAGGCCGAACACGATGATCAGGATGCCGCCGATTTTCCGCAGGTGCTCCTGATAGGTCATCAGGGCCTGCCCGATCAGGCTGGCGGAGGCGCCGAACGCGATGAAGACGCTGGAAAACCCGGCGATGAAGATCAAGGCATTGACGACGATCTCCCGCCGATACCGGACCCGTTCTTCGGCATCCGCAAGCTGTTCGACGGACAGGCCGGTAATGTAGCTGATGTAGGATGGCACCAGCGGGAGCACGCAGGGAGACACAAAGGACAAGAGGCCCGCGGTGAAGGCCGCAAACATCGAGATCTGTTGCACACTATCCGTCACGGCGGGTCTCCCTCACGAAATTCCGAATCAACCGCACGGCCTCCGGCGAGGCCCAGTCACGGGCTCCGAAGATCCGCTGCCGGAGAATGCCCTGACGGTCGACGATAAAGGTCATCGGCAGGCTCCGCGCCCCATAGATGAGCCCGACTTGGTAGTCGGCATCATGCAGGATCGGAAACGACAGGCCCATTTCCTGCCGGAAGGGTTTGGTCACGGCCGCGCCCTGAGGGTCCGTGGACACGGCCAGGATCTCAAAATCCATTCTCGCAAAGGTTCGATAGAGGCTCTCCATCGCCGGCATCTCGACCCGGCAGGGGCCGCACCAGGTCGCCCAAAAATTGACCATGACGACGGTGCCTCGATAACTCTCCAGCGAGACGGCATTGCCCGCGAGATCCCGCAACCTGAATGTTGGCGCGGGCTCCCCGATCGCGACCGTCACCGGCTGGATACGGCCGAGGCCTGAGTCCTCGGCGGAAGCGGACGGCGGCGACACCGGGTCCCGCCCGTCACAGCCAGACAGGACCGCGATCCCCATCACGAGAACGATGCTGCGACAGATCAGGCCCATGGTCGGCATGGTCGGAAGGTCTGGCGCTCAGAGGCCGGCTGGAGATTCCGTGATCGCTTGCGCCGACTTTACGGCCCTGAGCAACTGCGTGAGCACCTGGAGGTTGTCCTGCCTGGTCCAATCCCGGGGACCGATGATCTTCTCCCGCAGGATGCCGTCCCGGTCGATGATGTAGGTTTCAGGGACTCCCATCAGCTTATAGCGTTTGTCGGTCTGGCCCCAGGAATCCACCAACACGGGAAAGGTCAGATTCATGTTCTTCACGAACGGCGGGATATCTTTCTTAGTCGTGACCCGGTCGATGCTCACCGCCAGCATCACCAACCCGTCCTTCTCGAAATTCTTGTACAGCACTTCCATGGACGGCATTTCCTCCTGGCAGGGTTTGCACCAGGTCGCCCAGAAGTTCAAGAACACCACCTTGCCGCGATAATCGGACAGCCGGACGGTCTTGTCGGCAAGGTCGGGCAAAGCAAAATCCGGCGCCGGCTTGCCAACCGTGAGGGGCTCGTACTTGGCGCTCTGCATCCAGACGACCCCAAACACCACAGCCAGCACAGTCGCCGCGGTCAGCACGATGCCGACTCGGGAACGGGCCGGAGCGGGGGCATTCCTTCCCTGGGAGGGCCCGGAGGCCGGCGCTGCTGAAATCGTCGGAGCCATGGCGCTGTCCCGATCAGGCATACGCATGCAGACCCGAGAGCAGGAAGTTCACGCCCCAGAAACAGAAGATCACCATTAAGAATCCGAAGATCGCATAGATGGCGGCCCGACGGCCTTCCCAGCCGCGGGTCATGCGGGCATGGATATAGGCGCCGTAGATCAGCCACACAATGAGCGACCACGTCTCCTTCGGATCCCAGCTCCAATAGCCGCCCCAGGCATAGTTCGCCCACATGGCCCCAAGAATGATGCCGAACGCCAGCAACGGGAAGCCGATCATGATGGCCTTATAGCCCAGCTCGTCGATGGTTTCCAAATCCGGAAAGGCCGCAGCGATTCCCCCGCTCTTGCCTTTCCGTTCCGCCCGTTCCTTGAACAGGTACATCAGGCCCAATCCCCCGGCCATCGCAAAGGCGGCGTAGCTGGTGAGCGTGACGGACACGTGGATGTAAATCCAATAGCTGTTGAGGGCCGGAACCAGCGGCTCGGCCGTCTGGTAGCGATAGGGCAACAGCGACGCGGCGCCCATGGCAATGAACCCGATCCCCACGACGAACGCGCCGATCGCCTTGATGCGGTACCGCATCTCCAAGAGCACATAGCCCAGAATGATCGCCCAGGAGACATAGGCCATCGCTTCGAACTGATTCGACCAGGGGGCGAAGGTGCCGGAGAGCTGCATCCGCTCGTAGGCCCGCATGAACAGGGCGCCGCTGTTCACGATCCACCCGAACACCGTGACCAGCGTCGCAACTTGTCCGAGCTGGCCGGCCCACCCTTCGTCCCGATCGTCATAGGCCTCCACCGGATGGCCCGCCGGCGCAAACTGCATCACGGGCCGCCGGACGAAGAGATAGGCGATGTAGAGCGCCAAGGCCGCCAAATACAGCCAGAAGGTCATATCGAACAGGAATAAGGACTTGAGCATGATGGAACCCTCCTCGAACTCTATGGCTCGCCGATCCTCGTGGGCGCTTACGCCGATTTGGTTTCCACGTGCTGGATCAGGCGCTTGAATTCCCGCTGGAAATCGATCTGGTTCTTGTGCGTGTTTCCGCCGATGTGCAGGATGACGCCGTCGTGCTGCGGCACGATCTTCGCCCACAGGCGCCGGTGATAAATAAACGACGACAGCGTGATCCCCACCACGATCATGGTCGAGCCGATCCAGACGATGTTCACGCCGGGATCGCGCGTGATCTGCAATCCCGTAAACTTCTTCGGCTGATACCCGACGAGTTCGAAACTGTATTTCGACCCTTGGATCTCAAACAGGTCCGGATAATGATAAAACACCCAGGGGGTGGCCTCCAAGGTTCCGCGTTCGTTCAGTGCCAACCGCAGCGCGGGGTTGGCATGTTCCACCGTCTTGGAATAGACCTTTTTCTCGGACGAATTGAAGGCAAAGTCCGCCACGAAATCGGTGGCCGTCAGCTTGAGGCCGAGATTCTCGATCACCTTCTCCTTTTGCCATTCCAAATCGACCGTCGCCAGGACCTTGTCGGTTTCCTTGTCCTTGATGTTGAGGCGCGCCACCTCGATGCGATCCCAGGCGTCGCCATAACTCGACTGATAGAACCAGATGTTCTTATAGACGAGCGGGTCGTTCACCGTGATGGTTTTCGTGAGCGCCGGGCTGCCCTGGTCGATCACCGTCAACGTGCTATTGTACGACTTCACCGCGCCGTTCTCGTAGTAGTCGATCCAGAATTTATCGACGTGCAAATCGAAGTTGCCGCGGGGGATATGGTAGGTCTGCCCCTCCATGCAGACCCCGAAGTCCTGGAACCCCCAGAGACTCCCGATCAACCCGCCCAGCACGATCACCGTGGCGCTGAGATGCGCCATGTGCGCCCCCACGCGCCCCATGATGCCCTTGGTGGCGTAGAGCGACACGCCTGAAGCTTCGTTCTTGGCCAGCACCCGATAGCCCTTTTCCGCCAAAAACCGGACGAGCCGTTCACCGATATATTCCTTCGTGCCCGCCGCCGAGATCTCCGCGGAATGTTTCATGTTCTTGATGAACGACAGGGACACATTGACTTTGTCCTGTTGCATAGACCGCCAGACAGCCGGAAACCGCTTGTAGAAACAGGTCAGCGAGTTGACGCAGAGCAGGCCGAGCAGGCTGGTAAACCACCAGGTGTGGTAGACATCGGTCAGACCCAGCCGCGTGAACCAACGGTAGGCCTGTTCGCCATATTCCTTGATGTAGGTTTCGGGGCGCTCGTTCTGCTGAATGACCGTGCCGATGGTGGCCGTGACCGCCAAGATCAAGAACAGGAACATCGCCAGCTTGATCGAGGCGAAGAACTCGACCACTTCACGAGACACCTCCTCCCACCCGAATCCTTGGGCAGAGGCGCGGGGTTTCGGCGCGGGCGGTGGTTGAAGTGCGAGTTCCGGCTCTCCGTCCATAATCAAAAAAGACCCGTGTTAATCGAGAGTTTGGAGACACCCTGACCGTTGCCTGGAACCCCTTGAAATCCCGACCGGCATCCTTGATCCGACCCAGGTGCTGGGAGTATTCGAGAAGCGTGCGGTTTCCTAGTGCTCGGCGAGTGTCTCAATCGGTGGACCATCTTACAAACCGCATAAAATCACTGTCAAGCAAAGGACCCGCACCGGGACCTCGCTCCAGCCCCTACCAAAGAAATGAGCCTTTCCATTTGACATTGCCCTACGGCTGGGGTACCACTCATACGTGCGTGCCCGTGGGAAAACACCGTGGTCCCGACTGACCCCAACTGAGAACCCCTAGCAAGAGGTTTCGATGCGCAATAACTATCTGTTCACCTCCGAATCCGTCACCGAAGGGCACCCGGACAAGATCGCCGACCAAATCTCCGACGGCATTCTCGACGCGCTGCTCGCCCAAGATAAACATTCCCGCGTTGCCTGCGAAACCATCCTGACCACCGGCATTGCTTTCGTGGCCGGTGAGATTTCCACCAAAGCCTATGTCGAAATTCCCGACATCGTCCGCGAAGTGATCAAGAACGTCGGGTACGGGGATGCCACCTGGGGGTTCGATTACCAGACCTGTTCGGTCCTGACATCCATCCACAACCAGTCTTCCGACATCGCCATGGGCGTGGATTCCGGGGGCGCCGGGGACCAGGGCCTGATGTTCGGCTATGCCACCAATGAAACCGCCGAGCTGATGCCGATGCCGATCGTGCTGGCCCACCGCCTGACGCGCCGCCTGGCCGAGGTCCGGAAGAAGAACATTCTGGGATGGGTGCGGCCGGACGGCAAATCCCAGGTGACGATCGAATACCGGAACGGGAAACCTGTGCGGATCGATACGATCGTGGTGTCCACGCAGCACAGCCCGGAGATCTCCAACAAGGTGATCGAACGGGAGATCATGGATAAGGTCATCCGGCCCGTCATGCCCAAAGGGCTCTACGATCCCACCAGCGTGAAGCACTACATCAATCCAACCGGCCGGTTCGTCGTCGGCGGCCCGATGGGGGATACCGGGTTGACCGGGCGCAAGATCATCGTGGACACCTACGGGGGCCACGGGAGCCACGGCGGCGGGGCCTTCTCCGGCAAGGATCCGACGAAGGTCGATCGTTCCGCCTCGTATATGGCGCGGTATATCGCCAAGAACATCGTGGCGGCCGGGCTCGCCGACCGTTGCGAAGTCCAGCTCGCCTATGCCATCGGCGTGGCCGACCCGGTCTCCGTCTTGATCGATACCAAGGGCACGGAGAAGGTGCAGACGGATAACCTTGAAAAAGTCGTGCGCGAGCATTTCCCGATGACGCCCCGCGGCATCATCGACCATCTGAAGCTTCGCCGTCCCATCTACCGGAAGACCGCCGCCTACGGCCATTTCGGCCGGAACGAGCCGGAGTTTACCTGGGAGAAGACGGACAAGGCGAAGGCCTTGCGCAAAGAAGTCGGACTGTAATTCCCCCACACCGGCCATGACTGAAGGGGACGGATGTCGCGATCCGTCCCCTTTTTCTTGACCGGAATCGACCATCTAGAAGGAGGACCCGTGGATTACGACGTGAAGGATCTCGGACTAGCAGACCAGGGCAATCTCAAAATCGAATGGGCGGAGCGCACGATGCCGGTCCTGCGCCTGATCAAGCAACGGTTCCAACGGGAAAAGCCGCTTCAGGGCATCCGGATCACCGCCTGCCTGCACGTCACCACGGAAACCGCCAACTTGGCCAAGACGCTCAAGGCCGGAGGGGCCGATGTCCGCCTCTGCGCCTCGAATCCCCTCAGCACCCAGGACGATGTGGCCGCCGCCCTGGTGAAGCATGAAGGCATTCCGGTCTTCGCCATCAAGGGCGAGGACAACAAGACCTACTATGACCACATCGAATCGGCCATCGGTCATAAGCCCCACGTCTCGATGGATGACGGGGCCGATGTGGTCTCTCATCTCCATTCGAAGCGAAAGGAACTGCTCAAACACGTCATCGGAGGCACCGAGGAAACGACCACGGGTGTCATCCGGCTGCGGAGCATGGCGGAGAAAAAGGTGCTGCGCTTTCCGGTCATCTCCGTGAACGACGCCGACACCAAGCACATGTTCGACAACCGGTACGGCACGGGCCAGAGCACACTGGACGGCATCGTGCGCGCCACCAACCGGCTCGTGTGCGGATCCACCGTCGTCGTGGCCGGCTACGGCTGGTGCGGGCGGGGCATCGCCATGCGGGCGAAGGGGATGGGGGCGGACGTGATCGTGACCGAAATCGATCCCATGAAGGGACTCGAAGCGGTGATGGACGGCTACCGGGTCATGCCGATGGAGAAGGCCGCGCCGATCGGGGATTTCTTCATCACCGTCACCGGCAATCTGAAAGTGATCCGCAAGGAGCACTTCGCCGTCATGAAGGACGGCGCCATCGTGTGCAATTCCGGTCACTTCAATGTCGAGCTCGATATCCCGGCCCTGGAGAAGCTGAGCAAGAAGAAGCGGCAGATTCGCCCGGGCGTGGACGAGTACACGCTCAATGGCGGCCGCCGTGTCAGCCTGCTTGGCGAAGGGCGATTGGTGAATCTCGCCACGGCGGAAGGGCACCCCTCCAGCGTGATGGACATGAGCTTCGCGAACCAGGCGCTCGGGGCCGAGTACATCGTCAAGAACCACAAGATGCTGGAGAAGAAGGTCTATCCGGTGCCGACCGTCATCGATAAGGAGATCGCGCGGCTGAAGCTGGCCGGCATGGGCATGGCGATCGACAAGCTGACGAAGGAGCAGGAGAAGTATCTGGCGTCGTGGGAGATGGGAACGTAGAGATAGAATTGGGAAAGCCGGGGCTGCTCTGCTCAGCAGCTTCGGCTCGACCCCGCTAAGCCTCGCGTCTGCTCTCCTGCGGAACTCGTTTCATTCTCAGCTTCACTCGAACGAAACTTCGAACAGTCCTCGGCGCCGCTCATCGCGGCCGCAGCCCCTCGGCAAGCGGGGTAACCCGAGCCTCCACTGAATTCGCAACGCAGCCCCAGGCATTCCCCACTCCTTGGAACATGGAGCGTGGGGAGAAAGGTAAGCCCACCGCTTGAAGGTGGCCTTCATCCATTTTTATCATCCGGAACAACACCTTTCAGAGGATCTGGCTAGGCTGGAATAGTCGCCTCGATTCGTCGTTTGAGTTTTTCAAAGAGATCTTTTTCGTCCTTCCAAACAATGTGATTGTACTGCCTCGTATCAAAATGAGTGCTCCCTAGTTCGTCTTCACGACATGTCCAGATTACAGGGATACCTAAGCCGAGAGCATACCCTGCCTCAAAATAGACTCCTCCCCGATGGCCGGTGAAGTCAGCTACAAGGAATCGGCTCTTTCTGATTTCTGCAATTATCGCATCGCAGATCTTTTGGTTGTGCTCTTTCAAGTCCATCCGCAACGCCTTGTACCCAACCGCATCGCATGCACTCGCAAACCCATCCTCCCAAGCCTTGTCGAGACTATTATCAAACCACATCGCCACAAAAGCCTGCTTGGATTCCTTCCCCGCTATGGTTCGCTCCAATTCAGCAATTCGATTTAACCCGCTCGCCGTCAGGACAAGACCTCTCTCCTCCCATATTGGGCCAGCTTTCACCCAACCAGCCTCTTTCAATGTCTCTATAGTAAAATTAAAAGCGTCCTCATTTTCCGCAAATAACACAGGACCATCCATCTCAAGATCCAGGCAGACCTCGGCTCCTAGATGCTCTGAAAGTCTATGGAGGTTTTTTAGGACACGATCAAGTCTCTCACTAATTGAAAGAGGAAAACCCTGTCTAATGATCTCTTCCGCTGTGGTTACAGGTGTATCGAATTTCTTGTTTGCGGGTAGCTCACTAAAAATTCTAATACGCGGGTCACCGCGCAATTTCCTTTCCCTCAGATAGGCAGCCATCTTGGCTCTATCCTGCTTGCCAATTCCAGCATTGTCGAGGTTAATTGCAGCCACCCGGGTGATCGAATAGTCCCCACATCGTGGGCAGTCATACTCCGTGACATCATAGAGGTGGCTCCGCTTGTTTGGACAGTCTTTGCCAGGTCATAAGTGGCGCCTGGCGGTGTGCGTCTACGCGGCGGTGGGCCGTGCAGGCTGGTTCTCCCAGTACACGCGATCGGGCGTGCGTCCGTCAAGCGCGCGATGCG
>DATIBM010000190.1:0-4787 GCA_035457545.1 Nitrospiraceae bacterium
GTTCGGGGACGTGAGCCGGGCCGGCCGCTTTCAGCACTTCCAGCATGCCGAACTGGGGTATACGTTCGAGACGGCGTGGTCGCCGCAGCTGCTGATTCGGTTCGACTATGCAAGCCGGGGATTCGACTCCCTCTACGGAGCCCGCTCGTTCGAGCTGATCCCCACCGGGATCTTCGGTCCTTTCGACCGCAGCAACATCGTCTCGCCCGGGTATCGCATTCTGGTGCAGCCGACGGAACGGATGGGCCTGCTCGTACAGCACCGTGCCTGGTGGCTGGCGGATGCGCAAGCTCCGTGGGCCGGATCCGGGCTCCAGGACCCGACCGGCCGCTCGGGCCCGTTCCTCGGGCAGACGGTGGAGCTGCGCTTCCGGTGGGGCGTGGTCGCCAATGCGTTCCTGCAGGTCGGGTTCGTGCACTTCGCCTTCGGCGGCTACCCGCAGCGGGTCCCCGGGGGGCCTGGACAGGATCACGCCGACTATGGGTATGCCCAGATCGAGCTGATGTTCTGATGTCCAGAGGATTGCGAGGCACAACCGCCTGTCCGTACTGACTGAAAGGAGGAATGCATGCCCAGCATCATCGCTCTCGCCTTCGTGCTGTGGATGCCGCTGATGGCTTCGGGTGCCGCGGCCGAGCCGCGACCGAACATTCTTATGATCGTGATAGACGACATGGGATTTTCGGACTGGGGCGCGTTCGGGGGCGAGATCAAGACGCCCCACATCGACCGCCTTGCCCAGGAGGGCGTCCGGTTGACGAACTTCTATGTGTCGCCGACCTGCTCGCCCACGCGGGCCATGTTGATGACCGGGATGGATCATCACCTGGTCGGGCTGGGGACGATGGCCGAGACGTTGCAGCCGAATCAGCGAGGGAAACCCGGCTACGAAGGGTACCTGAACGATCGTGCGGTCACCTTGCCGCAACTCCTCCGCGACGCCGGGTATGCCACGATGATGGCGGGCAAGTGGCACTTGGGTGAGGATCTCGAACAGGACCCCTCGCGCAAAGGCTTCGAGCGGTCGTTCGCGCTGCTGGAGGGCGGCGCGAGTCATTTCGCCGACGAATGGATGCTCTTCCCCAACTACACGCCCATCTACCGCGAGAATGGCGAGCGCGTGCATCTTCCGGACGGCTTCTACTCGTCGCGCTCCTACACGGAGCGTCTCATCCAATGGCTCAAGGAGAAGCGCGACAACAGGCCGTTCTTCGCCTACCTGCCTTTCACCGCCCCGCACGATCCGCTCCATGCGCCGGATGACAAACTATCAGGGTACACGGGCGCCTATGACATGGGCTACGACGTCTTGGCCCAGCGTCGCCTCGCACGGATGAAGAGTCTTGGCATTGTTTCCGGCCATGCGGTCCCGTCCCCCAGGCCGGGCTTCATTCCCGGCTGGGGGGAACTGTCGCCCGAGGAGCGCAAGCGACAGGCGCGGGCGATGGAGATCTATGCCGCGATGGTGGAGACGATAGACGACCATGTCGGCCATCTTATTGGGACGCTGAAAGAACTAGGGAGGTACGAGGACACGATGGTTGTTGTCTTTTCGGACAACGGCGCAAACGGACAACCGACGACCGCTTACCCAGGGGCGACGGCCGCCTGGCTGGAGCGGAACTCCGACAACCGGCCGGCGAATCTCGGGAAACGTGGATCCCGGATCAGCACCGGGCCAGGCTGGGCGCTCGCCTCGATGGCCCCGTTTCGGATGTTCAAGACGTTCGTGAGCGAGGGAGGCATGCGCTCACCGTTGATCGTGCGCGGCCCCCTGGTGGCACCGGGGGGGAGAATAGAGCCTGCGCTCGCCGACGTCCGGGACATCATGCCGACCATCCTGGAGATGGCGGGGACCACGCACCCGTCCACGTTTCACGGTCGAGACGTCCTGCCGCTGCAGGGTGGCTCGATGGTGCGCCTAATGCAGGGGCGTCAGGACTGGGTCCACCCGGCCGAGCAGGCGTTCGGGTACGAGCTGTTCGGGTGGCGCGGCATCCGCCATGGGCCGTGGAAGGCGACCTGGATCGGTCCACCCGTCGGTCCAGATGAGTGGCAGCTGTTCAACCTCGAGCAAGACCCGGGGGAAACCACCGATCTCGCTCGTGAGCGACCGGACCAACTCGAGACGTTGACGAAGCTGTGGGATCAGTATGTCAACGAGATGGGCGTCGTGCTCCCAGTGAAGCCATCCTTTACCGCGCAATAGCGGAGGGCGGGGGGAGAAGAACAACGGGCTCGGTCGCGAAGGCCGAAGTGATCATCGAACGGCCATCGATGGTGGCGGAATGACGCACGCTCGGGAGATTCCTGGTTGAGCGAAAACATCGGGAACGCCTATAGTCCCTTTATTCATTCCTCGTCACACTCGCCAGACTTAGCCCAGTACCAGCGGGCGGTCAGGTGGTGCAAGAACAGCAAGTGGCCGCTTTGCAATCCGCCTTGAGCTTTGCCGTGCAGCGCTACCAGGGAGCCAGTGATCTCGATGTGTTGACGGCTCAGCGCACGCTGTTAGTGGCGGAATTGTCGCTCGCCGATACGCGTCGGGTCCAACTCGTCTCGCTGATCCAGCTGTATAAGGCCTTGGGCGGCGGATGGTCGCCGGAACGCCCGCGTGAAGCGGTATGCGTCACGCTTCCGGTCAAGATCGGCGGCTGAGCCTGTCGCCCGGGCGATGACGATGCCGGCGGATTCTCATCGAGGCCTTCACCCATGACTCTTGCCACAGCGACGCAAATGGCCGGCTCATTGACTGTCCACCGTACGGGCGAGAACGGAACGCTCACCCTTGTACTAGCGGGACGCTTGGACATGAACAGCACCGGCAGCATCTGGCGGGACACGCAACGGGTCTTACAGGAGCAGCCTACCGTCCAGGTCGTCGTCGAGGCCTCCGGGGTGAGCTACTGTGACGGGGCGGGGATCGCCTTGCTCGTCAAGCTGCAGCAGTACCAGGCGAGTCTCGGGAGCGCGTTGACGATTTCCGGCTTGCAAGAGGAGTTCCGCCGCTTGCTCGACATCTATGGACAGATTTCAATCGTGCCGCCGACCGGGCCCCACCGTGAGCCGGTGTCGCTCGTCGAGCAGGTCGGCAAGGCCGGCGAGGGACTCTGGCACGACATCCAGGTTCTGCTGACCTTTGCCGGGGAATTGGCATTGACGCTGGTCCGTGCCGCCCGTCACCCCCATCTTGTCCGGTGGCGGGATGCCTGGCTTGTGGCGGAGCAGGCTGGAGTCGACGGGCTTCCCATCATCGCGCTCATTGGGGTCCTCCTCGGACTCATCCTGACCTTTCAATCGGCCATTCCCATGCGGCGATTCGGGGCGGATCTTTACGTCGCGAATCTTTTGGGTTTGGCGATGCTCCGGGAAATGGGACCGCTGATCACGGCGATTGTCCTGGCCGGGCGGTCCGGCTCGGCCTTTGCGGCCGAACTGGGAACCATGAAGATCAGAGAAGAGATCAACGCACTGAGCACCATGGGAATCGAGCCGGTCCGGTTTCTCGTCCTGCCGCGTGTCCTGGCAGCCGTCACGATGACCCCACTCCTCACCGTGTTCGCCAATGCGTTCGGCTTGATCGGAGGGGCGGCGGTGATGGTGCCGCTCGGCGTTCCACTGGTGACCTATGTCAACCAGATCCTATCCGCTGTGACGGTCGGGGACCTTCTCGGGGGACTGTTCAAATCGCTGGTATACGGCATTGTCGTGGCCTCGATCGGCTGCTTGCGCGGTCTGCAAACGTCGACAGGCGCCAGCGCGGTCGGACGCGCGACAACCAGCGCGGTGGTTAGCGGGATTGTCTTGATCGCCGTGGTCGATGGCATCTTCGCGGTCCTCTTTTATGCGTTAGGGCTGTAACTCTAGGCCTGCATGCCCTCTATGCTGGAATCGATTATTCAAGTGCGGCACTTCACCGCGGCTCATCACAGTGCGACGGTGATCGATGACATTTCTTTTGACGTGTATCGCGGCGAGGTCCTGGTCATCGCGGGCCGATCCGGCAGCGGAAAGAGCACGGTGCTGAAACATCTCATCGGCCTCTACCAGCCTGTGGCCGGGCACATTCTCATTGCCGGACGGGACATCGCGACCGCCGAGGAAGAGGAACGCACGGCCATCCTCAAGAATATCGGTGTGACGTATCAGATGGGCGCGTTATTCGGATCCATGACGCTGTTGGAAAATGTCCGTTTGCCTCTGGAGGAGTACACGGACCTGCCGCCCGAGGCCATGCATCTGATCGTCCGGATGAAACTGAAACTGGTGGGCCTGGAAACCTTCATGGATCATGTGCCTTCCGAGCTCAGCGGAGGCATGCAAAAGCGGGCGGCCATCGCGCGCGCCATGGCGCTTGACCCGCAGATTCTCTTCCTGGATGAGCCGTCCGCCGGTCTCGATCCGATTACCTCAGCGGAACTGGACCAATTGATTCTGGGCCTCGCCCGCAATCTCAAGATGACGTTTGTGATCGTCACGCATGAGCTGGCAAGCATCTATGCCATTGCTGATCGCGTGATCATGTTGGACGGGCAAACCAAAAAGATCGTGGCGACGGGGCGGCCTCAGGATCTGCGCCATACATCGACCAATCGGTGGGTGCGGCAATTCTTCAATCGCGAAGCATCGGAGGAGGTAAGCGGATGAGCGCCACGGCGAATCACTTTAAGATCGGCGTGTTTATCCTCTCCGCGCTGACCATCGTCATCGTGGCGATCGTCGTGTTGAGCGGAGGCAAGTGGTTTAACCAACACCTGGTGCATTGGGAAACTTATTTTGATGAATCG
>DATIBM010000191.1:0-2788 GCA_035457545.1 Nitrospiraceae bacterium
AACCGGTGACGCTCAAGTTCAAGGGAGCGGGGCTGAAGGAGGTGCTGGAAAGTCTTGCGAAGATCGGCGGCATGAACATCGTGTTCGACAAGGACGTGCGCAACGATCCGGTCAGCATCGCCATCGAGGCCACGCCGTTCGACGAGGCCTTGGATCTGATCCTGAACAGCAACAGCCTCTTCTCGCGCCGCGTCGGCCCGCAGATGTTGCTGATCAGCCCGAACACGAAGCAGAAACAGGAACAGTATCAGGATCTCATGATCCGGACCTTCTACCTGTCCCACACGAAGGCAAAGGACATGCTGGCGCTGCTCCGGACCATGCTGGACACGAAGCGCCTCCATGCCAACGAGCAGATCAACACCATCGTGATCCGCGATACCCCGGAGAAGGTGGAGCTGGCCGAGCGCATCATCACCGCCAACGACCGCGAAGAGCCGGAGGTCATCTTCGATGTCGAGGTGCTGGAGGTCAATCGGACCAAAGCGGAAAAGTACGGGCTCACGTTTCCCAAACAGGCGGGCATGGCGATCGTCCCGCCGGGGTTCACCGGGACGATCGCGGGGGACTTGGCCCAGCAATTTACCTACCGGCAACTGACGAGCCTCGGGCAGGACAGCTTCCTGTTCAAGCTGCCGACCAATATCGTCTTGGATTTCTTCAAGTCGGTGACGGACGCGAAAACCCTCGCCTCGCCGAAGCTGCGCGTGGTCAACAACCGCAAGGGCGAAGTCAACATCGGCGACAAGCAGCCGATCCTCCTGTCCACGACGAACGTGCTGCCGGGGCAGGCCACGACCGGCGCGGTGCCGACGACCTCGACCGTCACCTCGGTGGAATTCCGCGACACCGGCGTCAAGCTGACCGTCGAGCCGTCGATCCGGCTCTCGCACGACCTCTCCTTGAAGATGAAGATCGAGGTCATCCGGATCGGGGACAAGGTGTTGCTCCAGGCCTCGCCGCCGATCGAACAGTTCCGGTTCGGCAACCGGAGCGCCGAGACGACCTTGAGCATGAAGGACGGCGAAACGATCGTGCTGGCCGGGCTGATCCAGGAGGAAGATCGAAAGGTGCGGGTCACCGTTCCCTGGCTGGGGGACCTGCCGGTCATCGGCAACTTCTTCAGTTCCTTCCAAACCGAACGCGTGACCACGGAGGTGATTCTGACGATCACCCCCCGCATTCTCGATCCGGCGCACGTGCCGGGCCTGCGCAACCAGATGTTCTGGTCCGGCACCGACAGCATCTACACGACCAAGCCGATGTTTTCTTCGGCGGCCCGCAAGACGTCCTTGCGGATGGATCTGCCGGGCGATCCGACCAGGCCGGCGGTCCCGCTCGAGGAAGGGGCGAGGCCGAGCGTCCCGTCGACGTCCTCCGGGACCGCGTCACCGGAACCGTCGCGGGCCGGGATCACGGTGAAGGATGTGACGGCGCGCGTGGGCGAGGACATTCGGCTGAGTCTGGTGGGACAGGACGCCAAGGCGAGGGCATCGGAATCGGTCAAGATTCTCTTCGACCCGGAGATCCTGACCTTGCGGCTCATCCAGGAGTCGCAGGCGTTCAAGAACCGGGGAGGCTCGGTGTTACTGGATGATTCGTCGCCCGGAGAAGCCGGGATGGTGGCGGTCAAGGTCTTGCCGCCGTCGAAGACCGGAACGGCCGCCGGCGAGGTGGCGCTGTTGACGTTTGCGGCCAAGGCCGCGGGTGTGTCCTCGGTGCAGGTTGAATGGCCGTCGGCAGGGGCCGCCGAACGGATGGCCATTGTCCGGGTGCGATGAAAGACGCCGGCGTCACATTGCTGGACTTGCTGGTGACGGTGACAATCCTCTCCGTACTGGCGTCGGTGGCGGTGCCGCTGCATCGGGTCTCCGTGAAGCGCGGCAAGGAACTGGAACTCCGGCAGCACTTGCGCGTCATGCGCGCGGCGATTGATCTCTTCAAGACCGAATGGAACCGCGACGGCGACACCTTGCTCGGGGTGCAATGCATCAAGAACAAGCTGACCTGCCGGGACGTGAGCGGCCCCTATGGGTATCCAAAATCCCTACGCGCCTTGCTCGGGGTCGAGTTGACGAGCCAGGAGGCGACCGTGAAGGGGGTGGCGGTGCGGCGATATTTGCGGGCCATTCCGGTCGATCCGTTGACGGGCAAGAACGAATGGCGGCTCCGTTGCTACCAGGACCCTCCCACGGCCGATTCGTGGTGCGGCACGGACATCTATGACGTCTCCACGAAGAGCGAAGAAGTGGCGCTGGATGGCACCAAGTATAAAGATTGGTGACGCCGGGGCCGGTGATCCACGGCGGCGAGCGGAGCGTGGCTTCACCCTGATCGAGCTCATGACGGTCTTGTCGGTCGTGGGGATCTTGGCGACGCTCGCGGCCCCCTCCTATCAAGCGGCGGCCATCAAGGCGAAGGAAGCGGCCTTGCGGCAGGATCTGTTTGCGATGCGGGATGTGCTGGACCAACATCGAGCGGACCAAGGCAAATATCCGGGATCATTGGATGAGCTGGTCCGAGCCGGATATCTGCGAGCGGTTCCCGTCGATCCGTTCACGCAATCCTCGTCCACCTGGCAGCAAATTCTCGAGCCGGTCGAGGGAGGCGTCTTCGATGTGTATTCAGGATCGGATCTTATCGGCAGCAACGGCGTGCCGTACAACCGTTGGTGAACCGCCGAGGTTATCCACCTCCATGTCGCATGATCCCCGGCCATCACGCTCGTCCTCACAACCGGCGGCGCCGCCCGATCGTGGGGCCGGCTCATCGTGCTTGTCCTGGTTGC
>DATIBM010000192.1:0-2933 GCA_035457545.1 Nitrospiraceae bacterium
CAGCGCCATAGTTAGGAATGGTTCCTAACACGTGACCGTCGGGCAGGTCAAGGCAGTCCCGAGGGATCCAGCGGACCACCGGCAATTGCGGCCAGCCCCTGTACGAGGCGGAAGACGTGAACTGTGATCGGCGCGCTCATCGGAGCCACGAGGTCCGCTTGTCCGCATCGCTCTGGCTTGCTGTCTAGCGTTTAACGTTTGACGTTTCTTGCACCGAGGGGCAGTACTGCGGCAGTTCCCCCTGCATCTCCTTCAGGGGACGATAAGTTTGATCCTTCGGCGAGAGCTGAGGATTCGCGACGGGCCAGGGGATGGCCAGATCCGGGTCGCTCCAGAGGATGCCGCGTTCGTCTTGCGGCGAATAGACATCGGTGCACTTGTACAGAAAATCGGCGGTCTCGCTCAACACGCAGAACCCATGGGCGAAGCCGGGCGGAATATACAACTGCACAGGATCGTCTCCGGACAACTCATAGCCGACCCATTGGCCGAAGGTCGGTGATCCGACCCGGATATCGACCGCGACATCGTAGACCCGGCCCGTGACGACCGTGACCAGCTTTCCCTGAGGGCGCCCCAACTGATAATGCAGCCCCCGCAACACGCCCTGCCGTGAACGGGAAAAATTATCCTGGACAAAGACGGCGTCGATCCCCAATGCGCCATAGCGGTCAACCCGATGGATCTCAAAAAACGAGCCACGGGCGTCGTGGTACAGGTCCGGTTCGATCAGCAGCACCTCCGGCAACGACATCGGGCTGATGCGCACAGGTTGCTCCTCCATCGGCTGTCGTCGGGTCTCAGGCCCCCTGGCCGGAGGACGACCGAGCAGCCCGGCATGGACAGGTTAGGATTTCGACGGCTTGGGACCCGGCGGCGGAGGCTCCCATCCCTTCAACCGATCGATCAACGGCTGCGCCCCGGGCGAACTGGACAGTCGCGGCTCGCTGGCCGGGTGATCCCAGATGAGCGTCGTGATTCCGGCCTCCGCCAGCATGGCGCGAATGGTCTCGACCAGCGCATCCAACGTCACCTCCGTGCCCCATCGCAGATCGAGCACCCGTTCCTGCTGCGTGGTCGGGGGCGGGCCTTCGTGCACCAGCGCCCAACAGCGGTCGAAGATCTCCCGCCGCAAGGCCTCCGGGATATTCAACGTCGGCAACTCGGAGGTGCAGAGCGCCGTGACGAACAACACGAACTGAAGATCCTCCATTCCTGGGCGGTTGACATCGAGGCGAGGCATACGGTTTCCTATGGCGCCAGGAGCGCCGGCCTTCCGGTACGGCCTGGCCAACCCCAGGCTAGGCGTCGGACATCCGCTTGTTCAATGGAGTCAAGACTATGGTCACGATTACGCTCATGGGCCAACTGCAAACCGAGGACGGGGAACGGGATTTCACCTGCGAAGTCCCCGGCCCGCTCAGCGTCAAACAGCTTATTCAGCGCCAGGGCGTGACCTTGCGCCCCGTGCTGCAATTATTGCGCGAGAAGAAAGTGCTTGTCACCGTGAACAAAAAGATCGCCAGCGAGGATTCGCTGGTGAACGATGGAGACGCGGTTCGCCTCGTGGGACACGACGGCATGGGAGGCACCGGGCTGGGACCGTCCTCTTTTTATTAAGCGCTCGCCGGACATCTCAGCCCCTCGCTCCAGATCGCTTATACCGCCGATCCCTGCCCGCCAGCTTCATCATCCAACCTGGAACGCAACGGGCCGACTCCTCAAGATGAGTGAGTCGGCCCGTTGATGTCGGAATCACGAACAAGAGGATCAGGACGGCGGTCTGTCGGCGAGAAGCTTCGTCGCTCTCGCATCCAATCCAGCGTCACTCCATCAATACTCTTGCTTGCTCTTGGTTACTTTTTGCCGAGAATCGCATCCTTCGCCATCTTGGCCACCCGGAACTTGACCACGCGCTTGGCCGGAATCTTGATGGGTTCGCCGGTCTGCGGATTGCGGCCCATGCGCGCCTTTCGATTGGCCAACACCAGCTTGCCGATCCCGGGGAGGACAAACGTGTTCTTGGCTTCCTTGTAAGCCAGCGCGGACAGATCCTCCAGGATCTGCACGGCGGTCTTCTTGGTGATCCCCGCCTTGTTTGCCAGGTGATCGGCGATCTGCGACTTCGTCATCGATTTGGCCATGAGAACCTCCTTAGAAGAGAGTAGGTGATTGATGAACAGCTCAGTGGACGTGGATGAGCGTGCTTCGGGTTAGGCTCGAACGTCACAAGTTGGGAAGGGAACCGAGTGGTCCCGCTGCGAGCCGGGCGAGAGTGTATCGAACACCTCCCACCCTGTCAACGAGAAAAACGGGCCTAAGGCGCGCCAGATGCTGGGTTCATCAAGGTCCGAGGCCCTTGCAGGTTGGCGAGGCCCAAGGGTACCATAGCCGTACCATATCTTGGACCGTCTCCGGGAAAGCGACCGGAGATTGAAGAAAACCCACAAAAGACTGACACGAGAGCACCATGGGGAAAGAACTTCCGGTTGTTCCGGCGCCGTCCGTCGATCCGAAAAGCGGCGAAGAATACATCTTCACGCGCGTCTTCTGCCTGCGGGAGAATTCCCCGCCGCTGAAATTGCTCTGTGATTTCCTGAAGTCCCGCAATCAACAGCCGATCCTGCCGCCGGTAGAGCCCGAAGCACTGGAGGACTGGGCGTGGGTCCAGGTGTCGCTCGGGTACAGCAGCGAGCGGAAACCGATTCAAGTCTTTTGCTTGCGGGACCGCGGCACCTATAAGGACGCATTGGAACAGGAGCGGGCTCACTTTCTGGACCAGCTTTCCTTCCACGACGACGTTGAAGCGCAGCTTGTCCGCGAATATGTCTCCCGGGCCAGGTTTCTCATCACCACGCGCATGGTGAAAAGCGACATCACCGACGAAGGCTACGACTTCAACGGATGGATTCTCCAGTTCTATCAGGAGAATT
>DATIBM010000193.1:0-2665 GCA_035457545.1 Nitrospiraceae bacterium
GACGAGGAGTTGTCACGGGGGGCTACGATCGGATTGGCCCATGCACTCTACCGCCAGCGCCGTCTCACCGATGCGCAGGCCCTGTACGAGTTCGGATATCGCCGCTGGCCGAAGCTCTTTCGACTCGACCCGCTGGCGCTGGAACGCTTTGCGATGACGCAGCTGGCGTTGCGCCAGGACGCCTCGGCCCGGGAACTGTTGATCCTGTTTTACAATATGTACCCGCGCCACAACTTTGCCCCGGTCGCCCTGTTGCAGGTGGGCGACAGCATGCTCGCAGCCTCTCAACCTTCCTTGGCCGAGTTCTTTTATGCGCTGACGTCATCCCTCTATCAAGACTCCGTCGAGGACACCACTGCCCGGATGCGGATGGTCACGCTACGCGCGGACCGGATGTTGCCCGCGGGCCAAAATTGGGTGGGTTTGACGGTGAGCGCCATGATGCACAACGCCGCCATCCCGGATCGACTGGAGACGATCTTGCCGTCCATCCTGCAAACGATTGCGACACGGTATGCCGACGATCCGGCGGGAACCGAAGCCCTGGTGCACTTGGGACGCTACTTCGAAACACGATCGGACATGAGCCGGGCGCTCCTGCTGTACAAAACCGCTGTGTTGCGACATCGGCCTGCCGACGATCCTTGGCCGCGGAAAGCGGGCGAGCGTCTCTCAACGCTTTTGAAGCCCTGGCTGGAAGCGGCGGTGACCTCACATGACGATCTGACGGTCGTCACACTCTTTCACCGGCATGGCCCATTCGCCGACCAGCTCTATGCCCGGTCGCCGCTGCTCCTGGAGATCGCCGAAGCCCATCGGCGCCTGGGCTTCTTGCTGGAAGCGGTGCGGCTCTATCAGCCTCTCGCAAAGAGCAAGGATCCGGCAATCCTGGAGCCGACGTTGATCGGGTTGGGTCGAACCTATCTTGACCAACGAGATCCGGAGTCCGCCCGTAAAGTCCTCGAACGCTACCGTTTCCAGTTTCCCGCCGGCCGATACGAGTCCGAGGTGCTGCAGTTGCTGGTCGAGGTGATGGAGCGCCAGCAGGATCCGGAGGGCCTGCTGCACCTCTGCCGCAATTGGTTGCTGCATCATCGAACCCACCCTGGCCGTGCCACCATGTATCTCCACCTGGCCGCTACCCTTGGCCGTCAGGAAAAGTGGGAAGAGTCGGCCATGGCCTACAAGGAAGCTTTCAAAGCCGGCGCCCGCGAGACGCCCGATCAGCTGTTGGCCTATGCCGACATCCTGTCGCGCCTCAGCCGCCATGAGGAAGCCATCGCCGCATATCGCTCAGTCGTCGAGAAGAAACCGTCTGCGCGGCAAGCGGAATGGGCATACCTCCAGACCGCCAAACATTGGCATGCCTTGCGGCAAGACGATCGGGCCGCGGCGGCACTGGCGCAAGTCGCCGCCGATGACGATCAGTTGCTCCATCGGTATGCATCATCCTTTAAGGGCAGCTTGCAAGCCGCACGTCGCCCGACGAACGGGGAGGGTTTATGACGACGAGCATCACATGGCAGACCGGTGAGCGCCAGTTGCTTGAGGCGGCGTTCCAGAGTTTCGACCAGGCCGCGCAGACCTTGCAGCAGTCGTACGGCACGCTCACCCGGCGCGTCGAGCAGATGGATCTGGAACTGGCGCAGAGCAACGGCGCGCTGCGACAACAGCTGCATGACAACGAGGCGATGCGGAGCCACCTCGACGGGATCCTGGAATCGCTGGAGACCGGCGTGGTGGTCTTGGACGACGCCGGACTCATCACCCGCTGCAACGTGTCGGCGGCCCGGCTCCTGGGCATGACCCCCTCGGCGCTGGAGGGGCATGACGGCGAGGAGGTCTTGGACTGGTTGGGCCTGACGGTGACGGAACATCCCCAGCGGATCGGGCAGACCATCGTCACCCTTGGCCGTGCGGCATTGACGAGCATCTCGGGCGGCGGGTCGGGAAGCCTGCTCCTGATCCACGACGTCACCCGCATCTATCAGCTGGAGGAGCAACTGCAACGGAAAGAACGCTTGGCGGCCATGGGAGAAATGATCGGCCGCATCGCGCATGAAATCAGAAATCCGCTCGGCAGCGTCGAATTGTTTGCGTCCATGCTCCGGAGAGACCTCGCAGACATGCCGGGGCTCAAGACGTATGCCGAACAGATTTCACACGCGGTCCATGGGATGGACCGGCTACTCGCCAATCTGTTGGTCTACACCAAGCCGGAGCGCACGCCGCGCGCCTGGCATCACGCCGAACGGATGATCCTCGACTCACTGACTTTGGCCGCACACGCCATTACCAAAGTCTCCGTCGATCTCCGTCTGGATTTGGATCCTCGGATTCCGTCCTTGTGGTGTCATGAAGGCCAACTGAAACAGGTATGCCTGAATCTGATCATCAATGCGGCGCAAGCCATGCCGGCGGGCGGCGTGTTGACCATCAGCCTGAAGCCTGAACCCGATCACCTGCTGGGTATTCCAGCCGTCTGTTTGACCGTGACCGATTCAGGACCGGGCATCGATGCCGGACTCCGCTCCAGGATATTTGATCCGTTTTTCACAACGAAGGACGAAGGGACCGGGTTGGGGCTGGCCATCGTCCATGCCATTGTGGAAGCGCATCAGGGGCGCATCGATGTGGACAGCGTGGCGGGACGGGGCACCTCGTT
>DATIBM010000194.1:0-6550 GCA_035457545.1 Nitrospiraceae bacterium
TTCATAGGGTAGTGGTACCGTGGACCCTCCGGTTCGTCAAGAAATTCCACCCTCTGCGCGGCCCGACGCATGATGTCCTTGACCAAGCTTCGATTGACGGATGACGCTTGACCTCTGACGACCGGACGTCCTGCTTGTCCCTTGCGACAGGGCCGCGTACAATGCGCGAGGTTTCGCCGATCGCTCATTCGACGCCTGCCACGGATCGCAACCGATACTGATGCCGCCGTCACCGCCCCTGATCATCTGCTTCGGCGACAGCCTGACCGCGGGTTTTCAAACCGCGACGCCCCAGCACCCTACAGGGCGCGAAACGCCCTACGGCGACTTTCTTCAAGAACGCCTGGGAGGTTGGGCTATGGTCCGGGTCAGCGGAATCTGCGGAGAATTGACGGGCGAGATGGTCCTGCGGTTCCGGCAGGACGTGCTGGCGCACAACCCGGCCTACGTCATCATTCTCGGCGGCACCAACGATCTGGGATGGAATGCGCACCCGCAGGAAGTCATGCGCAACCTGGTCAAATTGTATGAACAGGCCCTGGCCGCCAGCGCCACACCGATCCTTGTGACGGTGCCCTCCATCCGGGTGGAAGATGCAGGCGGCTCGCCGGACGCCAGGGACTGGATCGCCGGCCACCTGTCCAGGCGCCACCAGCTCAACGGTTTGATCTCGGACTATGCCTCACGCAAAGGCCTTCCCCTGATCGATCTGTTCACCGCCACGGCCGATCCCGCAACCCAACAACTGGCGGCAGTCTATTCCGACGACGGACTGCACCTGACGACCGCCGGCTACCGGCTGCTGGCCGACTTGATCTATGAGCAGGTCTTTGCTTCCGCTTCGCCATCCGGAGCGTCAAGGCCGGCATCGCGCTCATGATTCCGGATGTGACCGACTGGGAGTTCGACCGGATGGTCGGCGGATCGCCGATTCCGGTGCTGGTGGAATTCTGGCAACCGGGCTGCGGCCATTGCCGAGCTCTGCTTAGGGAATTGGAACGGCTACAACCTGAAGTGGACGGGCGAATCATGATCCTGAAGATGAACGTGCGCGAGAACCATCAAATTCCAGCCGAACTGGAGATCACCGGCTTGCCCGCGCTCGCGCTCTATGAGCGGGGAGAATTTTGTCGTTTCATCGGCGGATTGGGGAAGAAAGATGAGATCAAAAGGCAGTTACCGTTGGCAGGATCTTGAACAGGCCCCGCGGCCTTCTCCTCGACTCGTAACCGCATCGTCATGCGTCAAGCGTCATCCGTCAATCAAGGAACGTGAAGGAGACAGGGTGGAAGACTTGGCGCTCCCAATACGTTTGACGAATGACGAGTGACGGACATCGGTCTTCTTGCTTGCTGCGGGCTAGCCCACATTATTCATGACGGTTCGTGACGAAATCGCCAAGACGCCCGGCGAGACGGGCACGTGGAGCCGCGAGGGAGGAAGGCATACTTGAAACAGTATGTCGACCGACCGAGCGGCGAGCCTGCCCACTTGGCTGCGGGAACCTGGCAGCCAAGTGCGTCGCCACCGCGCTTGCGAGGTCGAGCGCCATTCCATTGGTCTTGGCGCGAGAGTATGACGCCTCACGATGATTTCCGGCTTCGTATCGGCGGTTGCAGCAGAAGCGGTCATGAATAATGTGGGCTAGAGGATGCGCCAGCTTCGGCCATCCTTCTGAATCATCCGATCCGCTTCGACCGGCCCCCAGGTCCCGGCGGGATATTCCGGGAGCCAGCGGAGCCCCTGTTGGGTCCAACCTTCCAGAATATCGGTGATCCAGGCCCAGGAAGCTTCGACCGCGTCCCGCCGCATGAAGCGCGAGGCGTCGCCCGCCATGACATCCAGCAACAGCCGCTCGTAGGCTTCTGGGGATGGTTTGCCGAACACGTCGCAGTATTTGAAGCTCATCTCGACCGGATGGGTCTCGGCCCTGGTGCCGGGCACTCGCGAGACGATGCGCAGCGAGAGCCCCTCTTCCGGCTGAATCCGCAGGGCCAGCACGTTCGGCGGCTGGGGCTGCTGCGGATTGGCGTTGAACAGGATCTGCGGGATCTCCTTGAACTGCACGGCCACTTCGCTGGCCCGTTTCGGCAGCGCCTTGCCGGTGCGCAGATAAAAGGGCACGCCGGACCAGCGCCAGTTCTCGACGAAACACTTCACGGCCACATAGGTCTCGGTCGTCGAATTGGGATTCACGCCGGACTCGCGGCGATAGCCCGGCGCCTGTTCCTTCTCCACCCGGCCCTCCGCATACTGGGCCCGCACGGTAAAGGATTCGACGTCCTTCCCGCGGATCGGCCGGAGGCAGCGCAGCACCTCCATCTTGGCGTTGCGCACCACGTCCGGGTCCAGCGAGTAGGGCGGCTCCATCGCCACCAAACAGAGCAGTTGCAGCAGGTGGTTTTGGATCATGTCGCGCAGCGCGCCCGCTTCCTCGTAATAGGTCGCCCTCGTGCCCACGCCCTCCGCCTCGCTGACCGTAATCTGCACATGGTCGATGTACTTGTGGTTCCAGACCGGCTCGAACAGGCTGTTCGCAAACCGGACCACCATGAGGTTTTGGACCGTCTCTTTCCCGAGATAATGGTCGATTCGGAAGATCTGCGACTCGTCGAACACCCGGCCGGTCACCGCATTGATGTGCTTGGCCGACTGAAGATCCCGGCCCACCGGCTTCTCCACAATGAGGCGCGCATAGGGCACATTCGGGCCGGAACGCGCGGCGAGCCTGGATTGCTCAAGCCCCTGGCATACCGTGGTGAAGGAACTCGGAGGAATGCTCAAATAGAAAATCCTGTGGCCTGGGAGGCCGAACTGCCGTTCGATCTCCTCCGCCCGTTGTTTGATCTGTTGGAAGGTGGCGGGATCGTCCGTGTCGCCGGGCTGATAGAACAGATGGTTCGAGAAATCCCGCCACTTCTCGTCGCTCAGGGCCTGGCGGGAGAAGCGCGTGATCCCTTCCCGCGCCACCCCGCGGAACTCCTCGTCGGTCATTTGCTTCCGTCCCAACCCCAACACGGCATATTTCTCGGGAAGCAATCCGTCCAGCAACAGATTATAGAGGGCCGGGATCAACCGTCGCCGGGCGAGGTCGCCCGAACCGCCGAAAATCACCACCGTGCAGGGCTCGACCGGGGACAATCCGTTGGTCGCGGTCTCGACATGGATGCGTTCGGCGTCAGCAGACATAGGGCAGGGCTCCCGGGGACATAAGGGTTACCGGCGAACGGCATGTCCGCCGAAGGCGTTCCGCAAGGCCGCCAGCATCTTCTCGGCAAAGGACTGTTCCTGCCGGGAGCGGAACCGGGTGAACAGGGCCATGGTCAAGGTCGGCACCGGCACGTCCTTGTCGATCGCCTCCTGAATCATCCATCGGCCTTCTCCCGAATCCTGGACGAAACCCTTCAGCTTTTCGAGCTTGGGGTCTTCCTTGAGCGCCGCCGCCGCCAATTCCAGCAGCCAGGACCGCACCACGCTGCCCTGCATCCAGAGATCGGCGATGCGGGCCAGGTCCAGATCGTATCCGCTTTTGGCCATCAGCTCAAACCCCTCGGCATAGCCCTGCATCATGCTGTACTCGATGCCGTTATGGACCATCTTCACATAATGTCCCGCGCCGGGCCCGCCCACATAGGCCCAACCGTTCGGCGGCGCCAATGTGGTGAGCACCGGCGACAGCCGCTCCACGACCGCCCGGTCGCCGCCGACCATCAGGCAATACCCGTTGGCGAGCCCCCACACGCCGCCGCTGGTCCCCGCATCGACATAGTGCAGGCCTTTGGCCTTCAGCTCGGCATGGCGCCGCAGGTCGTCGTGAAACCGCGTATTGCCGCCGTCCACGATCGTATCGCCGGACGCCAACAGGGCGGCCGTCTGCCGGATCGTCTCTTCGGTCGGAGCGCCGGATGGCACCATGATCCAGACCGTCCGCGGAGCCGCCAGTTTCGAAACCAGATCGGCCAGAGACGTCGCGCCGACGCAGCCCTGTTGCTCGGCCTGTTTGATCAGATCCGTCGCGCGGTCGTAGACCACCACCCGGTGCTGGCCCCGCCGGAGCCGCGTGACCATGTTCATGCCCATCTTGCCGAGCCCGATGAATCCGATCTCCATAAGAAACTCTCCTCTCCGTACCATCAACAAGAACGTCAATCGTCAAACGTCAATCGTAAGGAAGCAACGAAGCTTCGTGCATATGCCCGTTCAGTCATCATTTGACGATTGACGGATGACGTATGACGACACTGCAGGCTAGTCGATCCGGGCCGGCAGCGGGATATCCTTAAACAACAGGTCGGCCAGTTGCCGCCCGAGGTTGAGCTTGCCCGCCACCGTCGGCTCCAGTTGAAACCGCTCGACGAGCCCGCCGATCGCGGGATCGCGGGAGGACAGGAATCGAATCAGATCGGCCGGCGCCGTCGGCCAAAGCCCGCGCAAGCGGAAGAAGGCCTCCAGGTACCGGTCGACAAACAGCGCCAGCAGATACTGGGCGGTCGCGGGCTTGCGCTGCAAGTCCTCGGCCTTCCCCAGAAGATGCAGGCACTCCGTCTTCAAACGGATCTGCTCGAACAGGGCCACGCGCTCCGGCCCCTGCCGGAATCGCTCGGCGGCCCGCTCGATCAGTTGAGCGCCGACCCCCTCGTGTTCGAACAGGACGCGGGCCTTGCGCAGCAGGGAAGCCAGGCGAGGCGAATAGGTGAGTTCTTCCTCCATCAGGCGCTGGCCCCGATACCGGATGTCCACGATACGATCCGCGACCCGGATCAATTCGTCCCGATCCGCCTCGCCCTTGACGACCGCGATCAAATCCAGATCGCTGTGGGCAGTCAACATGCGGCGCGCCGCCGATCCGGTCAGCAGCACCGCCACCAGATCGCCGCCCCGCTTGCCTTTCACGTGCCGCAGGGCGTGCGACAGGATCTCGTCGAACCCGGGGGGTTCGACGGCCTCGGGCGGCTCGGGCAGGTCCGGCACCGCCAGGAGCTCGGCATTCAATTCTTGACGGGTCGGCGTCGTGACCGCCTCGGCCCCGGACGCTGCCGGTTTCACATCCTCGCGCATGACTCGTCGTGAGACCGCCGGTTAGCCTCCGGTCGCTCCTTGAATCTGGGATGGGAGATCGGCCAACCACTGGTCGAACGGCCGGTCGGCATCCACGATGATCTCCAATTTGCCCGACTTCAGTTTTCTCACCAGGCCGGGGCTCTCGGTGGAGAGAGGGATCTCGATCCACTCGCGGTCCAGCCCGAGTTGATCCGTCAGTTCGAGAATCCGGCTGATCTGCTGGAACGACACGGTCTCGAGCGGCATCCGGCCTCCGTGGCTCGCTTCGGCATTCTAAAGATGGGATCGAAAGGGTGTCAACGAACCCACCGCGGCCAAGCGCCGCGGTGGGTTCGTCATGCGTCATTGGTCAACCGTCAAACGAGGAGCGAGAGAGGAGATCATGCAGCGCTTCGCCGCTCCTCCGCGATTGACGTTTGACGATTGGCGTTTCACGCTTCACGTCTCTCACGTCGCAAGCACAGACGCGAACACCTCCGCGGCCCGGTCGATATCGTCGGCCGACACATCGAGATGGGTCACGGCTCGGTAGGTGGTCGGCCCTACGGCGTTGATCAGCACGCCCCGTTCTCGCAATGACCTCACGATCTCGCTCGCCGGGCGGGACTGCTGCGGCACCTCGAACAGCACGATGTTGGTTTCAGTCCGTCCCAGATCCACCCGCACGGCCGGCAGCGACCGGAGCGCGCGGGCGAGCCGGATGGCATTGTCATGATCTTCCTTCAGCCGGACAATGTGGTGGTCGAGCGCATACAAACCGGCCGCGGCCAGAATGCCGGCCTGCCGCATGGCGCCGCCGTACATGCGCCGGTATCGCCTGAGCCGCTGGTACAGCTCTTCATGGTTGGTGACGATCAACGATCCGGCCGGGGCCCCGAGCCCCTTCGAGAGGCAGAACGACACGGTGTCGAAGTACTGCGCATAGGCGGCGGCGGAAATCCCGGTCGCCGCCACCGCGTTGAAGAGCCGCGCCCCGTCGAGGTGCATCGGGATGTTCTGCGCACGGGCCAGCGCGTGAATGCGCTCGATGGCGGTCAGCGAATAGATCGAGCCGCCGCCCGCGTTATGGGTGTTTTCCAAACAGATCAACCCGGTCGGCAAGGTATGGGGGTCCTTGGGACGGATGGCGGCCTGCACCTGCTCGGGCGCCAGCAAGCCGCGCTCGGTCGGAATCGTGAACAACTGCACGCCGGAGAGGGCCGCAGCGGCGCCTTGTTCGTAGCGGACGATGTGGGCTCGGCTGTCCAGGATGACTTCGTCGCCCGGCTTGGTCAGGACGCGAACGCTCAGTTGGTTCGCCATCGTCCCGGAGGGGACGAAGAGGGCAAAGGATTTGCCCAGCAGCGCCGCGGCGCTTTCCTGAAGCGCGTTGACGGTCGGATCTTCGCCATAGACGTCGTCGCCCACCGGGGCCTGGGCCATCGCCTCCCGCATGGCGGGCGTCGGCTTGGTCACCGTATCGCTGCGCAGGTCGATGGGCGTCACGACG
>DATIBM010000195.1:0-14788 GCA_035457545.1 Nitrospiraceae bacterium
AGCGGAATGCCGTCGAACAGCCGTTCCATGTCGGCCAGGGATGAGATCGAGACCCCGCAGTGCCCGATCTCCCCGTGAGCCAGCGGATCGTCCGCGTCGAGGCCCATCAGCGTCGGCATGTCGAAGGCCACACTCAACCCCGTTTGCCCGTGCTCCAGGAGATACTTGAACCGGCGGTTCGTGTCCTCGGCCGACCCGAATCCCGCGAACTGCCGCATGGTCCACAGGCGCCCTCGATACATGGTCGGATAGATGCCGCGCGTGTAGGGAAACTCGCCCGGCCGGCCAAGGTCCTGCTCGGGGGACCAGCTCTTCAGCTCATCCGCGGTATAGACCCGCGCGACTTCAATTCCAGAGAGGGTGGTGAATTGGGGTTTCCGCTCGTTCATGACGCACGGCCTCCCTTCGGACACCTGGCCATGCTAGGAAGCATTCAGAGCCGGCTCCTCGTCATAGATGTAGAACCCACGGCCGGATTTCCTGCCGAGCCATCCCGCCTCCACGTATTTGCGCAGCAAGGGGCAGGGGCGGAACTTCGGGTCGCCGAGGTCCTGGTAGAGCACTTCACAGATCGCCAGCACCGTATCCAAACCGATGCGGTCGGCCAGGGCCAGCGGGCCCACCGGATGGTTGGCGCCTTCCACCATGGCCAGATCGATCGCTTCGGCCGAGGCGACTCCGTCTTCCAAGGCAAAGGCGGCTTCGTTGATCATCGGGATCAGCACGCGGTTCACGATGAAGCCTGGGAAATCCTTGCACACGACCGGCGTCTTGCCCAGACGGCGGACGAACTCCAGCGCGAGCGAAAGCGTGCGCTCGGAGGTCTCGACCCCGCGCACGATTTCCACGAGGCGCATGACCGGAACCGGGTTCATGAAATGAATCCCCACCACGCGGTCCGCCCGCCCCGAGGCTACCCCCAGACTCGCGATAGAAATGGATGAGGTATTGCTGCCCAGGATCGTCGCCGGGTCGCAGATCCGGCCGAGTTTCGCGAACAGCTCCTGCTTCATCACGCGATCTTCGGGGATGGCTTCGATGACGACCTGGGCCTCCGTCAACTGTTCCAGGTTCTTCATCGGGCGGATCAGCGCGAGGACCGCCCCGGCTTGATCAGGCCGCAGGGCCCCCTTCTCCACGGCTTTCGTCACCGCTTGACCGATCTTTTTGATCGCGTCCTTGATCGCCTCTTCCGTCACATCGACCAGCAAGACCCTCCAGCCGGCCGCCGCGCAGACCTGCGCGATGCCGCGGCCCATCTGCCCGGCCCCCACCACGCCGACGGTCTTGACGTCGTCGATCTTCATGACCTGAAGACCCGTCAACCGTCATCCGTCAATCGTCACTCGTAAGGATCGTCGTAAAGATCGGTTGACGCTTGACGATTGACGCTTCCGCTCGACTCACCGTTCCACTACCAGCGCCAGCGCCTCGCCGCCTCCGATGCAGAGGCTGGCCAGCCCGCGCCTGGCCCCTCGCGCCTCCATCGCGTAAAGCAAGGTCGTCACGATACGGGCGCCGGTCGCCCCGATCGGATGGCCCAAAGCCACCGCGCCGCCATGGACATTGACCCGCTTGGGATCGAGCCCCAACTCCCGGTTGATCGCGAGCGCCACGGAGGAAAAAGCTTCATTGATCTCGAACAGATCGATCTGATCGAGCCCCAGCCCCGTCTGCTTGAGCACCAGTTTGACGGCTTCGACCGGCGCGATCGTGAACCATTCCGGCGCGAGCGCCGCGCCCGCATAGCCGACGATCCGCCCCATCGGTTTCAGCCCCAGGCGGGCCGCCTCGTCGTCCGCCATGATCACGAGCGCCGCGGCTCCGTCGTTGCAGGAGGGAGAATTGCCCACCGTCAGCACCCCGTCCTCCTGAAACACCGGCTTCAACGAACGCAGTTTGCTCAGATCCGCCCGATTGGGCTCTTCGTCCTCTCGGATGAGGAGCGGGGCCCCTTTTTTCTGCGGCACCTCTACCGGCACGATCTCCCTGGCAAAGGCGCCGGAGGTCACCGCCTCCCGAGCCCGGCGATAGCTCTCCAGCGCGAAGTCGTCTAGTTCCTCCCTCGTGAAGCGGTATTTCGCGGCGCAGAGCTCGCCTCCATGGCCCATGTGAAAATCGTTATAGACGTCCCACAACCCGTCCTTGATCAAACTGTCCGTCAGTTCCCCGTGCCCGAGCCGGTAGCCCTGTCGGGCCTCCTCCAGAAGGTAGGGCGCACGGCTCATGTTCTCCATGCCCCCCGCCACGATCACCTTCGCTTCACCGAGTTGGACGGCGCGCGCGGCCATGATCGCGGTCATGAGGCTTGAACCGCAGACTTTGTTTACGGTCGTCGCGCCGACGGAGTTCGGAATGCCTGCGCCGATGGAGGCCTGCCGCGCCGGCGCCTGGCCCAGTCCCGCGCTCAGCACGCACCCCATGTAGACCTCGTCCACGCGATCGGGGCGGAGCTCGATGCGTCTCAAGGCTTCGGCGATGGCGAGGCTCCCCAGCTTGGTGGCCGGCACGGGGCTGAAGACCCCGTTGAAGCTCCCCATCGGGGTCCTGGCCGCGCTCACGATGACGGCTTGCGGTCGATGGGTCATAGGCGCTTCTCCCAATCCTGCTGTTCGAGATCGCGTTTGATCTTGGCCATGAACTGATCGGCAGTGGCGCCATCGATCACGCGGTGATCGAACGAAAGGCTCAGATAACACATGGGCCGAATCGCGATCGCCTCATGGATGACGACCGCCCGTTTCTGCACGGCGCCGACCCCGAGGATCGCGATCTGTGGCTGGTTGATGATCGGCGTGCTGAAGAGGCTCCCGAATCCGCCGTGGTTCGTGATCGTGAAGGTGCCGGCCTGGACTTCCTCCGGCGCGAGCTTCTTGCTCCTGGCGCGCTCGGCCAGGTTCGCCACTTCCTTCGAGAGCTCCAACAATCCCTTGCGATCGGCGTGGCGGATCACGGGCACCAACAGCCCCTCGTCGAGCGCCACGGCAACGCCCATATGGATGTCCTTCTTGAGGACGATCCCCGAGTCGCCCCATGAGGAGTTCATGATCGGCAGCTCCCTGAGCGCCCTGCACACAGAGCTGATGATGAACGGCAGATAGGTCAACGACCGCCCTTCGCGGAAGCGGGCGATCTCGAAGCAGTCCACTTCGAAGAAGGTGGCGACATGAGGAGCGGCCTGCTTGCTCTTCAGCATCCGTTCGGCGATGGTCCGGCGCATTTGGGTGAGCGGGAGTATCTCATCTTGCTCCCGCATCTCGCCCGGCGCCTCGCGCTTCACCCCCGGCGGGGTAGATGGCGTCGCCGTGGGTTCGCGCCTGGCGACAAAGGCCAGCACATCCTTTTTCGTGACGCGTCCCCCCTCGCCCGTCCCGACGACCTGATGCAAATCTACGCCATGTTCCTTCGCCAGTTGGCGGACCGCGGGAGAATAATGTTCCTCCCCGCCGGACGTCGGCTCGGCCGGACGCACCACGACGCCGCCGACCCGGTTGATGACCCCGGTCTCCGTCGTGACGCCTCCGTCCAGACGAGCCAGCACCGTGCCGACCGGCACCGTCTCCCCCGCCTGGACCAGGACCTCGGCGAGCTGGCCCGTCGCCGGCGAGGGAATCTCCAAGGCGACCTTGTCGGTCTCGACTTCAAGCAGCGGCTGATCCTTCTCGATCCTTCCGCCTTTCGGGACCAGCCACTTGACCACGGTCCCTTCTGCGATGCTCTCGCCCAATTGAGGCATGACAATGTCAGTCGCCATAAAACTCCGTTATGCGTCAATCGTCAATTGTCATTCGGCTCAGAAGTGAACATGCTGTCATCATCCTCCACGATTGACGCATGACGCTTGACTATTGACGATCTTCAATACGCTGCCAACTTCTTTGCCGCCGCTACGACGTCGCCGGCCTTCGGGAGGAAAAACTCCTCCAGCGGCGGGCTGAACGGCACCGGCGTATCCGGCGCCGCGATCCGCACGACGGGCCCGTCGAGATGATCGAAACAGTCTTCGGCCAGCAACGCTGCGATTTCGGCGCCGATGCCGCCGGTCTTGTTGTCCTCGTGCAGGAGAATAGCCTTGCTGGTCTTGCGCACGGATCCGTAGATCGTGTCCTTGTCGAGCGGGCTCAGCGTCCGCAGGTCCACGACTTCGAGATCGATCCCCTCCCGGCCCAGCACCTCCGCCGCCTCCAGCGCGACATGCACCATTGCGCCGTAGGTGATGACCGAGATGTCATTCCCTCTCCGCTTGATGTCCGCCTGCCCGATTGGGACGACGAAATCACCCTTCGGCAACTGGGTCTTGATGCGCCGGTAGAGAAACTTATGCTCGAAATAGATGACCGGGTTGGGATCGCGGATAGCCGCCTTCAAGAGCCCCTTGGCGTCGTAGGGAGTGGAGGGCGCCACAAGCTTGAGGCCGGGGGAATGAAAGAACCAGCCTTCCGGACATTCGGAGTGAAAGGGCCCTCCGTGCACGCCGCCGCCGAACGGCGCGCGGATCACCATCGGCACCGGCGCGCCCCAGCGGTAATGATTCTTGGCCGCCACCTCGGTGATCTGATCGAAGGCGCAGGAGATGAAGTCGGCAAACTGCATCTCAACGACGGGCCGGAGCCCCATCATCGCTGCGCCGATTGCCGCCCCCACGAAGCCCGATTCAGCCAGCGGCGTATCCAGCACCCGCCACTCCCCGTACTTCTGGAGAAACCCTTCCGTGATCTTGAATGCGCCTCCATAGGTTCCGATGTCCTCCCCCATCAGAAAGACCCGGCTGTCTCGCGCCATCTCCTCGTCCAGCGCCTGGGAGATCGCCTCCAAATACGTCACGTCCGTCCCGGATGCCACGCTGGTCATGGTCGTGCTCATGGTGCGACCTCCCATTCGGTGGCGAAGACTCCTTCCAAGACCTCAGGTCCCTCCGGCAAGGGGCTCTGTTCCGCGAACTCCACGGCCACCTCGATTTCCTTTTTGACCCGCTCGCCGACCTCTTGGAAATAGCCGGCGTCTCCATAGCCAAGCTGCGCCAGCAGCCGTTCGGCGTTCAGGATCGGATCCTTCTGCTTCCATTCTTCCAGCAACTCGCGCGGCACGTACTTGGCCGGGTCATGTTCCGAATGGCCGTGCATCCGCATCGTCTTGAATTCCAGAAACGTCGGTCCTTCCCCGGCCCTGGCGCGGGCGATGGCCCGCTTAGAGGCCAGATAGACCGCCGCCACGTCGTTGCCGTCGACGATCTCGCCCGGCATCCCGTAGGCCTTGGCCCGCTCGACCACATCCTGGATCGCCATCTGATACCGGATCGGCGTGGAGTAGGCGTATTGGTTGTTGTTGCAGAAGATGACGACCGGCAGTTTGCGGACAGCCGCGAAATTCATGGCCTCATGAAAATCGCCCCGACTGGTCCCGCCGTCCCCCGTGCCGGTGAACACCACCCGGGCTTCGCCCCGCATCTTGAAAGCCAGGGCCGCGCCGGTCGCGACGGGAAGGTTGTCGGCCAAGTGACTGACAAAGCCGATGATTCCGCGCTTCAGGTCTCCCATGTGGACGTTGCCGTCCTTGCCCTTGGTGGGGCCTGTGCGCTTGCCCAAGTATTGGGCAATGACTTCTCCCGGCGTGATGCCACGGATCAGAAAGGCCCCCATATCCCGGTGGAACGGCGCGATCACGTCATCCCGTTCCAGGGCCGAAGCATACCCGACGGCGATGGCTTCCATGCCGTGGCTGGTGTAGCAGCCGCCGACGATCCGACCCTGCCGGTACAGGGCGCTGATGCGGTCTTCGAGGGCTCTGGTGAGCCGAAGGTAGGAGTACATCTGCAGCAGGTCGGCCCGTTTGATCTCGCGTTTCACCTCTGCCAGGTCCATGAGCTACCTCCAGCCGATGTGTGAGGGTGACGTTGCTTATAATTCTGGCATGTCTCTCCAGAACAGCAAGGGCTGCCGCTCCCGACAGAGGGGGCAGCGGTCCGGCTCCCATTGCGGCATGTCCAGGTCCGTCGTGTAGTAGAAGGGATAGGTGGCGATCAGCTCATCCATGAGGGGAAATTGGCCGCTGTCCCGGCGGGCAAAGACCATCATGCCGGCCAGACGGCCGCCCTGGTCCGTGATCACCTTGCCGAGCTTGCTCACGCAATTCCCGCGGGTGGTCACGTCGTTGAGCGCCACAAACCGTTCGCCGAGCCTGATGTGTCCTTCGGCGATCTCCGTGCCGATCCGTCCCGTCTCGCAGTTGTAGGGCGTCAAGGTCACGCGAAGGCCCATCTGCGCATGCAGTAGCTTGGCGATGCCGTCCGCCAGTTGGGCGGCCGCCGAGCCGGTCGCGACGATGCCCGTGATCGACTCCTTCTCGAACGTGCGCGAGATCCAGTTCGCCATATCCCGGACGATCAAGCCAAGGAGTTCCGGAACCCGCGCGATCGATTCGAATCGCAGGTAGGTCCCCGTATGGTGGCCCGACACGACCTCGACATGGGTATCGAAGTACACCGCCTGGGCTGTGCGCAGAATCCGGTGCACGTCCCACTCCGACAGATTCGAGTGCGGTCCCTTTCGGATGATCCGCTCCAGCTTGATGTCGATCTCCGGGCTCACGTAGAGCTTCCGGTGCCGCTCCACCAGTTCCGACAGGGCTGACTCCTGAGTGAGGTTGACGCTCATCGTCCTCCCTCCATACCAAGCTTTGCTAGAACCGGCGGCTCACCGGGCGAAGCCCCTCTTCATTGTCGCCGCCGGAGAAACACCTCTCGGGGTTTCCCTTGTGCTCTTCTCCACACCAACCTTCGGTTGAACCGCGGACCATACCAAGCTTCGCTTGAGCCGGCGCCTCTTCTTTGCCTTATCGAATCTGCTGGCGCCGGAGAAATACCGCCCGTGATTCCCCCGCATGCTCCTGTTCCACAGTCGCTGTGGCTGTGTCTATGCCTCCGCCCTCACCACGCGGTTCCTCAAGACCCCGATCGGCTGAATCTCCAGTTCCACGACGTCACCCGGCTTGAGGAAGCGGTCCAACTCGAGCCCGCAGCCGCCGCCCACCGTCCCCGATCCGAACAGATCGCCCGGATAGAGAAGCTCCCCCTGTGACACATGTGCCATCATCTGAGGAAAGGTCCAATAAATCGAGCCGAATCGTCCGCGCGACCACTCTTCCCCGTTGACCCGCGCGATCATCGTCAGGTCGTTCAGGTTCGGGATCTCGTCGGGGGTCACCAGATAGGGCCCGATGGCCGTGGCGAAGTCCTTCCCCTTCGCCGGTCCCAACCGGCAGGCCATCTCCTGAAACTGAACGTCACGCGCGCTGAAATCGTTCATGATCGTGTAGCCGGCGATGTACTGGCCCGCTTCCCGTTCCGACAGATCCTTGCCCTGCCGGCCGATCACACAGGCCAATTCCAACTCGTAGTCCAACTTCGTGGTCGCGAGCGGCCAGGGCAGATCCTGGTCGGGCCCGATGATCGTGCGATGGTTCCCCTTATAGTAGACCGGCGCCTTGTACCATTCAGGCGGGATGGGCTGCCCCCGCCGCTTGGAGGTGGCGGCAATGTGGTCCTCGAACGCGATGAAGTCACGGAGCGAAGCCGGGTTGGGTAACGGAGCGATAATCCGCACCACGGTGGTCTTGTAGAAGATCGTTTCGCCTGCGGGTCCTTCCGCCTCAGTCCCCAAGGCCACGGCATGCGCCAATGCCCGTCGGGCGGCCTCCATCGCCGAGGGCCCGCCCTCCAGAAACTCCAGCATCGTCGCCGGCACCTGCGCGGCCGCCAGCCGGTACGGCTGTGCCTCTTTCTGGTCCGCCAGCCATCGCGCATAGGCCATGTTCAAGTCCACCAGATGAGCACTCTGGAGGGCTCCGATCCTCGTGAACAACCCGACCGGCGTGCGCACTTGAAAGCTGGCCAGCTTCATGGGCGGCTCCAACTGAGGGCGTAGTCCTTCTGCTCGACCGTTTCGAACTCCGGGGATACGGCGAAGGGCCGGCGGGATTCGATCATCACAGCCACTTCATCCGTGTGCGTTTTCCCCTTGCTCGCCTCGACGGCCTGAGGCTGAGGCCCGTGATGGATGCCCTGCGGGTGCAACGTCAGCATGCCCGGTTGGATGCCGGCTCGACTGAAGAAGTTGCCCCTGTGGTAAAACAGCACCTCGTCGTAATCCATGTTCCGGTGGTAAAAGGGGACTTTGAGCGCCTCGGGATCGCTCTCCAACGGCCGCGGCACGAAGCTCGAGATCAACAGCCCTCCGGCTTGAAACGTCGCATGGACGGACGGAGGCAGGTGATAGCGTGGGCTGGTCACGGGACGAAAATCCCGCACGTTGAGCTTGGCGACCCAGAGATCGCCTTTCCAGCCCACGACATCCAGCGGATAGAACGGATACCAGACGCGCGTGTATTCACCATGACGTTTGATCCGGACCTCCCATTCGCGGGTCTCGCCGCCGGTTTGGTCGAAGGAAGGCGAATCGCCGTCCAACTCCGGAGCCGTCAAGAGTCCCCGATCGAAGAGCGCATGTTGTCCCAGCAATCCCCGCTCGGGCAGGCGGACGGCTTCTTCCGATTCAATGATCAGGAACAACGAGGGTTGCGTCCCCACCATCACACGATAGGTCGTACCCTTGGGGATCACGACATAATCGCCCGGTTCATAGGGTAATGAGCCGTAGTCCGTTTCAAACCGTCCCTGGCCGGCATGGACAAAGTGCACTTCATCGCCGTCGGCATTCCTGACAAAAAAGGGCATCGAGGCGGCGCGCCGCGAGATGAACAGGCCGCCGTCCGGACTGCGGAGGATTTCGGTCGGACGAGCGTCGGATGACCGCAGATCCTGCGTGGCGAGATCGGAGCAGGCAAACGCGCGGGGACGGAGGGGACCTTCAATGCGGACCCATCCGGTAGGAGGATGAGTTCGGTATAAATGAGAGGCGGGACCGCTGAACCCCTGGCGTCCGTGCTCTTCCTCGCACAGCCCCTCCGGGATAGCCACATGCGCCTGAAGCGGCACCTTCCCTTTCTTTAGCAGGTACATGACGGACCTCCGTCACATGACATGCAGCGAATCAGGTCTCCCTTACAGATGACTCGAAGCAAGCCCATTTACGATGCCCGCTTCTGGCTCGTTTTCTGCCTCCGTCGGAGAGGAACCGGGCTCGACTTGTAATCGATGATGGTCTGTTCGACGCCTGCGATCTGGTCGCGCTCGATGTCTTTGTACAGAGACTCGACCGTGCTCCGGACGAAGGTCTTGGACTTTTCTTCACCATGCTCCCGTTGCGTCAATTCGAGAAACACCCCGGCGCCGGGAAACAGGGGGTAGGTAAACCGCTGCTTGAGCGGGCCGAATCCATCCCGCCCGTCCTTGAGCGGACCGCTGAACTTCACTCCGTGGGCCTCCCATTCCTTGCAGACGGCCTCGATATCGTCCACCTCGATTGCGACGTGCTGCACCCCTTGGCCGTACTTTTCGATGAACTCGTTGATCTGGGACTTGACCGCCTTGTCCCGCCCCTGCATGAGCGCGATCTTGGCCTCACCCCGTTGGACGACCACCGTATCCATGCTGGACTTGTCGCTTCCCACGTCCCGTGCCGACCAAATCACCTCAAATCCGAGCACCTTGGTAAACAGATATTCCGCCGAATCCAGATCTTCCACACAGAGCGTGATGTGATCGATGCCCATTGATCCGCGCATGGTGTGACCTCCTCTACCCCGCAGCTGGTTGGAGTCGCTGGTCTTGCCGGGCAAGTGAATCGCGATGCCTCCCTCCTTCATCCGGAGTATAGCAACATGGCTGGGAGTATAACAACATTATATATATTGAACAATATGTTTTTTATATTATCCGACAAAGGCCATTAACCTCTTACTGCAAGCCTATTCAGAGCCAACCATGATCCTTCGCAATGCCTCATCTCCTCACCACAAAGTTATTCATTGTTTTTATGATATGAAAGTACTATCATCAAGGCGCGATCTCGACATACGGCGTCAGGAGGTGCTCCATGACCTTCTATGAGGAGATGCGGGAGTTCGTCCTTCGTCACGGCGCAATCAACAATCCCTACCTGGACCGCTTCAAGACCGCAGAGGTCACCGACCAAGAATTTCACGAGTTCGCCGTCGAGTTTTACAACTTCGCGCGGTTTTTCCCCCGGATTCTCGCCGCTCAGTTGGTGAACACGGAGGACGAGCAGGTGGCGGACGAGCTGACGAAGGTGCTCTACTCGGAACTGGGTGACGGCGAAACCAGAAGGCGGCATGAGCTGCTCTATCGAGACTTCCTCCGGTCTGTCGGGATCTCGGTCCATGAGGCGATGGCGCGCCCGATGCTGCCTTCCACCCGCGCCTATATCGACGGAATGGAACAGCTCTACAGCGACGGCAATCACGCCAGGGCGCTCGGCGCCTCGTTCGGTCTGGAGAATATGGCGATCACCATGTGGGATCACCTGATCCCCGGCCTCTCCATCCTCAAGGCCCAACGGTATCCCGCCATGGACATGACCTATTTTACTTTTCACCGGCAGCTCGAAGCCTCGCATGAAGAGGCGATGGCGCAGGCCGTGGCCGCTGTTGGCGGCGCCCAGGACAATGGGAGCGAAGGGATGACCGAACAGGAGAAGGCCGACTTCCGTGACGGGGTGAACGCCGTGCTGAACTTTCTGGAAGGCTTCTGGATGGGGCTGGAACACCGGTCAGCCGGCTCGGCCAAGACGTGGGAGCATCTGGCCCGACGGCGGGCCGGTTAGCCCAATGGGTGTCCTCACCGACGGATGATGGAGCGAAGGCTCATATTATTATGGAGCGGCCATGGATCAGCCAGTACGATTCCGGTGTTCCTCCGACTGTCAACTATCCAGCCTGGACGGTCCCTGACTTCCTGCGACATTCATCGGCCCGTGGCGCCGACTCTCCGGCGCTCCTGTTCTACGGCGCCAGCATCACCTACGGCGAACTGGACGACTTGACGACCCGCTTTGCAGTCGCGCTGCGGCGGCTCGGCGTCGCGAAGGGCGATCGGGTGGCCCTCATGCTCCCGAATATTCCGCAGGCCGTCATCGTCTACTATGGAATTCTCAAAGCGGGCGCCGTCGCCGTGCCGACCAATCCGCTCTACGTCGAACGAGAGATTCAGACCCAGGTGACGGATGCCGGAGCGGAGACGATGGTGGTCCTTGACCTGTTTTACGCCCGTGTCCAGGCTGTCCGGCAAGCGGCCTGGCTCCCCAAGCGCATCATCGTCACCAGCGTTCGGGATTATCTGCCGCTGTTCAAGAAACTCCTCTACCCGATCAAGGCGCGGCTGGCGAAACGCTGGGTTCATATCGACCCCACGCCGCCCGCGTACGATTTCCGCGAGTTGTTGCGCGTGGCGTCCCCGGCGGACGAGAGCCGCTCCGCCGATCTCCCGTCCGTGCAACCCGACGACCTCGCCCAACTGCAATACACGGGTGGCACGACGGGCACGCCCAAGGGCGTGATGCTGACCCATCGCAACGTCGTCGTCAACACGCTGCAAGGCCGATACTGGTATCCCGATCTTCAAGAGGGCCGGGAGATCTTCCTGGGCGCAATCCCGTTTTTCCACTGTTACGGCCAGAGCACCTGCCAAAACCTGGCGATCGCGACAGGCTGTCCGATTGTGCTCCTGCCCCGGTTTCACGCGGACGAGGTCGTGAAGGCGATCCACAGGCATCGTGTGACGATGCTTTCGGGTGTGCCCATGATGTACACGATGATCGCCGAGTATCCGGACGCCGGCCATTACGATTTGCGATCGCTGCGTGTCTGTTTGAGCGGGGCAAGTCCGTTGCCGGCCGACGTGCAGGAACGGTTCGAGCGCCTGACCGGGGCGAGGATTGCGGAAGGCTACGGCCTGAGCGAAGCTGGGCCAGCGACCCATTGCAACCCGTTGCACGGAACCCATCCCCGTGGCTCGATGGGGCTTCCGTTTCCGGATACGGACGCGCGCATTGTGGACACGGAGACCGGTCTTCACGACGTGCCTGTGGACGAAGTCGGGGAACTGATCGTCAGAGGACCGCAGGTCATGCGCGGCTATTGGAACAGGGAGGAGGACACGCGCCTCGTCTTGCGTGACGGCTGGCTCTATACGGGGGACCTTGTCCGGCGAGATGACCGGGGCTTTTTCTTTTTCGTCGACCGCAAGAAGGACATCATCAAATCGCGGGGCGAGACGGTGTATCCGCGGGAAGTCGAAGAGATCCTGTATCGCCATCCGAACGTCAAGGAGGCCGTGGTCGTGGGGCTTCCGGATCATCGCTATGGAGAAGCATTGCACGCCTATGTGGTGACCAAAGAAGGGCGGGAGGTCAGCGAGAAGGAATTGATCGAACATTGCAGCAAGGACCTGGCCCGCTACAAGGTTCCGGCCGCCATTACATTTCGCCGTGAATTGCCGCGGACCCTGATCGGGAAAGTGTTGCGCCGGGCGCTTCGCGAGGAAGCCGTCGCGGCCGCTCACGGCGCGCAGATTCAACGCGCCGTCTGAGACGTTCGAGGAGGCCTTCATGAAGGACACCGTCATTGTCGCAGGGGCACGGACGCCCATCGGCAACTTCGGCGGGGCGCTCAAGGACCTTCCCACCCAGAAGCTCGGGGAGCTGGTCGTGCGCGAAGCTCTCACCCGGGCCGGCCTCGATCCGGCGCTCGTGGAGGAAGTGATCGTCGGGTGTGTAGGGCAAACCAGCGATGCGTATAACATCGCGAGGGTGATCGCCCTCATGGCAGGGTTGCCGATTCGCACGCCCGCCTATTCGGTCCAGCGCAATTGCGCCTCGGGCCTTCAGCCGTTCGTGAACGCCCATCAGAATATTCAGAGCGAGGACGCGGACGTGCAGGTCGTGGGAGGGGTCGAAAGCATGAGCCGCGCCCCGTTCATCTCCCGCGACATGCGGTGGGGGAAGCGGCTCCGTCATGCCGAGTTCATCGACAGCATCTGGGAGGGCTTGACCGACGCCTTTTGCGGCCAGCTCATGGGGCGGACCGCCGAAACCCTCGCCGAAGAGTTCGGCATCAGCCGGGAGGAGCAGGACCGCTTCGCGGTGGAGAGTCACCGTCGCGCCTTCAGAGCGATCCGCGAAGGCAAATTTAAAGAAGAGATTCTGCCGGTGACGGTGCCCAAAACCGTCGCAGGCCGTGAAGCAGCGCCCACGTTGTTCGCACAGGATGAAGGACCGAACGTCGCGCTGACGGAACAACAGCTCGCCCTCTACCCTCCCCTCTTCAAGGAGGGCGGAACCGTGACGGCGGGCAACAGTTGCCCGCTCAATGACGGAGCGGCGGCAGCGGTCGTGATGTCCGCTGAGCGGGCGCGGACGCTGGGGCTGGCTCCGCTCGGCCGTATCAGGGGATATGCCATGGTCGGGGTGGAACCGACACGGATGGGGATCGGGCCGGCAGAAGCCTTGCCGTTGGCCCTCAAGCGGGCAGGGCTGAAACTGGCCGATCTGGAGCTGCTCGAGGTGAATGAGGCGTTCGCCGCCCAGTATCTGGCGGTCGAACGTTTGTTGGGCCTCAAGCGGGAGATTGTGAACGTCAACGGCGGCGCCATCGCGCTCGGCCATCCGGTCGGCATGACCGGCACGCGTCTGGTCCTCACGCTCCTCTATGAGATGCGGCGGCGCGGGGCGACGCTGGGAGCGGTGACCTTATGCATAGGAGGCGGGCAAGGCGCGGCGATGGTCTTCGAGCGGATATAGGACGCCCAGGTCAACCGTCAATCGTCAAAGGGAAGACCGAATGACGCATGACGATTGACGAAGCACGGGACACGCCATGTACATCTACAAGGTCGGAGTGATGGGAGCCGGAACGATGGGCGCGCAAATCGCGCAGGTCGTGAGCTTCGCCGGCCTGCCGGTCGTGCTCGCCGACATCAATGAACCGCTGGCGCAGCGAGGGGTCGCTTCCGTGCGCGCGATCTATGAGGCGCGCGTCAGCAAGGGCAAGATGACGCCCGAACAGGTCGAGGAGAAGATGTTGCTGGTCGCGCCGGCGGCCGGCCCTGCCGACCTCCGGGACGTCGACCTGGTCATCGAAGCGGTTCCTGAAGACCTGAAGTTGAAAAAGCGGATTTTTCAGGAGTTGGATCAGGTCTGTCCACGGGGCGCCATCCTGGCCAGCAACTCGTCCGCGCTCTCGATCTCGGCATTGGGCGCAGCTACCCACCGGCCGGGCAAGGTCTTAGGGCTGCATTTCTTCAATCCGGCCTACGCCATGCCGGTGGTGGAGGTGATTCCAGGGCTCGCCACTGATCCCCAGACTGTTGACGATACCGTGGGCTTCGCACAGAGCCTCCGCAAGACCCCGATCGTCGTGAAGGAATGCGCCGGTTTTTTGGTAAATCGGCTGCTGATGCCCTACGTCAACGAGGCGATCCTGTGTCTTCAGGAAGGCGCCGCATCGCCGAAAGAGATCGACCAGGACTTGGTTTCGTTCGGCATGCCGGTCGGCCCGTTCGCCCTGTCCGATACCGTAGGGCTGGACATCGCGCTCGAGGTGGCGCGAATCCTCCATCGGCATTATGGATCCAGGATGGCGCCGGCGCCTCTCCTGGAGGCCTTGGTCAAGGCCGGACGGCTGGGCGTCAAAGCCGGTCACGGATTCTACGACTATCTCAGCACCGAGGAGGGAGGCCGCGATCAAAGCCTGGACCATCTGATCCAGCGAATCTCGCAAGAGAGCGGTTCACGTCGAACCAAATGGAGCCGGTCACGGCTCCTGTTGGCTATGGTGAACGAGGCGGCGACCGCACTGCAGGAAGGCATCGCCTCGG
>DATIBM010000196.1:0-9388 GCA_035457545.1 Nitrospiraceae bacterium
CCAAGGTCGAAGCCTGCGTTGAGAATATCTTGGCAGGCCAGGAGTTTACGCTGAAAAACGACCAGGGGTTACCTATTACAATCGAGGCAGAACCGGATATCCTCCAGCAACTGGTTGACCTTCGCAACAAAGGCAAACTCGGCTGTGGAACCTTCAGTCTCCGACTGACTGGTAACGTCGAGAATATGAAGCTCATGTGCACAAAGTTTTCCCCGAAAGGTGAGTCTCCGGGGGAGCCCAAATCACAAGATGCGATGGATTTTACTCCGGACATGGTCAGGCAGCTCACGGAGGAGCTTAAGAAGTCATTCATTGACCATCGTGGTTCGCCCAAACAGCACGATAAGCGTATGCCCATGAGGCTGGAAGAGCGCTGATTGGACGGTCTCAAGAACATCGAATGACACTAATAGCACTGCATATTCCGCCCAATGCAATCACCTCACACACATCACATGCCTAGCGCTAGTTCTAAAGCAATCGCTGTAGTGGTGCTGATTGGAATCGTACTTGGGGGTCCCGGATGCCCAGTGTCGGCATCGCAGGCTCAGACACCTCCCCCCATAACCTCGACAACTGGCATAGGCAACTTAGGGACAACCGTGACTCAGAGCGGCAACACGTATCACATCACCGGCGGCGCCAGGCCGACAAACGGACCCAATCTGTTTCACAGCTTCGGGAACTTCAATGTTCCAGCCAACAACGTCGCCAACTTCGTGAACGATGCCGGGCTCCCGACAACCAACATTCTCGGACGGGTGACCGGCGGGAATCTCTCATCGATCTTCGGGACTATCCAAACGACCAACTTCGCCAACGCGAATCTCTTCCTGATGAACCCGGCCGGGTTTCTCTTCGGCCCCACCGCCACGCTCAATGTCGGTGGCATGGTTACGTTCACCAGTGCCGACTACCTGCGCTTCTCCGACAATACGAGGTTCAACGCGGTTCCGAATATGGCCGCCGATGCCCTCCTGAGCACGGCGCCGGTCGCGGCCTTCGGATTTCTCGGAACCAACCCCGGTGCCATTTCAATTGAAGGCAGCAAGCTCACCCTGGCAGCAGACCAGAGTATCTCCCTGATCGGAGGCAATATCACGGTTCAGAATGGGAAGTTGGAAAACGGAACGACTCAGACCGCCTTGCTCTCATCGCCCAACGGTCGAATCAATCTCGCGAGCGTTGCTTCGCCAGGAGAAATCCTGGCCGGAACCCTGGATCAAGCTCCCAATATCGATGGTCAGTCGTTCGGACCCCTGGGCACGATCCAGGTCACAAGCCAATCAGTCATTGATGCGAGTGGTGATGGAGGAGGCACCATCGCTATCAGGGGCGGTCGTCTGATCGTGGATGACTCCATGATCTCCGCCAATACAACAGAATCAGCCGGACCACCAGCCGGGCCACCTGGCTCAGGCATCGACATTCAGATGTCGCAGGACGTGTTAATTCGTAATCGCGCCATCCTTGAAACGAACGTGACCGATGATGCGGCCCCAGGTATCGGGTCGGGCGGCGTGCGCGTCAGGGCGAACCACATAGAAATCGCGGGTATTCTCGATTTCCTGACATTCCCATTCACGGGAATCCGGTCCAATGTTTCAGCCGAAAGTCAAGGAGGTCGTAGCGGGAACATCTCGCTTGATGCCAATTCCATTGTCGTGAAAGAACTCGGACAGATCGCAACGTTCACGGAAGGGTCTGGCCATGCCGGCGATATTGCCCTACGGGCCAAAGAACGTCTCGAAATTAGCACTGTGGGCTTCATTCAATCCGCTTCACGATTCGCATCCGGCAATGCCGGCGATATCGAACTGACAAGCACGCATGGAAACATTACGATGCCGACCGCTTTTGTCACAACTCAAACCGAACAGAGTAGCGGAAACGCGGGCACAATCATGGTAAATGCGCCGAATGGAGATATTACGCTCACTGCTCAGTCATCGTTGTTTAATGCGACACGGGGTACGGGATCGCTTGGGGGGATTCAGATTAAAGCCAAGAATTTACGGGTCCTGAATGGCTCCCGCATTCAGGGAGACAATTTTTCCACGCTTGCGCCGGGACCTATCGCGGTGAACCTGTCAGGCAATTTAAGTCTTGATGGGGAATCTGCAATTCAGACGATCTCACGGGGGGCCGCACCCGCCGCTGATCTCACCATTACGGCCCACGAAATTCATGTCGCCGGAGACAGCAGCCTCTCGACTGAAACATTTGGTACCGGTACTGGAGGACGCCTTAATCTCGTTACTGAACATGTCCGTCTCTCTGACGGAGGTCAGGTCCGAAGCGGCAGCGCCTTCGATCCCTTTCCTCCACCCAACCGCCCGCGCGTGAGCCCTTCCGGCCACGGGGGAACCATTACTATCCAAGGCCAGTTGGGTCCTGCCGGGTCGGTTGTGATCGAAGGTCTTGACAGCGGCATCTTCACCACCGCGGAAGGGACCGGCCAGGGAGGTAATACGAACATCTCGGCCCGGACCGTGACCATCCAGAACGGAGGGACAATCTCCGCCGCAACATCGGGCATCGCCTCCAGCGCGACGGGTGGCAACATTACGATTTCCTCGGTTCAGTCCACCACACTCGATAATGGCGGCTCAATTACCGCCAGCAGCACCGGCCCTGGCAACGCCGGCAACATCACGATCAACGCGGGCCAAACCTTCACGAGCACGAACAGCTCGGTGACGACCGAGGCGGCGCAGGCGAGCGGCGGGAACATCACGGTGCTCGCCACGGACAGCGTTCGGCTTACCAACAGCCAGCTCAACGCCTCCGTGCAGGGCTCTACGACGACGGTGGGCGGGAACATTACCATCGATCCACAGGCCGTCATCCTGCAGAACAGCCAGATCATCGCCAACGCAACCCAGGGACAGGGGGGCAACATCTCGATCACCACCCAGTCGTTCCTGGCGGACGCCACCAGCGTCATCGACGCCTCCTCCCAGTTCGGCATCAGCGGCACGGTGAACATCCAATCTCCGACCGCCCAGATGGCGGGCCGCCTGGTCGCGTTGCCGAAGAATCCACTCACCGCCACGTCGTTGTTCAGCCAGCGCTGCGCCGCGCTGACCGGCGGCCAGTTCAGCAGTTTCGTCGTGGCAGGACGTTATGGGCTCCCGCCCGAGCCTGGCGGCTGGCTGACCAGCCCGTTTGCGTGGGATGGGCCTGGTTCGCCGGCTGCGGCGCAGGACGAGGCCCCACTCTTTGCGAGGAACTTCATGGATGCCCACTCCACACCGGACACCTTTTCGATCCGACGATGGCCTGGTTCCAGCGCCGCGGCAGGGCACCCCATGTTCGACTGGACGGCGGGCTGCGGCTCATGACCTATCGCGCTGGCGAACCGGCGCTCGGGGCGGCGGCTCGATGCCGGCATTTTCCGTTCACCCTGTTGACCTTGCTCATGATCGCGCTTGCATCAGAATCATTGGTTTACGGGCAGGCGATTCCGCCTCCCATCTTCGATCCGACCGGCCGGAGCGGCGAGCCGCCCGGCCCGTTGAAGAAGGAATTCCAGCGGCCGATCCCCCCGCCGAGTCCGGTGCTCCCGCCCCTGCCGCCGTTGACGCCGGAGGAGCCGGGGAAAGCACCGCTCGGTCAAGTGAAGGTCTTCGTGCGGGACATCCAGGTGAGCGGCAATACGGTCTTCTCCAATGCGGAATTGGCCGAGGTCACGGCTCCGTTCAAGAACCGCACGCTCACGACGGAAGACTTGGAGCGGCTCCGCTTGGCGCTCACCCTGCACTATGTCAACAAGGGGTATCTGACTTCCGGCGCGATCATCCCGGACCAGGACGTGAAGGACGGCGTGATCACAGTCCAAATCATCGAAGGCAAGCTCACGCGCATCAACGTGGAGGGCAACGAATGGTTCCGGTCCGGCTACCTGCGCAACCGGCTGGAGTTGGGCGTCACGACCCCCGTCACCCTGCCGCCCCTGCAGGAGCGGTTGCAATTGCTGCAACAGGACCGCCGGATCGAGCGCATCAACGCCGAGTTGCGCCCGGGACAGGCGCTGGGCGAGAGCGAGCTGAACGTGCGGGTCGCCGATCGCAATCCGTTCCACGCCACATTGCAAGTGGATAACTACCAGACGCCCTTGGTCGGCGAGATCCGCGGGCTCGCCACGCTGGTGGACGATAACCTGACCGGCAACGGCGATGTGCTCGCTCTTACCTACGGCCAGTCGGCCGGCGCCATTCCGATCATCGACGCGACCTACGCCATCCCATTGAACCGGTACGACACGACCTTCTCCGCCAACTACCGCCGGAACGACTACAAGCTCGTCGAAGATCCCTTCGATCCGCTGGACATCAAGACCAACACGGAGATCATCGGGTTCGGGCTGCGCCAGCCGATTTACAAGACTGTGACGGATGAAGTTGCCTTCTCGATTCTGGGCGAACACCTGTTCACGCAAAGTTTTCTCTTCAAGACCATCCCCATCGACCTCTTCCCCGGCTTCCAGAACGGCGCCGCCACCGTGACGGCCCTCCGCTTCGTCCAGGAATGGACCCATCGCACGGTGGATACGGTCGTGGCCGTGCGGTCCCGGTTCAGCGTGGGGATCAACGCGCTCGGGGCCACGATCAACGCCGACGACGATTTGCCGGACGGGCAGTTCTTTGCCTGGCTGGGCCAGGCTCAAGGCATCAAGCAGCTCGGCAAGAACTGGCTGGACATGCAACTGTTGGGGCGCATGGACCTGCAAGTGACCAACTCGCCGCTGTTCCCGCTCGAGCAGGTCGCGATCGGCGGCCGCTACAGCGTGCGTGGATACAGAGAAGTGACGTTGCTGCGCGACAACGCCTTTCTCGCCTCCCTGGAAAGCCGTATTCCGATTTGGCGCTGGGCCAGCGGCGAACCGATGTTTCAGCTCGCCCCCTTCGTCGACGTCGGCCATGGATGGAACCTGGGCGTCAACAAGCGCCCCTTCACCACCACGCCCATCGTCGGCCTGCCGGACACGATCGCGAGCGTCGGCATGGGCCTGCGGTGGAATATTCTCCCGAAGGAGCGCGCGATCTTCGAGGTCTATTGGGGCCAGAAACTGAACCACATCGATCGGGTGGGCGATGCCCTGCAGGATTATGGCGTGCACCTGGGCCTGACCATCAACCTCTTGTAGTCGAAAGCGCGCAATGGATCGATCCAGACACAGCCGTCGCCACCCAAGAGGGATTGTACGCGGTGCGCTGTTCTGCCTACTGTCACTCGGTCCGTTCGGCCTGCCCGCATGGTTGCCGGCGACAACCCATGCCGCAACCGATTCACCAGCCGCGGCAACTACTCCGGACGCCCTCATGCAGCAAGGGGCCTCGGCCTATCAGCGAGGGGCGTTCGACCAGGCATTGACCGCCTGGAAGGAAGCGGCTCAACGTTATGAGGAGGCCGACCGGCCCAAGGACCAGAGCCGCGCGCTGGTGCAGGCCGCACAAGCCGCGCAGGCGCTCGGCCATCCCAAGCTGGCGCTCCAGCAACTCGATTTGGCCTTGGCCCTGGCCCAGCAGGTCGGCCAGCCGGCCTGGACCGCCCAAGTGTTGGATCGGTTGGGCCGCGCCTACCTTTCGACGCGTCAATTCGACGCCTCCGCCCAGTTTCTCGGTCATGCGCGCGATATCGCCCGGACCGTGGGAGATCCGGCGCTGACCGCCGCCGTCCTCAATGACCTCGGCATCCTCCGTTCGCTGGAAGGCCACTATGACGAGGCGCTTGTTTCCTATCGCGAAAGCCTGTCGCTGGCCCAGACCGCGGGACAGGACGCGCTGGCGAATCGCGCGCGCGTCAACGCCGCCCGCGCCGCGCTCCGCTTGGGCCATCACGATGAAGCGCAAGCTTGGCTGGACGCAGCCTCGCAGGGGATTCAGGCCCTTCCACCGTCCTACGATAAGGCCTCGGCCCTCATCTCGCTGGGGACCGTTCTGGGAGATGCCAGTCGAATCGGATCGGAAAACAAGAACGAGATCCTGTTGCGCGCGGCCGGATCGCTCCAGGAGGCGGCGGCCATGGCAGATCAACAGGGTGATGGGCGAACTGCCTCCTACGCCTGGGGCTATCTCGGGCGGCTCTATGAGTCGGAACATCGCTATGAGGAAGCCGCCCGCCTGACCAGGCGGGCGACCTTCTCGGCACAGGCAGCCCAAGCGCCCGAGTCCCTATATCGCTGGCAATGGCAGTTGGGGCGCATCCTGGCCTCCCTCAATCAGTTGGACGAAGCGCTCGCTTCCTATCGCACCGCCGTCCATACCCTGGAACCCATTCGTCCCGAGGTGGCCCTGTCCCCGGAGCACGCCGGCTTCGGCGGCTCCGATTCGCTGCGTCCGCTCTATGTCGAATATGCCGATCTGCTCCTGCACCGGGCCGCCCGGATGGACGAAGGGGAAGCCGCGCAGGGTTACCTGAAGGCGGCGCGGGACGCGGTGGAGGCCTCAAAGGCCGTCGAGTTGCGGGATTATTTCCGTGACGAGTGCGTGGACGCGCTGCATGCCCAGAAGCGGGTGGAGACGGTCTCCGCGACGACGGCGGTCCTCTACCCGATCGTCTTTCCCGATCGGTTGGAATTGCTGGTCAGTCTGCCCGGAGGGCTCAAACGTCTCGCGGTCGACGTCTCGGCGTCTGCTCTCAGCGAGGAAGTCCGCCGCCTGCGGCAGTTGCTGGAAAAGCGCACCTCCCGCGAGTATCTGCCACACGCCCAGCGGTTGTACGACTGGCTCGTGCGGCCGTGGGAGCCGGATTTCGCGGCGGCCAGGATCGACACGCTCGTCGTCGTACCGGACGGGCCCCTTCGCACGATCCCGATGGCCGCGCTTCATGACGGCCGGCAGTTCCTGATCCGTCAATACGCGGTCGCAACCACGCCGGGCCTCTACCTGACGGACCCGCAGCCCTTTGCCCGGGAGCGGGTGCGCTTGCTGGCCAGCGGCCTGACGGAAGCGACACAGGGCTTCCCGCCCCTTCCGCACGTGGCCGGGGAACTCACGACGATCCGGTCGCTCTACGGCGGCGATCAACTCCTGAACAAGACGTTTGTCACAGGGAAGCTGGAACAGGAACTCAAGGACCGGCCGATCTCCGTCCTGCACATCGCGTCTCATGGCCGATTCGACAAGGACGTGGCCCATTCCTTCGTCCTGACTTACGACGACAAACTGACGATGGAACGGCTCGACCAATATGTGGGGCTCTTCAAATTTCGACGGGACCCGCTTGAGCTGTTGACGCTCAGCGCCTGCGAAACCGCCGCGGGCGACGAGCGCGCCGCGCTCGGCTTGGCCGGCGTCGCCATCAAGGCCGGCGCCCGAAGCGCCCTGGCCACCTTATGGTCGATCAACGACGCGGCTTCCTCGAAATTGGTCGGCGAGTTCTACCGGCAGTTAAGTGAAGCCGGGGTGTCCAAGGCGGTGGCCCTGCAACGGGCCCAGATGACCATGATGTCTGATCTCGGCTATGAGCATCCGGCCTATTGGTCGCCGTTTCTGCTTTTGAACAACTGGCTCTAACGTGGCCCCCTCACTGCCTCCTCTCCCCGGGGGGAGAGGGCGATGGGAGAGGGGCAAGGCCCAGGCAGAGCAATGCAACGAAAGAGCTCAATAACGTTCTTAACAACCTGGCAACACCCATGAACAAGCGGCGGGATCATAGACGGTTGAACGTGCCGAACGCGCAGGCTGCTGCACAGGCCTGGCGTCCCGGCACGGGGCTGCTCGTGGCGCTTCTGCTCGGGGTCATGAGCTTCGGCTCGGGGCAGGCGCAGCCGGTCGAGCCGAGCGGTCTGCCCGAGGTCGGCGAGGGTGCACTGCTTCAGAAGCCCATCGCGCCCACGATGCCGGTGTACAAACCCCGCGCGCGCGGACCGTCGCGGGGCCGGGTGGACGGCGGGTTCCGGGGCGGGCAGCAGGGAGAGCCGGTGCTCAAGGTCCTGGCTCCGGCGGACCATGTCGGGGAAACGGTGAAGAAGCGGCCGGCGCTCTTTTGGTTCCTCTCCTCGCCGACGTCCTATCCGATCGTCTTCACGCTGGAAGACACCACCCAGTACAAACCCGTCGTGGAACGGACGCTCCCCGCGCCCACCAAGGCGGGCATTCAAATGATCCGGCTGGCCGATTTCGAGCACATGCTGGAGGAACGGGTGCTATACCGTTGGCACATCTCGATCGTGGTCGATCCGGAGTCGCGCTCGAAGGACATCCATGCGATGGGCGTGATCGAACGGCGTCCCTACACGGAAGACCTATTCCTAAACACCACTTGCCAGGACCCGCGCGACGCGATCTGCCTCTATGCCGAGGCGGGACTCTGGTATGACGCGATCGCCGTGATCTCCGATCTGATCGCGGCCCATCCGAAGGACCGGGTCCTGCGGCTCCAGCGGGCCGCTCTGTTGGAACAGATCGGGCTGCCCGACGTCGCCGACTTCGACCGGCAAGCGAATCCGCTGCCATGAGACCATCCCGTCCTCACACATCCATGGCCCCCCCGCGCCAAAATGGTCGAAGGAGACCTGCGCGCCTCCTATTCCTGCTATGGCCGGTCGGCGCCCTGCTCCTCACAGGTTGGGCGATCCCCGCCGTTGCCGCCGTGGCGCTGCCAGACGAACAGCCGATCGATGAGACTCCCGTCGTCGCCGGAACAGGACCGGGAGCGCCAGACCGTCAGCACGTCACCGCGTTGGATCAGACGCATCAGCTTCCCGCCGCGGATGTTCCCACCCTGATCTCGCTCGTGCCGAACCACGTTGGTCTCACGATCGCCGATCAACCCGTGGTCTATTGGTACCTGTCCCGGCCGACCCAGGCACGGACCCTGTTCGTGCTGCTGGATGCGCGGTCGCTTCAGGTGGTGCGCTCGATCGCGCTTCCGCCGTCGGAGCGCGCCGGCATACACTCGATGCGCTTCAAGGATTACGGGGTCACGCTTCAGCGCGACGTGCCGTACCGATGGTTCGTGAACCTGTTGATCGATCCGGCCACGCCCGACCGCGACCTTGTGGCCAGCGGCGCGATCGAGCGGATCGATCCGGAATTCCCGCAGGCCAAGGTGCCGTCGGCCTCCTCACTGGATGCGGTCCATTTCTATGCCGACCAGGGGCTCTGGTATGACGCGATGGCGGCGATCTCCGATCTGATCGCCGCGGCGCCGTTGAACGATGTCTTTCGGCAGCAGCGTGCGTCCTTGCTGCAACAGGTCGGGCTCCAGGAAGTAGCCGAGTGGGATCTGCGTCATCGACAGATGGACTAGAGAGGAGCGCCGGCTATGGCTCACACTCGATGTTCGTTGAGACCGTTGCTTTCTGTGGCGTCCTGCCTGATCGGATGCTTCGCTTTATCATACGTCTTACCGGTTGCCATACCTGCAAGCCAGGCCCAAG
>DATIBM010000197.1:0-2823 GCA_035457545.1 Nitrospiraceae bacterium
GAACGCCGGCAGATCGTGGGGGGCAGCGGGATGAAGCGATGCGGCCATGCCGGCCTCCAATCGAAGTCACGAAGAGGAACACATCCTACTCTTCGGCAGCGCCAAGTAGATTTAGCCGGGGCCGGCATCGCACGGAACCAGCTACCCTAATCCGTCGACCGGATTTATGCGCCCGCCGATGTAATTCTGCCTTGTATTGTTCCTTCAATGATAGTCTCTTATCGGAATTTACTACCGTTTGATCAGATCACATCGGGCTATACTGATCATAACGGTGATATTTACCATCGGAATGCCGGCTTCACAAGTAGACGATTTTCTAGGACACGGACGAGGTCCGACAAGCTATAAGGTCTCCAGTTACCGGCTCTCGCTGGCTTTGAGGTCAAGGCGCGTGAGCGCGTGCCGTGCGCATTACCTTGGTACACTGGGAGACCAAGATGAGCAGCCCCGCGGTCCGGCCACCCTTCAAAGCTCCCTCCCCGGCAGATATGGTTGAGGATGCATCGGCCTACTACCTTGACGCGTGGCAGCGCGGCGTCCTTTTCCTGGATGTGCTGCGCCAGCGGGCTGAGCGCTATCAGGAGCATGCCGCGAAGGCGGCGCCCCATGTGCTCAAGTTCGACTGTGAGCTCGTCATGGACGGGCGCACGCTGCAGCGGCCGGTGAACTATGCTCTCGTGCGCATCGCGCCACCGGCTGGTGTAGAGATCGTCGAGAAGAAACGGCCCTTCGTCATCGTTGATCCGCGCGCGGGCCATGGTCCAGGCATCGGCGGTTTCAAGCCAGACAGCGAAATCGGCGTAGCCTTCAAGGCCGGTCATCCCTGCTACTTTGTGGGATTCCTGCCTGAACCCATTCCTGGTCAGACTATCGAGGACATCGTTCATGCTGAGGCTGTTTTCCTCGAACGGGTGATTGAGCTCCATCCGCAAGCCAATGGCAAGCCGGCAGTCATCGGCAATTGCCAGGCCGGCTGGGCGATCATGCTGCTTGCGGCCCTGAGGCCAGAGCTTTTCGGCCCAATCATCGTGGCCGGCTCACCGCTCGCCTATTGGGCCGGAGTGCACGGCGAGAACCCGATGCGCTATACGGGAGGGCTCCTTGGCGGCACTTGGCTTACGGCACTCATGGGGGATCTAGGTAACGGCCAGTTCGACGGCACTTGGCTGGTCTCCAATTTTGAGAGCATGAATCCGGCCAACACGCTCTGGACCAAGCAGTACAACCTCTATTCCAAGGTGGATACCGAGGCGCCGCGCTACCTGGAGTTCGAGCAGTGGTGGGGCGGCCATGTCCTGCTTAACGCTGCAGAAATGCAGTTCATCGCCGATGAGCTATTCGTAGGCAACAAGCTCGCCACGGGAGAAGTTGTGTGGTCGGATGGCTCCCGTTCCGATCTGCGCCGCATTTCCTCTCCGATCGTCGTCTTCTGTTCAAAGGCCGACAACATCACTCCGCCACAACAGGCTCTGGATTGGATCCTCGAGCTTTATGAGAGCGTGGACGACATCAGAGCCCACGGACAGACGATCGTCTACGCCATCCACGAGTCGATTGGCCACCTCGGGATTTTCGTGTCCGGATCGGTGGCGAAGAAGGAACACGATGAGTTCGCAAGCAACGTGGACCTAATTGATGCCCTCCCGCCGGGGCTCTACGAAGCGGTGATGACGCGCAAGGACCCAAACGTCCGCAGCTCCGATTTGATCGGCGGCGACCATCTCGTCCGCTTCGAGGCACGCACGCTTGACGACATCCGGGCGCTGGGCTGCAACAGTGATGAAGACGACCGCAAGTTTGCGGCAGCGGCCCGGGTGTCGGAGATCAATCTCGGCCTTTACCGCACGTTCGTTCAACCTTGGATCCGCAGCTGGTCCAATGAAGGCTTGGCCGAATGGCTGCGCCGGATCCACCCGTTGCGCCTGCAGTACGAGATGTTCTCGCACGTCAACCCCTTCATGCGCCCTCTGGTTTCCGCTGCTGACTACGTGCGAGAAACCCGCCAGCCGGTCTCCAAGGATAACGCCTTGTGGCAAGCGCAGGAGTGGGTTGCGAAGGGGATCGAGACATCGCTCGATGCGTATCGGGACGTCCGTGATCACGCTTCCGAAGCGCTGTTCCACGCGGTCTACGGCTCGCCCCTTCTACAGGCCCTCGTTGGCCTAAAAGCATCCGACGCAAGTCCCCGCCGCAGGCTCGGTAGGGATGCCACGCACCTTGCCTTGGTTGCTCAACGCATTGATGAACTTAAGAAGGCCATTCCTGAAGGAGGAGCTCGCGAAGCGGTGATACGGGCGCTCCTCTACATCCGCATGCCGGGGAGAGTTGTCGACGAGCGCGCGTTTAACTTGCTCCGTCGAATCCGGGAGGAAGCCGGCAAAGGGCTTACCCTGGCGGAATTCAAGCAGCTCCTGCGCGAGCAATTTCTTATGCTGCTGCTCGACGAGCGCCGTGCCGTGGAAGCAATCCCAGCCATGCTGGCGAGGGAGCCGGACATTGCCTCACGCATGATCACCTACCTTCGCCGCGTGGTCGATGTCGTCGAGCTGCGCAACGACCTCGAAAAGGCCCGTTTGGCCGAGGTTGAAAAGCTCATCGAGACGGCCCGCCAGCCCGGCGTGAACGAGACCGGCCGCGCCCTGCGAGCCCATGCCGGAAGGGGCTGAACACCATTGGGCAACCACTTCTGGGCGACCGCTTCCCGGCCGAGCGCGATAGGATTGGAAGGGCAAAGCCAATGACTGGTCTCTTACGTCCCCTGGATCTCAAGCAAATTGCCTCCGATGCTGAGATAGCCAAGATGGAGGAAGAGCGCAGACT
>DATIBM010000198.1:0-6313 GCA_035457545.1 Nitrospiraceae bacterium
TGGCTGTCGGCCGCCTCGGGCACGCCGGCCAGCACTTCCTGGAGCGGCTCCAGCGTCACTTCCTCCAGCTTTTCATTGACGCGGATGTAATAGGGGCGCTTCCCGTCCACCTTGCGGCCCGAGCCCGAGACGTGGATGTGATAGGTCTCGCCATGGACAGTGACCAGGAATTCCGCCGGCGCCAGGTGCAACTCCGCCGCGGCGCTTGGCCCTTTTTCTGAGCGGGGCGTCAGTTCCTCCGGCTTGAGCTCGCCCCGCGCCCGTTCTTCGAAGAACTCCCGCGCAATCGCGGGGAAGAGGGCGAAGGACAACTGGTCTTCGAGCGTGGCAGCCGTCTCCGGCATTTCCTCGGCGAGCTTTTCCAACTCCGGCTCCAGCCGGTCGGCGGGACGTCCGCGAATCGGCTCCTCGTCGCCGATGGCCTTGGCCTGGATCTCCCGATCCACGGGACCGGGGGCCTTGCCGTAGAGGCCCAGAAAGTAATTCTTGGTCTCGTTCGTGATGACTTGGTACCGCTCGCCGGTGAGGACATTCAGCGTGGCCTGGGTGCCGACGATCTGGCTCGTGGGTGTCACCAGCGGCGGATAGCCCATCTCCTTCCGCACGCGCGGCACCTCGTCGAGCACTTCCTTCATGCGGTCGAGCGCATTCTGTTCGGTGAGCTGAGCGGCCAGGTTCGACAACATGCCCCCGGGAATCTGGGACGTGAGGATCTCGGCATCCACGCCTGTGAAGTCGCTCTCGAATTGCTGGTACTTCCGCCTCACTGTCCGGAAATGATCGGCGATCGGTTCCAGGCGGCGCAGGTCGAGCCCGGTGTCGTACGGCGTCCCGCGAAGGGCGGCTACCAACGTTTCGGTCGGCGGATGAGACGTGCCGCCGGCCAACGGAGAGATGGCCGTGTCCAGCATGTCCAACCCGGCCAGGATCGCCATGAACGAGGCCATGGAGGCCATGCCGGAGGTGTAATGCGTGTGCAGATGGATCGGGACGCTGACGGAAGACTTGAGGCGCTTGACCAGCCGATAGGCCTCCAGCGGGGCCAGCAACCCCGCCATGTCCTTGATACAGATGGTGTCCGTCCCCATGTCCTCGAACCGCTTGGCCAGATCCACGAAGCGGTCGAGGCTGTGGACCGGGCTCACGGTGTAGCAAATTGCGGCTTCCGCATGCTTGCCGTTGGCCTTGACCTCGCGAACCGCGCGATCGACGTTCCGCACGTCGTTCAACGCGTCGAAGATCCGGAAGACGTCGATGCCGTTGGCCGCGGACCGTTCGACGAATTTTTCCAACACGTCGTCGGCGTAATGCCGGTAACCGACGATGTTCTGCCCCCGCAGCAGCATCTGGAGCCTGGTGTTCGGCATGGCTGCGCGCAGCGCGCGCAGCCGTTCCCAGGGATCTTCCTTGAGAAAGCGCAGGCAGGTGTCGAAGGTCGCCCCGCCCCAGACCTCCAGCGACCAGTAGCCGACCGCGTCGAGCTTCTGGGCGATGGAGAGCATGTCTTCGGTCCGCATCCGGGTGGCCAGCAAGGATTGGTGGCCGTCGCGCAACGCCACGTCCGTGATGTGCAGGGTCTTGCCGGGGGCGGCCTGGATGCGGAGCGGAGCCGCCTCCTCCTTGCGCGGCCGGCTCGGCCGCGCGGCGCGCGCGGTCGGCCTTGGACGGGACGCCTTCTTCTTCGATGCGCGTGCCATAACGGGGTTCGCGGGCAGTCCGATTAGAGTCCTTCGTGGGCGGCAATGGCGGCGGAGATGGCGAGCACCAGATCCTCCGGCTCGATCGTTTCCTCGTAATCGAGCAACTGGGGATGGGTCTCGATGTAGGAGGTATCGAATCGTCCTTGCCGGAAATCGGGGTCCTGCATGATCGCCTTCATATAGGGGATCGTCGTTTTCACACCGCGGAGCACGTACTCTTCCAGCGACCGGTGCATGCGGCTGACGGTTTCCTCCCAGGTCCGTCCCCGGACGGTCAGCTTGGCCAGCAGAGGATCGTAATAGGGGGAAATGGTGTAGTCCTTATAGACCGCACCGTCGATCCGCACGCCGATGCCGCCGGGGGAGAGATAGGCGGTCACGGTCCCGGTGCAGGGCCGAAAGTTGTTTTTCGGGTCCTCTGCATTGATCCGGCATTGAATGGCGTAGGCGATGAAGTGCACGTCCGATTGGGTCACGTCCAGCGGCTCGCCGGCGGCGATCGTGATTTGCGCTCGCACGATGTCGATGGCCGTGATCTGCTCCGTGACCGTATGCTCCACCTGCACGCGCGGATTCATTTCGATGAAATAGTAGCGGCCGTCCTGATCGAGCAGAAACTCGACGGTCCCGGCGTTGTCGTAATCCACCGCCTTGGCCAGTCTGGCTGCCGCGGCGCCCATTTCTTCCCGAAGAGCCGGCGTGAGGACCAAGGACGGCGCGATCTCGATCAGCTTCTGGTGGCGGCGCTGGATCGAACAGTCTCGTTCACCGAGATGGATGATGTTGCCGTGACGATCGCCTAAAATCTGAAACTCGATATGGTGGGGGCGCTCGATGTACTTTTCGATGAAGACGCTCCCGTCCCCGAACGAGGCCAGGGCTTCGCGCGAGCAGGTGTCCATCTGGTCGCGGAGTTCGTCGTCGGAGCGCACTACCCGCAACCCCCGCCCTCCTCCGCCGGCGCTGGCCTTGATGATCACCGGGTACCCGATTTTTTCCGCGAAGCGCAGCCCCTCGCGAACGTTCGAGATGCCTCCCTCGGTTCCCGGCACGATCGGCACGCCTACGCTCTCCGCCAACTTGCGGGCTTCGACCTTGTTCCCCATCAGATGAATCGCCTGGGGGGACGGTCCGATGAAGGTGATGTCCGAGGCTTGGCAGAGGCTGGCAAATTCGGCGTTCTCGGCCAGGAACCCGTACCCCGGGTGAATGGCATCCGCCCCGACCCGTTTGGCCAAGGCCACGATCTGAGGCCCGTCCAGAAAGCCTTTGACCGGTCCCGGTCCGACCTGGTAGGCCTCGTCGGCCTTCTTGACATAGATGCCGGTGGAGTCGGCTTCGGAATAGATGGCGACGGTCGGGATGTTCAGTTCGCGGCACGCGCGGATGATGCGCATGGCGATCTCGCCCCGATTGGCCACCAGGATCTTCTTAAACATCGTGAACCAATAGAATATCCCTGGACGGCCCGCCAAAAGCACGGATGCCGCCCAGTCTAGAAAAAAACCGGCGTAAGGTAGCATACCGGGGTAGGGAAGTCGAGAAGTTGAGGCGCGGAGGAACCGATGCGAATGGAAGGAAACTAACCGGCGGGACGTGATCGCACGTGGGAGGGCCGGATGCCGGACCCTCCCGCCAACCGGTCGTCGTTACTTGCTGAGGATGAGGACGCCCTTGGATTGGGCGCTGCCCCCGCCCGCGACGACGACCACGAAGGTCATGCCGTTCTTCATGTCCGGGACGGTCGCCTCGATGGTCGAGTCGTTCACGAGGGTATATTTCACGTCGGATTTGGAGGCGGCGCTGAACGACACGCCGTGGAAGCATTCCTTCGTGCCGAAATTCTCCCCCTTGATGGTTACCTTGTCGCCAGGTTTGACCTCGTCCGGCTCGACTTTCATGATGCGGGGCCGCTTCGATCGATCGCACACCGGGTCTTTTTGGACCTTGGTCTCATCGAACCCCTTGATCGATTCCACGTCGAACAGGGTGAAGCCCGCGCCTTCCGTCATTTGTCCCTCCTTTTCCTGCTCGGCACTCAACAGGAGCGAGGGAGCGATGAGGAGTCCTCCGAGCACCGGTCCGGCTAATGTCAAGAACATGCGCCGCATACGAGTTCCTCCTTGCGTTATGATTTCGGTTGAGCACCGAGCGGAGTATAGAGTTCGTCGATGATTTTCTGGCCGGCCGCCGAGAGACAGAATTCCTCGAAGGCCTGCACGAGCGGCAGAGCCTCTTTCGCCGACAGGAGGAGCACAGGCCGGCGAAGCTTGTAGCGGCCGTCCTTGACGGTCGGCTCTTCCGGCTCGACCTTATCGATGGCCAGCAGACGGATGGCCACCCCCGAGTGCACCGCGGCCAGCGCCTGTTCCAGCGAGACGTAGGAGACGGCCGAGCTCGGCGGGAGGGTGCCGACCACTTTCTTGATCACCTTGTCGTCGCGGCTGATGGTCGTGGCCGAACTGGGAATCTTGCCCACGATGCCCAGTTGCTCCTCGAAGGCATCGCGCACGTTCTCGTATTTCGGCCGGTCGATCAGAAGAATTTTGGTGTCCGGCCCGCCCAATTCAGACCAGAACGAGTATTTTCCGCTGAAGAGCTCGCCGATTTGCTGCCAGGTCATGTCCTTGGTCGTGTTGGACAGGTGCACGACGATCCCGATCCCGTCCCAGGCGATCTGCGTGGACCGCAGATCCGGGTCGCCCGTTCCCGTGACGGCCACTTGCGCTTCTCCGCTCCGGACGATTTCGGCGGGTTTGGAATTTTTGTCCCAGAGCAGATCGACATAGACGCCCGGATACTGTTTCTCGAAAGCCCGGGCCAATGATTCGAACAGCGGCTGCTCCGGGCCGTTGCCGGCGATGGTCAGGTTTCCGCGCAAGTCCGCGGCCCGGCCCGGTGTGATCGAGGCGGCGGCAAACAACGCCAGGCAACCCAGCGCTGCAATCAGGGGGAATAGGCCATGGCCGGAAAAGGGAGACCGAGGCACAGGGCGGCGCCTCCGCCGGAGCCCCGAGGAGCAGGTCGGACCATGCTGCATGTCGTGCGGCGTCATCCCCCGGTCGGCGTGGAACTCGGTGCACTGCTGGAGCCGGAATCCGACTCATACGTCACGTTGGGGGCCGGCATATCGCGCATTCCGGACACGGGGGGCAGCTTGGCGAACTTGGCCATGCGCTCATTGAGCATATCGTAGGCCTTCATCTCCTTGAATCCGGGCTTATGCGTGCCGACGACCTTGGAGGCGAATGAGGACATCAGGCGTGTGGCGCGTTTCACTTTGCACTTCGGACAGGCCGTGTCTTCCACCCGAGCCCAAGTCGGCTGAACGGCTTCGAATTGTTCCTGACAATTCTCACAACGATACTCATAGAGCGGCATGGGCGGCCTCGTGTCGTATTGCCTGGCGATGAGCAAGCAGGGCGGTTAGCGAAGCGGTTCGGGCAAACGTTTCATGTCGGTGTTTGCTGGTCTGAACCGGCTTGACCCTGCCTCAAGAATTGCACTATTGTAGCACACTTTATGCACGGGGGGAGCCCCCTGTTCCACAGTCGATGAGCGAAGGAGGAGTGCGTCCATGCCAGTCTTGATTCGGCGGTATAAGGCATCCGGCGGGTTCATGCAAGAGGAGCGGATCGATGACGAAGATCGCATCGAGCGATACATGAGGCTCTTCGACAAAGAAGACGTGAAGAAACTGGAAACCGGCGTCAAAGTGCATATTGAGAAGGACGAATGGCAGTTGCTCCCGTAAACGACTCTCCTGTCGTTGTTCCGGGGGGTTCGTCATGATGTATTGGGTTCATATTGCCCGCTCGATTGATCGAACCACTCTCCATCGGGATCGGTGCGCCGAAGTGCCCTCCACCCCGCTGAAGTCAGACTTTTGGGAAGGGGGATGGTTCGACTATCCGGACAAGGAACGTGCGCTGCTCGCGATGGAGCAGGCCGGGACCACATTCACCCGGCGCTGCACACTGTGCAAGCCGTAGCCGGCGTACCTGGCTGGCCTGCCGCACGCCGGACATGTCGGGGTCATGCCGCAGTTAGCGCTTCTGGCGACGACCCTTGTGTGGGGCGCGACCTTTCCTGCGACCAAGGCCGCGCTCGCGCAGCTTCCCCCGCTCTCTTTTCTTTTCATACGGTTTCTGCTCGGTGCGCTGCTGGCGGTAGCCGCAGCCCGGGCTTTAGGGTATCGCCTGGAGCGGAATGCATCGGTGCTCCGGATGGGAGCGATCGCCACCATCTGGTTGAGCCTCGGCTATTTCTGCCAAACGGTCGGATTGCGCTATACCACCGCCTCCAACTCGGCCTTCATTACCGTGCTCTATGTCGTGTTCGTGCCGATTTTTCTCCGTCGGTTCGGTCTGCTCACATGGATCGCCGTCGGCTTGGCTCTGGTGGGGCTGCTCTGTCTGGTCAAGCCGACCGTCTCGATCAACCTCGGCGATGTGCTCAATCTCGCCTGCGCCGCGGCGTTCGCGGCGCATATCGCTTGCCTCGAACAGTTCACCAGGACCGGACAGTCCGTTTCATTGTTTCTCTGGCAGATGATTCTCATGAGCCTGGTGATGGCGTTCGGGTCGGTGAGCGAGTCGCCGGCGCCGGAGGCC
>DATIBM010000199.1:0-9183 GCA_035457545.1 Nitrospiraceae bacterium
GTCACGGGGATATGTGCCGTTCCCCGCATCGAAAGTCGGACTCCTGGTCCTCTCCTCGTCCAGCCGCGTCCTGCATCTCGACGAACAGGCCTCCCAGCTCCTGGGAGACCTGCATCGCCAGGAACAGCGGGCGGGCGCAACCGGACTCCCCCCCTCGGTCGAAACATTTTGTTCCGAGATCCAGGACGTTTTGTCCGACCGGGAAGAGGCGGACGACTGGCGGCCGTTCGAGGTGACGCGATCCGTCGGACAGTCTCCCCAGGCGATGATGCTCCGGGCCTTTGTCTTTCCGTCCCGATCCTCCGTCGCACAGACGAGAATTCTGGTCACGCTCCAGAAAGCTTAGCCGCATGTCACGCGTCCGGCGCGGGACGCGTCCCGCGCCGGCATCCTCCTGACCGCCGTATCGGGCAATCCGCTTGACAGCCTTCTACCTGCATGTTATTCGCGAACAGACAACGGACGTCGCATGCAGATCGCGTCGCCCCAGACTCCACTAGATCGCTGAACCCATTCATTCACCATCCATAGGTCTGCTATGAACCATCGATTCCTGCTCTGTTGTGGCTCCGCTTTGCTCACGCTCGCATTCGGAATCGGATTGATCGTGTCGGCTGCCTCCGCACAGGCGTTGCCGGCAGCGGAGGACCCGGCTTCCATTCAGGAGCCGGCGCCTGACGCCCTGCCTGACCAGCCGGAAGAGGCCACCGACCAAGCTTCATCGGAGACCTCGGCTATGACCGCGGTGGCGGAGGATGTCGATCCCTGGATCCAGGTCAGCGGGACCGTCTGGCGCATGAAACCGGGATTTGTCTTTCTGAGAACGCCGGTGGGGCTGCTGACCTTGACCTGCCAGACCTGTCTGCGGGACCTCCGGGGCGCCCATCACGTCACCCTCTGGATACACGGTTCGCACGGAGCCGTCGATATCACGGCGAAGGGACAGGACAAGCCTGTGCGCCGCTACCTATGGGGACCGCCGGTCTTTCCCTCGCCCGATAAGAAGGAATTGCAGTTATGGACGCCGGAGGGCGAACGTGCTTTCGCAACCGGAGCCTTGGCTGCGAAGCTCGCCGCCCAGCCGGCCGGCAAGCCGGTTACGGTCGAGGTCAACGCGGCCGGCGCGGTGGTGGGCCTGCACAATCTGCAATACGATCTGCAAATCAGCCAAGTGCCGAACCAGGCCAATCGAACAGAGATGAAGATCAGCGGCTCGGTCGCCAAGCTGAAGGCCGGCTACACCTTTCTGCGCACGCCGGTCGGAATGCTCCCCATCAGTTCAAAGACCGGTTTGAAACAGGCCAAGGTGGGGCAGGACCTCACGCTGTGGATTCATGACACGAACATGGCCGTGGAGCTTCGGCCCAATGGGGAGGAGCAGCCCACTGTCCGGCTCCTCACGGGGAAACTCGCCTATGCCACGCCTGAGAAGCGCGAGCTGACGCTCTGGACTCCGGAAGGCGAGCAGCAATTCCCGGCCGATCAGGCCAAGGGGACGCTTGCCGGACTCAAGGAAGGATCGCCGGTGATCGTCGAATTGAACGGCAAGGGGTCCGTCGTCGAGATCCGCAAGGGCCACTGACGCGGCTCCCTTCATGCAGCCGGCAGTCTGTGCGGCTTGACAGTCGCGAAATCGGCTCTTTAGACTCGACCCCCTCATGGCCCGCCAAGCCGCGACTTCGTCTCAGACCGGCTCGCCCGAGACCCAGCAGGACGGCGATGCGCGCCTGTCGTTCGATGAACTCTATCGGGACCACGTCGATCGCATCTTCCGCTACGCCCAGCGGCTGTGCGGCGAGCCGGAGGCGGCCAAGGATCTCGTCCAGGACACGTTTCTGAACGCCTATCGCGGCTACAAGGATTTTCGCGGAGAATCCCAGGTCTCCACCTGGCTCTACACGATTGCGTCCCGCGCCTGCCAGCGGTTGCGCCGCAAGCGCAAAGGCCAGCCCGATCACGAGTTGTCCCTGGAGGAATTCATTCCGAGCACCGATGGGGAACTCCGCCTTCAGATCCCGGTGGAGGGCCTCACCCCCGAAGAGGCCTTGGCCAACAAGCAGCTTCGCCGCGCCTTGGACCAGGCGATCGGCCGGCTGCCTCCGAAATATCGCATGGTCCTGGTCCTGCGCGACATGGAAGGGCTCAGCGCCAAGGAAGTGGGGGCCGTGATGGGCCTCAACGAGCGGGCCGTGAAATCCCGCCTCCACCGCGCGCGGCTGTTCGTCCGGCGCGAGCTGAGCGCGCGGGGCGTCGGCGCGCCCCTGACACCGGGACATCATCACGACCACACAGAGGAGCCGGACTCGGGTATAATGTAGAGGTTTTCCATGGCACAGGCACGAGCACGCAACCATTCTTCTGCTTCGCGGCGGTCCGGGCGGGCAAGCGGGTCCCGAAAAAACAAGGCCCATTGTCTCCACATCCTGCGGCGGTTATCCGACTATCTCGACGACGAGTTGGCTCAAGACGTATGCGCCGAGATTCGACGGCATCTCGGCGCCTGTCCCAACTGCGAAACTTTCATCACCTCGTTGCGCCAGACCATTTCCCTCTGCCGCCAGGTTGCCCCGAAACCTCTGTCCGTCTCCGCAAAGGCCCACCTCCGCCAGCAGATCATGCAGGCGGCCGGCATTCGGTAGAGCCCCGTCCCCTCCCATTTCCTTTTTTCCGGCTCGCTGGCGTGAACCGCTCTCCACCGCCCTCCTCGGAACGTGTTAAGATGATAGGCGGATGTGTTCCTTCCACCGTCCAGTCGCCCGGGCACACATGATCCTCATCGCTACGGGATGGAGCGTCGTCGTTCTAGCAGGGGCCGGCTTTATAGGAATGCCCCTGAACGTGTCCGCCTCCGTCGACCAGACCCCCGTGGTGATTACGATCAAGGCTCGTCAATTTCATCCTCAGCTCGTCACGCTGAAAGTCGGGCAGCCGGCCACGCTCGTGTTCGAAAATCTCGACACGGAACTCCATTCGTTCGTCCCGAAAGATCTCCTGCGCGGCGTGAACCTGAATGTGGGCGGCAACGGCGCCCCAGAGTTCGGGGAGGAAGGCTTTAAACGGGTGATCATCCCGCCGGAAGGCCGGGCGGAGATTCGCTTCACGCCCCTGCATCCCGGCGAGTTCGGCTATATCTGCGACATGCCGGGGCATCAGATGCGTGCGCAGATTGTCGTGGAGCAGGAACCATGAACAATGACGTCCCCTCTCAGCCGGAACGGGTATTGTGGGAAGGCCATACGTCGTGGATGGACCAGGCGATCCTGTTCATCTTCATAGCCGCCGCGGCTGTCCGGACCGCCGTCGCCCTCCAAGCTCAACAGTGGGACACGGCCGCGCTGTATTGCTCGGCCGTCGCGTTGTTTCTCGGCATTGCCGCCTGGTTTCACTACGCGCATTACTATCGCATCACTTCATCCCGTATCCTCGTTCTGTTCGGCCCCTTCGCCCACTTCGGATTGAACCGGCGGCTCGTGAAGGAATTCCACCTGAAGGACGTGACCGACATTTACGTCCGGTACGAGCTGCTCAACCGCTGGTTCGATCTCGGCAAGCTCGAAATCACCAATAGCCTCACCGAGGACTATCTGGTGATCCGCGGCGTCCCGAACCCGGAGGACCTCAAAACGAAGCTCGATCGGTGGGTGCGCGCGCAACGCAACCTATGGGGTCCGGTGCCAGCCCAGGGTACACCCGACCATGCTCAGTAACGACAGGGTCCCGGGCGGACCGACCTTCATCATCATCATCGTCCTCCTCGCCAGCCTGCCCGGCCTGGTTCTGCTGAGCAGAACGCCCGATTCCGTTTCGGCTCCGCTCGGCTCTCCGGATCGAGGCCGCGCCATCTACCTCAAGCACTGTCTGTCCTGCCACGGACTCACCGGAAACGGCGACGGAGTCGAGGCGCCCTACCTCTCGCCCCGCCCCGCGAGCCTGATTTCCGCCGGCACCTCGGCCAAGTCCGACAAGGAACTGCTCCAGATCATCGACCAGGGCAAGCCGCATACAGCAATGCGCGCCTGGAACGGCCTGCTGACGGAGGAAGAACAGCGCGATGTCTTGGCCTATATCCGATCCCTGATCCAGTTCCGCCCCCCCTCCCCCGACCGACCGCCTCCGGCCGAGCCCGGTCGCTGATCACGGTATCCGCCCCCTTCCACGTGCGAGGGGTCGCATGCTAGAGTGTCTACTTTGGCGTCAGCATCCCTGTCATTTCCTGGGCATTTCATAGGTGCATCATGATTTACAGACCCGACGTTGTTCATGATGGTGTATTTCGCGGCTTCCGGTTTCTGACAGCGATTCTGCTGGGCCTGACGATGATGGGTACGGCCGCGAGCCCGGCCTGGTCCGCCCCTGCAAGCCAGATGAAGGCCCGCAAACCTCCGGCCCCCTCGGCGGCCGGCAAGGCCGCGATGGACTACGCCCTCGCCATTTCATCCGGGGATCAGACGAAATTCGGCCAACTCGACTTTGCCTGCCAATACCGCATGGTCGAACAGCGGGGGACGTTGAAAAACTTCCCTCCGGCACCCGACGGGATCTATGCCGACTGTTGGAACCGCCTCAAGGAGGCCATCGCGCCGGCGATTTGGAAGACCGATGAAGGCATGGATACCATCTGGCCCGGTCCAGGACGGCTGGTCTTCTTTACCGAACCGCTCGAATCCTATCAGGCCGCCGCGGCCGTGATGGACCTGCTCGGCCAATCGCCGCCCGGCACCGGTCTCACGCTGTCGATCGAGCGGCAGCAGACGATCCCGAACGCGTCGTTTCCAGCCGGGAAGACCCGCAAGGTGGCCGGCGTCCAGACCTCCCTCGTTCAACTGCGCGTGGCGTACAAGGATATGCTCACCTCGCCGGTGACCTTCGCCAAGGGGGCCTATCGGTTCCGATCGACGATCCATCGCCCCCGTGTCCCCGTCAAATCCGTGGCCGTGCAGTTCGTGGTGATGACGGGGCTCAAGCGCCTGGGCTATCCAAGCGACGCCGCGGTCCTCAGCGTACCCGTGTCCGTGCTGTCGGACGCGGGCGACCTTCCGCAGACCGGCGAGCTTCCGACCGAGGCGATCCCCTTCTCGACCGAGACCAGCCACGTGTTGGCGGATTCGGCCACCATCTGGCAGCCGTCCGACGGCTCCGGCCTGTTGATCGCCGCCGTAGCCAGGTCGCGGCATTTCCCGGATTTGCGGGATCGGATTGCGCTCCTGAATCGCGTCCTACTGATCGACGACGAACAACCGGAAGCGCTCACCGCAATGACGAACGATCTTTACGGCCGGGTCTTGGCCACGGGCGATGCCGTGCCCTCCGTGCCGTTCAAGGATGCCATGCTCGCGAAACGGGTGAGCGAGCTGTCCTGGAACTGGTATGCGCAAAACTTCCGTCTGGACCTGTCCAACAACATGGAAATGGGCGGCCTTGCGGAGCCGACCGCCGGGGATTTTCTCTACCGCATGATTCCTGCGATGGAGACCCTCTCCAAAGTCCGGCCCAAGGACTTGGATAATCGCCTTCACCTCGGGATCGCCTACCGCTGGAACAACGACCAACTGCGCGCCATCCAGACGCATGAAGCGCTGGTGAACGACCTGGCTCAAGCCCGCCCCGGCCAGCGCGCGCGCGCGCTGATCGAGCTGGCCTGGTCGCGCATCCACAAGGTCTCATGGAACCGGCATTTGAACGATCCCGACATCAACCAGGCCTACCGCGAGGCCGAGGAGGCGTTCCGGCTCACCGACGATCCGCTGGACAAGTTCACCGCCGCCTATACGATGGCCTACAGCCAGCTCTATATGGCGGAACGCGACCCCAAACTGATGTTGGCGAACCTCACCCAGGCCAAGCAGTTCTTTGAGCTCACGCCCGGCGCCACGACCGAAGTCTGGAGTTATCTGCTGAACCGCGACAGCCTCAAGGCCCTGCTCGACGCGGACCCGACCTTCCAGCCCCTGCTGACCGCCATGGAGGCGAAACCAAAGCCCAAAAAAGACTGACGGCCGCGCAAGCCAACGACGAGGATCGAGAATGTTGCCAACCAGCGGCTATGCGGCCAAAAGTCCGACTTCTCCGCTGGAACCATTCTATTCGCCAGACGATCCGTTGGGTCTCACGACGTGCTGATCCGCATCCGCTGCTGCGGGCCTGTCATTTCGTCATCGATTTTGGAATCTCTGAGATAAGACAACCGGCTTCAGACGCCACACTCCTTCTCCGTCTCTCTCGTGTCCCACAATCAACGGTCCGACAGCCGTTCACCTTTGTCGCTGTCCCAAACCTCAAGCCCTTCCACCCCCGATTACGGTTTCATCAAAGCGCGGCCGGTCTGGCATTCCGCTTCCGCCCCAAGTGTTGACGGGCGCGCCGCTCGCCGCTAGACTGAGGGCACATTCGCTCGTACAGGTGATGGAGTTCACCGGAACCGTCTTCGGTCCGTCGGGATCGGGGACTGATAACTCCTACCGCTCGGTAGGAGGTGTGTCTCGGCGATCAACTCCTACCGGCGCAGGCCGGTAGGAGTTTTTTTTTGAGACAGGCCGGTCGATGTCGATGATGGAACCGCAGTATGCCCTGACCCACGTCATCCGGGACATGTGGCAGCACCTGAGTCGGCTGGTGTCGCTCGAGCGCCGCATTCTCTGGATCATCGGCAGCTACGCCGCGGCCATCGGCCTCCTGTTTCTCTGCGTCCCGATCGCGGTGCAGGAATTGGTCAGCACCTTTTCGTTCGCCATGGAACCGCGGATGGTCTTGACCTTGGCGGCGATGGTCCTGGTCGCGCTGCTCGGCGTGGCCTATTTCCGGGAACGCCAGGCCCGCGCGGTCGAGACCCTACAGCAGCGGGTCTATGCCAGGATCACGCTGGCCTTCGCCGAGACGCTCCCGCGGATCAACGACGATACCTTCGTCCCCCAACATGCGAACCGGTTCTTTGAAGCGGAGCTGCTCACGCGCGCCCTGGTGGCCATGGTCGCGGACCTCTTCAACGTGGCGGTCGCGGGCACGATCGCGGTCGGCATGCTGACGTTCTTCAGCCCGTTCTTCTTGGTCTACCTCGGCGTGCTGCTGGTCGGTTTCGTCGCACTGCTCGTGCTGTTCGGACGGGGCGGCTTCCAGGTCACGCTCAAGATGTCGCAGCTCAACTACCAGCTCTTCAACTGGATGCAGAACCTCGCGTTGAACCTGCCGCACCTACGGGCCGTCGCCAGCCAGGACTTTGTCATGGCCCGCACGGACGACCTGCTCCTGCCCTACGTCCGCACGAGACAGGCGCGATCGGATACCTTGACCGGGCGACAGTACAAGGCCACGGCCGTCTGGCAGGCCTTCGGCCACAGCGGCATGATCGTGACGGCCGGGCTCCTGGTCGTGGACGGCCAAATTACCGTCGGCCAGTTCGCGGGGGCCGAGGTCCTCGTCGGCAATCTCCTGCTGCATATGGATACCTTCGCCCGCCGCATGGTGGCGATCTTCTTCATGTTCACCTCGATGCGGGAGCTCGCCGGCTTCTTTGCGCTGCCCAAAGCGACCGGCGAGGCGCACCTCCTGTCCCCCTCTCTGCTCACAGGCGCGGGAGGAGTGCGGCTCACCTGCCGACAGGTGTCCTTCGCCTACCCGGGATCGGCCCCGTTGTTCGAGGAGTTGGATTTCGACGTCGCGCCCGGAGAAAAGATGGCGATCCTCTGCCAGACGAGCACGGTCAAGACGGCCCTCGCCAAGGTCCTGGCCGGCCTCTATCAACCGACGGCCGGGACCGTTCGCTACAATGACGTCAATCTGATCGAGACCGACCAGGACTCGATCTATCGCTGCCGCGCATTGATGTTGGACTCCCTTCCCACGCTCCTCGACGGCACCCTCGAAGACAACATCACGGTCGGCCGGCCTGGCATCACCTATCAGGACCTGACCTGGGCCATTGCTTTTGCGGAGCTTGAGGAGGAGGTCGATGCTCTGCCGCAGGGGATCAAGACCGTCGTGTCCGGCCACGGCAAGACCTTTACCCTCAGCCAGACCCTGCGGATTCTGCTGGCTCGGGCCATCGTGACCAGGCCGCAACTCCTGATCTTCGACGGAACGTTGCATAGCATGCCGCTTCCGACCAGAGAAGTCCTGCTGCGCCGCCTCTGCGCCAAGGACGAGCCCTGGTCCGTGGTCTTCGCCTCGAACGACCCGTCCTTCATCGCCCATGTCGATCGACACATCCGCCTGCCCGATCGGTCTGCGCGAAAACCGTTATTATAACGGGCCCCTGTCACCGGACCGGCCGGCAGTCGAGGCGGATCGCGACGCTCCCGGATGAAGCACGCGGCTCGCGTTTACTCTCCGGAGAACCGGAGATAGAGGGTCTGCGACGATCCCGGCTGCACCGTCACTCGTCGAAGCTGCGGCCTGTCTTCCCCTCTGACCCCGGTCAGGTCGTAAGTTCCAGCCGGCAGATCGAGAAAGAGCCACGGCCCCGTCACATGGTCAGGCGGAATCGACAGGTGGATCGTCCCATCGTGACTTGTGACTTCCAGTCCCACGCGAGCCAGAAAAGGTTTCCCCCCGGCGGTCAAGACGAGCTTGAGCGGAAACGCGGGATACTCGGCCGCCCGCTCGGCCATGCCGACCCCGGCGCTGAAATAGCGAACCGGTCCCGCTCGATGGAGCGGAATGAGGTCCGTCCAGGTCTCTCCACCGGCGTGATAGGTCAGTTCGAGCGCGTCGCCGGTGGGAAGAATTCGTGACGTGGCTGTCACCTCCGCCAATCCCGGGACCGGCTTCGATATGCCCCACCAGCCGATCGCGACCAGGGCGAAGAGCAGGACAAGGGCGGTGCCATGGAGACGGAGAGAGGCGAGGCTCAGACCCCATGTCTGTTTCCCATCCATGCGGGCTTCGCTCCGATTAGGAATTCCTCGACCGGCTCCACGCTAGCGATTGCCGGCCGGCATGTCAATGCACAGGGGCCGGGGTTGAGCGTTGGCCTCGATCGGTCGCGACCAGAGCGGCTTCGGAAGGCTGATTCCTCCCTCGTCCCCATCGAGCCATTGTGCTAGGATGCCCTACCTTGCTCCTACCGAATCGGCTCAGCACCACACCGGTCTGGACGACATGACGACGCCTTCGGCCGCCTCACCGGCTTCCGAGTATCGCTTTTTGCTCCTGATCATCCCTTCAGTCTTCATCCTGCTGCTCGCGACC
>DATIBM010000200.1:0-5343 GCA_035457545.1 Nitrospiraceae bacterium
CTGTTCACGGGTCATGGCCGGCTCGTGTAGAAAATTCTTCGTGCCGGGCGCGATCTTCCGTTGGATCAAATGGGGAAGGGCGGGAAACTCCGAAGCTACGCCGATATCGACGACCCGGACTTCCGCATCGGCATGTCGCGCCAAGACGTTCACCCCGGCGCCGCCGCGCAAGAAATTCAGCACCATCTGCGCGGTCACCTCGGACGGATAGGCGCTCACCCCTTCCTGCACGATCCTGTGATCGGCCGCGAAGGTGTAGATGGCCGCCCTTGGAAGGTCCGGCATGAGTTTCCCGGTGAGCATGACATAGCAGGCGGCCAATTCCTCCAAACGTCCAAGACTGCCGGGCGGTTTGGTCAAGCTGTTGAGCCGACGCTGCGCCCGCTCCAACAGATCGCGATCGGGCGGCTGAATGCGGAACAGCACATCATCAATTGTCATAATTCCTTCCCAATGTGGCTGTGCAAGCATCCCGCCCCCTCACCGCCTCTCTCCAACGGGGAGAGGACAAGGGAACTGGCAGAGCTGTAGCCCCGTTACTTCAGTCTCAACGTCTGGCCGCTTACGATGAAATACACCTCATCCGCTTCGGCCGCTATTCGTTGATTGACCTTCCCTGCCATATCCCGAAACCGACGGGCTGATCGACCCAGCGGCACCAACCCCAGACCGAGTTCATTGCTGACGAGCAGGACCAGGGCTCGGGTCCCACGAATGGCCCGCAGCAGATCGGCGACCTGCTCGTTCATCGCGTCATCGCGCACGCCCGTTTCGCCCAGGTTGCTCAGCCACAGGGTCAGGCAATCCACGACGATCGCGCGGTACTCCCGTCCTTGTTTTCGAAACCACCCGGCGAGATCGACGGGGACCTCCACCGTCTCCCAATCGGGCGATCTCATACATTGATGGCGTCTGATCCGCTCGGCCATTTCCCGATCCAACGCCTGTCCGGTGGCCACGAAGGCCTTGGGCGCCACTTTCCCAGCCAAGTCGAGCGCCGCCTGACTTTTTCCCGATGAGGCTCCGCCCAGCACGAGGACCAGTTTGGTTCGCCTTCTGTTTGTCTTCTGCACGCCCCTCTTCCCGATTTTCGCGAACCGCTTTGGAACGGGCATTCCTACTCCCCCTCTGCAACTCGACGTGGTTTCCCCAAGATTCATAATGAACGAGTCGGTCCAGCGGCAGCCTGGCTCGCCACCCCGCCGTTTCCAGATCTGGCCTCTTCTCAAACTCGGACACATAGCCGAGGCAGAGGTAGGCGAGCACCGTGACCGACTTGGGAATGCCCAGCACGCGCTTCACGGCAGCATGGTCCATGATGCTGACCCACCCGACTCCGATTCCTTCGGCCCTCGCCGCCAGCCACAGATTTTGAATCGCACAACAGGTGCTGTAGAGGTCGGTGTCCCGCACGGTGGAACGTCCGAGCACCGCTCGGCCTCCCCGCCGGCGGTTGCAGGTCACGCAGAGATTCACCGGCGCCTCTTCGATGCCTTCGAGCTTGAGGCTCCGATAGAGGTCGGCGCGCGCCCCTTCATACTGCCTCGCCGCCTCATCATTGATCCGGCGAAAGATCGCCTTCACGGCGCGCTTGGTCGTTCGGTGACGCACCACCACGAAGTCCCAGGGCTGCATGAAGCCGACCGACCCGGCATGGTGCGCCGCAGTCAACAGCCTCGCCAGCACGTCATCAGGTATCGGGCTAGGCAGAAATCCCCGACGCACATCGCGCCGCTCGAAGATGGCCCGATACACGGCGGTTCGCTCCGATGGAGAAAACCCGTCACGGGCACCGGAAACCTGCTTGCCCCGTTGAACGAGGCGTGGCGCGTCAAGCACTGGACCTCTGAGCCTTTCATTCTCGTTCATTGTGGAGGCCGATTGATGGCCTTCGGGACAAGACTCACATCCCCTGCACTGACTTTCTTGAGGCAATCGGGGCAGAGACAATCGTGAAACCGCGCCGCGATCCAATCCATCTGGCGTTCCGTCACCCCGACCTGCCCACACCAACAGCCCCATTGCCCGCACTCGAACGTGCGGCCACAGGCTTCGCAGGTTTTCGTGACCGGCCCTCTCATGTATGCTCCTTTCCCCTCACCCTTCCCCTCTCCCGCGTGGGGGAGAGGAGCCGGCGAGGGGGAGACCGCACTAAAACTCCACTCCTGCTTGCGCCTTGACGCCCTTCCGAAAGGGATGTTTCACCTGCTTCATCTCCGTCACCAAGTCCGCCGTGTCGATCAACTCGGCCTTAGCGCCCCGCCCCGTGATGACCACATGTTGCATCGGCGGCCGTTCAGACAAAGCCGGCAGCACCTCGGACAGTTGGACGTAGTCGTGCTGCAGAGCGATGTTGAACTCGTCAAGAATGACCATCGCATACGAGGGATCGCGAAGGAACTCGCGGGCCTGTTCCCAGGCTCGCTGCGCAAAGGCCGTATCCCGCTCACGATCCTGCGTTTCCCAGGTGTACCCTTCTCCCATGCGCAGGAACGTCACGAGAGGACCGAAACTCTTGAGCACCCGCTCCTCCGCCGTATCGATCGCGCCCTTGATGAACTGCACGACCGCCACCTTCTTGCCGTGGCCGACGCAGCGGAGCGCCATGCCCAACGCAGCGGTCGTCTTGCCCTTGCCCGCTCCCGTGTAGACGATGAGCAAGCCCTTCTCCTGCTGCGCCTGCTCGATGCGGCGATCCACCGAGGCCTTCAACCGGGCCATTCTGGCCTTGTGCTCCTGATCGTCAGTCATCCGGCCTGCCTCCCCGACTTGGCGTTCAACTTGGTCTTCTGGCCGATTCGACCAGCGCCTCTGCCACCTGCGGTCGGCTGGCAAAATGCAGGTGCGTGTACAGGGCTAAGGTCTTCTTCATGACCAGCCCGTCCGGTCCTTTGGCTTCCCCTCGCGCATCGGTCAAGCGGCAGGCATAGTCGAGCGGTCCCGTCGTGCTCAAGGCGGAGTAATGGAATTCGTGCCCGCGCACGACCGTGCCCAGCTTACCGAGGATGCAGGGCCGCGACAGTTCGACGGTCCGGTACCCGAGCGTGAGCCCCGATCGCCTCATGCTCGCTTCAGCAGCGAACAGGCCGACCATCTCGTGCGACCGGCCCTCGAAGTCGCGGATCGCGTTGGTGAGGTACATCATCCCGCCGCATTCCGCGTAGATCGATCCTCCTCGTTCCGCGAAATCTCGAATGGCCCGCCTCATCGGCACATTCGCGGCCAGCGCCTCACCATACAATTCCGGATAGCCTCCGCCCAAGTACAACAGATCAACCTCCGGCAGCTCACGATCATTGATCGGCGAGAAGCGGATCAACCGGGCCCCCTCTGCTTCCAGCAGGTCGAGATTGTCGGGATAGTAAAAGCAAAACGCATGGTCGTAGGCGATGCCGATCCTGACCTCGTGGCCAACATTCTTCCTCATTGGAACGGTCGGCGCGGCGGGCAATTCACCGCTTGAGCCGGCCAGGCTCTCGATCAGATCCAGATCAACCGTCTCCGCCGCGGCCCGGCCCAGGCGCCGATAGAGATCGGCCGATCCCCGTTCGATCGCCGTGACTAATCCCAAGTGGCGATCAGGGATCGCTGCCGAAGGATCCGTCCGCAAGTAACCCACGACGGCGACGTTCGTTCGCTCTTCGACCGCTTCTTTCAAGAGACGGTAATGCCCGTCGCTGTTGACTCGATTGAAGAGCACACCCGCGACATGGAGCGTGGGATCAAACCGGGCAAACCCTTCGACCATGGCGGCGGCAGAGCGCGCCATGGCGCTGCCGTCGATCACGAGCAGCACCGGGGCTTCCAGTTGCTTCGCCAACTCCGCCGTGCTGCCCAGGTCACTGACCGGCGAGCTGCCGTCGAAGAGCCCCATCATGCCCTCCACGATCGAGAGGTCCGCGCCGGCCGCCGCACGGATGAAGATCGCCCGATTGACCTCCCGTCCCAACATCCACCCGTCCAGATTGCGGGAGGGACGTCCAGTGACCGCCTGGTGGTGGCCTGGGTCGATGAAGTCCGGCCCGGCCTTGAACGATTGAACGATCCGACCCTTGGCCGTGAAGGCGGCCAGCAAGGCCAAGGTCACGGTCGTTTTCCCGACGTTGCTGCCAGTCCCGGCAATGATGATCCGCGGCGCCTTCATGATCGCTCCCTCAACTTGCAGGATGTTCAAAATGACCGTCCAGCGCGGCCGCAGCGAGCGAGGAGACGGAAGCGTACTCTTTTCGGTACGTTGAGTCTCCGAGCGTAAGACCCATTGCACCAAGAAAGTCAGCAATGGGTGCCCCAACATAGCTGGCGGACATTTTCAACATCCTGTCAAAAGGTCAGCTTGACTCCGCCAAACACCGATCGAATCGCCGTGCCGTAGCCGACGATTTCTTCATATTGTTGGTCACCCAGGTTCTCGACCCGACCAAAGAGTTGTACGGTCCTGTTGAGGTCGTAGGTTGCCGACGCACTCACCACCCCGAATGACCCGAGCTTGCCCGCCGGGGCATTGTTCGCATCGCTGTTGCGCGCGCCGACGAACCGATAGTCCACGTGCAACTGCAGCGCTGGGATCGGCCTATAGCTTAGGCCGAGGCTCGCCTGGTCGATCGGCACACGGGCCAACCTGCGTCCGTTCGTCAGATCGCGATTCAATGTGTAGGTGTACTGTCCCCGGAAACTGAGCCGTTCCGATACGTCGATCTTGAACGCGGCCTCCCACCCCTGAGTATAGGCTTCGCCCACGTTCTCCGGTCTCAACAGGGCCCCGACCACCGCATTCTGAATCAGATTGTCGAAATGGTTGTGATAATAGGTGATGGAGACCATGACCTTGTCGTGCCACAGGAATTGATCGACGCCCACATCCCACCCGCGGCTCTCCTCCGGCTTGAGGTCCGGATTGCCGAAGCCGGGAAAGAAGAGTTGGTTGATCGTGGGCGCGCGAAATCCTGTGGCGTACGAGCCGCGGAACTTGGTCCCGGTCTCTGGAATCCGGTAGCCGCCGGTGAGGCGGTAGGTCGTGGCGTCTCCGAAGGTGTTGTAGCTATCCTGCCGGACCCCGGCCGTCAGGAGCAGCCGCTCCTGGATATTCACCTGGGCCTGCGCGAACCCGGCATGGGACGACAGAATCTTGGTCGGCGAGGTGGCCGGTTGGAAGCTGGGATTGTCTCCCTGCTCGTCGCGATATTGATAGCCCGCGGACAACAAGAGCGGTTTCCCGATCTGGAAGTTGTGTTGCCATTCGACTCGACGATTGAGGATCTCGATGTTGGACAGGGTCCGCGGCGAGACCGCGCTGACCGCCCCGGTCTCAATGTTCCGCCGCACTGCCCCCGGATCGAACGACAG
>DATIBM010000201.1:0-2221 GCA_035457545.1 Nitrospiraceae bacterium
AGGAACTGGCGAGACTAGACAACCTGACCCAAATGCTTGCTATGGACGCGAAACGACTTGCAAAAGACCTTCGGAGCCGCTTGGAAGACATCCCAGGGCTCTTTGCTCGGCACGTGCCACAAGCCCGTCAGATGCTGAGAAAGCTGCTGAACGGACACATTCTGTGTGAGCCAATAGCGGAAGACGGGAAGTACGGGTATCGCTTTACAGCGACGGGGACGTTTGACCGCCTACTCACAGGAGTAAAGGTCGTCAACGACTCGATCAACTATAGTGGTGGAGGGCACGGGAGTCGAACCCGCGACCCCTACGTTGCGAACGTAGTGCTCTCCCAACTGAGCTAGCCCCCCACCTTGGGATGCCCGAGTGCCGTCCTTCTTGACCGCAGGCACGGCCGAGGCTGAATTGCCGCGGCAACCAGAACTGCGGAGGAGACGGGGAGGAAGATCGGCACTCGGTGCGTTATTTTCGTGAACGGATTATACACGACCGATCAGGCTGGCCGCTACCGAAACCTCTGTCGGCCCGTCAGGCTTTCTTGAGACCTCATCTCTCTCTATTTGCTCAGCCGCAGGTGTCTCACAGCTATGGATTCAACAAGGAAGGGACTGTCGGCGCCGACAGTCCCTCCACGCGAACCCGCCGGCCCTCCACCCGCAACCGGCCTTCCGCATAGAGTTGCACGGCCTTGGGAAAGATCCGGTGTTCTTCGGCTAGAATCCTTGCGGCCAAGGTCTCCGGCGTGTCCTGCTCCAAGACCGGGACGGCGGCCTGGATGATGATCGGGCCCTCATCGACCCCCGGCGTGACGAAGTGCACGGTACAGCCTGCCACCTTGACGCCCCATTCCAGCGCCTTCTTCTGCACATCCAATCCGGGAAAGGCCGGCAGGAGCGACGGATGGATGTTCATCATCCGGTTCTCATAGGCCTGGATCAGCACCGGCGTCACGATCTTCATATAGCCGGCCAGCAGCACCAGCTCGACCTCATGTTTGTGCAAGACATCGAGCAACGCCCGATCGTACGCCTCGCGGCTGTCCGGTTGCCCCGCAAAGGGCTTGGGATCGACGAACACGTCCTGAAGGCCATGGCGGCGCGCCCGTTCGAGCGCCGCCGCATCCCGCTTGTTGCTGATCACGACCACGACCTGTGCCTGTAACGTGCCGGCCTCGATCGCGTCGATGATCGCCTGAAGGTTCGATCCCCTCCCCGACGCCAGGACTCCGATGCGAACCCGCTGGCTCTTCCCGTTAACCGACATAGTCGACTCTCCGCTCTGATGAGGCTCCTCGCGCCACCTCGCCGATGATCCACGCCATTTCTCCTTCCCGCCCGGCCGACGCGACCACCTGGTCGGCCTCATCCGGCGGAACTACGAGAATCAGGCCGATCCCCATGTTGAAGACCCGGTACATCTCCTCGTCTTCCACCTGGCCGAGGCGTTGAATCAGCGGGAAAATCGGCGGGAGGGTCCAAGAACCACGCCGGATGAGCCCGAGCCTGCCTTGCGGAAAGACGCGCGGGAGATTCTCTGTGATCCCTCCTCCGGTGATATGAGCGATGCCCTTGATCCGGTGCGCCGCGATCAGTTTCAAGACGGTCCGGACATAGATCCGCGTCGGGGTCAGCAACGTTTCACCGAGCGAGTGAGTGAGATCATCCACACGACCGGACAGGGTCAGCCGCGCGTCATCAAGCAATACCCGGCGCGCCAGCGAAAATCCGTTGCTGTGGAGACCGGTCGAGGCCACGCCGACCAACAGGTCTCCCGGTACGATGTCGCGCCCGTCGATGATCTTCTGCCGGTCCACCACCCCCACGGCAAAGCCGGCCAGGTCGTATTCTCCATCGGGATAGAACGAGGGCATCTCCGCCGTCTCCCCCCCGATCAGCGCGCACCCAGCCTGCCGGCAGCCTTCGGCAATTCCTCGCACCACCGTCTCGGCGACCCCGATCGCCAACTTCCCGGTGGCAAAGTAATCGAGAAAGAACAGCGGCTCGGCCCCGCTCACGGCGATATCGTTCACCGACATGGCCACGAGATCGATCCCGACCGTGTCGTGCTTGTCCATCAGGAAGGCGATCTTGAGCTTGGTCCCCACTCCGTCCGTACCGGACACCAACACCGGCTCGCGATACCGCGACGGATCAAACCGGAACAGCCCTCCGAATCCCCCAAGATCGGTCAGGACTTCCGGGCGAAAGGTCGAGCGGACCAG
>DATIBM010000202.1:0-3235 GCA_035457545.1 Nitrospiraceae bacterium
GACCATTTGCCGGATGAACAGCACGAAGCGACTCCCTTTCGATTTGAAGAGGACGGTCAGATGATGGTCGAACACCAGCCGGGCAACGCCAAGCGAGGGGCGGGTCTGTTCGCGGTCAATTGCCAAGCCTGCCATGGGGCCAAGGCCGTCGGTGGCGCCGGTCCCAAACTCGCCGGCAATCCGATTCTGGGCGAGGACGAGCGGTTTTGGGACACGGTGGTGCATGGGCGCGGCGCGATGCCGGCCTGGGGCACGGCGCTCAAGCCTCAGGAGATCGCCGATATCCAGGCTTGGCTCAGCGCATTGGATTGACGTGTCGGCCATCCATGATCGTGAGCGCGCTCCAATCGAGCCTTCTCCGGCACCTGGTTCTTTCGCTGCTGTCCGTGCTGGCCGTCATCGCGATCGGGACGGCCGGCTATGTCGCGATCGAAGGGTGGCCGGTTTTCGACGCCCTCTACATGACCGTGACCACGGTGACGACGGTGGGATTCCAGGAAGTGCACGAACTCTCCCGGGCCGGCCGTGCTTTTACCGTGGTGCTCATCATCAGCGGGGTCGGCACGTTGTTCTATGTGCTGAGCAACCTCGCGCGGCTGGCGATTGAGGGCGAACTGCGTGTCTTGTTGGGGCACTACCGAGTGGGAGGACGCATGCGGGCGTTGAAGAATCACTACATCATCTGCGGCGGCGGCCAGATGGGACGGCGCATCGGCAAAGAACTGATTTCCAAGGCGCTGCCCTTCGTGGTGATCGAAAAGAATCCGGAGGTCGCCGCGCAATTGCAGCAGGACGGCATGGTGGCGATGGAAGGCGACGCGACGAGGGACGAGGCGCTGACGCAGGCCGGGGTCCAGCGGGCGAAGGGGTTGGTCTCCGTCGTCAATTCCGACCTCGAGAATCTCTATATCGTGCTGACGGCGCGCGGTCTGAACAAGGATCTGTACATTGTCGCGCGGGCCGGCGATGAAGGATCGGAACGCAAGCTGTTACGGGCCGGAGCGAACCGGGTCTCGTCGCCCAATGTCAGCGGTGGGATGGAGATCGCGCAGGCGCTCATCCGGCCGGCGGTGCTTGATTTTCTGGAATTGGCAACGCAAAGCGAACACCTCGATTTGCAGATCGAAGAGTTTGCCATCGAACAGGGTTCGCCGTTGGACGGCAAGGCTCCCCACGACTGCGGGCTGAACCACGATCGGGGACTGATTATTGTCGCCGTGAAGCGGCAATCCGGACATATGGAGTTCAACCCCGGTGCGACGGTTCGTCTTGGCGTAGGCGATCGGTTGATCGTGCTCGGAGCGCCAGCCAGCTTGAAACGGCTGGAATCGGTCCTGCGATCTGGCGCCGTATCAACGGGCTCGGGCTAACAGGATGTTTGGCTGGAAGCGTCAGCTCCGGCCGCCACGAGCGATCGAAGAGGTGGCCGGTTCTAGCAAAGCTTGGTATGGGGGAACATCATGGCCACGTTCATCATCTCCGGCAGCCGCGGCACCGACGATCCCACCATGGCGACCTTGCCCTTCATGGCCGCCAAGACCGCGAAGGAGCAGGGGCACGACGTGATCCTCTGGCTCTGGAATGAAGCGGTCACGCTCGGACGAAAGGGCACGGCCGATCACGTGACTGGGGTGAACCTGACGCCTGTCAAGGATTTCCTGGCCGCGATTCAAGCGGCTAACGTGCCAATCTGGGTCTGCGGTGCCTGCGCGGTGGCCAGGCAGATCGGACCGGGAGACTTGGTCTCTGGCGCCACGATCAAGGGCATGCCGGACTATATCAAGGCCGTGGCAGAGCGAGACCGCAGCGTCGCCTTCTGACGCAATCCCTGATGCGAGTTGTCCTGCTTCACCGGCCGTGCCGTGACCTGTGCTCGTGAAGCACGTGGTGTGACATGGAAGAACGGGAGGCCTCGCCGGCTGCTCCGGCGCGTTTTGCGCCAAACTTCCGGCTGGATCTGTGGACTTTCTCGCCAGGAACCGCCGAAGGCGATCCCATCGAAAAAGCCTAACCTACCGATCCTCCGCCATCGCGTCAAACCCTCGTTCTGAAACCGTTCGTGGCATGGTCTTGGCACAAGGACAAGCGAGCGACAGCCTGTCCGACGCACGTTTGTGGGGACAACCGATGAATCTCATGGCAAGACTAAGAGCCGGACTTGCCGGGTCGGGCATCAAGCCGTGGCTTGCGATCGGATTGGCCGGCTGCATGGCCCTGCCGATTTTGGCTGCGGAAGGGCAGGGGATGCGAGGGATGGAAGGCATGATGCAGCCGCGCGTGCCGGCGGACAAGCTCGCGGAGGCCCGTGCGCTCAGGAGCCCACTTCCCGATTCGTCCGACGTGGTCGCGAAGGGCAAGGCTCTCTACGAAGGCAAGGGCACCTGTTTCACCTGTCACGGGGTCGGTGGACGAGGAGATGGTCCGGCAGGGGCGACGCTCAATCCGCCTCCGCGCAATTTCCATCATCGGGGGTTCTGGCGGCACCGGAGCGAGGGGGAAATCTTTTGGGTGATCAAACATGGCTCACCAGGCACCGCGATGATGCCATTCGGCGGCGCGCTCACTGATGAGGAAATCTGGAGCCTCATCCAGTATGAACGCACGTTTTCCGGCGGCCATGGACCACGTCGTGGGATGGGGCCGCCGGAGGGGATGGGCCATAGAGGGGCGCGCGGAGGCATGGGATCGAATGCGGGAGAGGAAACCGCCGCGCCAGGCGGCGAATGTTGTCCGCCGTGATGCTCAACGAGCTGTCATTGCCGCTCTTTCAGGAAGGAGTGTGTCCATGAAGAAACACAACATGGTCGTTCTTGGAGTCCTGCTCATGGTCTTCACCGGCTCTTGGCTATTGGCACAGGAGATGCGGGGCAATCCGAAAAGCGGACAGGCCGTGTACGAGAAACATTGCCTGCGTTGTCATGGGGCTTCGGGCGACGGACTGGGACCGGACGCGACCGATCTGATCGTGCCGCCGGCCAATTTCCAATCGGCCAAGTCACGAGCCAAGACCGATTTCGAGCTGCTCATCGCAATTTCCAACGGCGTGCTGTTCAGCCCGATGCATGGATGGAGGGGGCGATTGAACGAGACCGAGATGATGGATGTCATCGCCTATATCAGGATGCTCGCGCCGTTTCTGGCCATCTCCCATGCCGTTCCGGTGGCTTCGGATGTTCCGGCGCTTGACGAGCATTACGGATAGGCCGGCCGTTTCGGCGTGCCGTTCCGAGCTCGC
>DATIBM010000203.1:0-2607 GCA_035457545.1 Nitrospiraceae bacterium
TATCGGCCAGGCGGCGATCGCGTAGAGGCTGGACCAGGATGGCGAGCAGGCGGTGCGGTGTTCTAATAGCTGTCCATCGGGGGACAGCTGCAGATCAAATGGCGATCGCCATAGGCTTCGTCGATACGGCTGACGCTCGGCCAGAACTTGTGAGTCCGGACCCAGGGTGCCGGAAAGGCGGCCTGCTCCCGGCTATAGGGACGCGTCCAGTCATTGGCGGTGACCGTCAGGGCCGTATGCGGTGCATTCTTCAACATATTATCCTTCTTCGGCTGGCGCCCATCGGCGATCTCTTGAATCTCAGCACGGATGAGGATGAGTGCGTCGCACAGCCGGTCGAGTTCGCTCTTGGCCTCGCTCTCCGTCGGCTCGATCATCAGCGTCCCGGCCACCGGGAATGAGACGGTCGGCGCATGGAATCCATAGTCCATCAGTCGCTTGGCCACATCCATGGCTTCAACGCCGGCACTGTCCTTGAACGGCCGCAAGTCCAGAATAAATTCATGCGCGACTAATCCGGTGCTTCCCCGGTACAGGATCGAGTAATGTTTTTCGAGACGGTTGGCCATGTAGTTGGCATTGAGAATGGCGACTTGAGTGGCCTTGGTCAATCCATCACGGCCCATGAGCGCGATATAGACCCAGGAGATCGGAAGGATGCTGGCGCTTCCGAAGGGGGCGGCGGACACAGGTCCGATGGCATCAGGCCCACCCAGACGCGTGACAGGATGGCCGGGAAGGAACGGTGCGAGATGGCAGGCCACGCCGATGGGCCCCATTCCAGGCCCCCCGCCCCCATGAGGGATACAAAACGTCTTATGCAAATTTAAATGGCAGACATCCGCGCCGATGTCGCCCGGACGGCAGAGTCCCACCTGTGCATTCATGTTGGCGCCGTCCATATAGACTTGCCCGCCATGCGTATGCACGATCTGGCAGATGCGCCGGACGCCGGGTTCAAACACGCCATGGGTAGAGGGATACGTAATCATGAGTGCGGCCAGCCGGTCGCGGTGTTCGGCCGCCTTCGCCTCCAGATCGGTCAGATCGACGTTGCCTTCGCGATCGCAGGCCACAGCCACGACCGTCATGCCGGCCATCGCGGCGCTGGCCGGGTTCGTGCCATGGGCCGAAACCGGAATCAAACACACGTTCCGGTGACCTTCCCCCTTCGCGCGGTGATAGGCCCGGATGACCATGAGCCCGGCGTATTCCCCTTGGGAGCCGGCATTGGGCTGGAGCGAGACGGCGGAAAAGCCGGTAATCTCGGCGAGCCAGGCTTCCAGTTGCCGAAAGAGTTCCCGATATCCGGCCGTCTGTTCCTGCGGCGCAAACGGATGGATCTTGGCGAACTCCGGCCACGTGACGGGCAGCATTTCGGAGGTCGCATTGAGTTTCATGGTGCAGGAGCCCAGCGGAATCATCGAGTGGACGAGGGACAAGTCCTTCGATTGCAGCCGATGGAGATAGCGCAGCATCTCATGTTCAGAGTGATACCGGTTGAAGACGTCGTGTGTCAGATACAGGCTCGTCCGGGCCAGGGATTTCGGATAGTGCGGATCGATGGCGTCGGCCAGCTCCGAAATCGTGAAGGGCAATTGATCATGGCCCACAAAGATCTCCAGCACCCGGCGGACTTCGTCGGGCGAACTCAGTTCGTCCAGGGACACTCCGATGGAGCCGTCCTCATGGCGGCGAACATTGAAGCCCTGGTCGTGCGCGCGCGCATGAATGGGCTCCGCCTGCCCGCGTATGAGGGGCACGCGGATGGTGTCGAAGAAGGTCTGCGGCGTGACTTCAAACCCCAGCCTCCGCAATCCTTCGGCCAGGACCAGCGCCAATCCATGCACCCGTTCGGCGATCCGGCGCAGTCCCTCGGGCCCATGGTAGACCGCGTACATGCCGGCCATCACAGCCAATAACACCTGCGCGGTGCAGATATTGCTCGTCGCTCGTTCGCGCCTGATGTGTTGCTCGCGCGTTTGCAAAGCCAGACGGTAGGCGGGCTTCCCGGTGACATCCTTGGAGACCCCGACGATCCGGCCGGGCATCTGCCGCTTGTACTCGTCCTTCGTCGCGAGAAACGCGGCATGCGGACCGCCGAATCCGACCGGCACGCCGAATCGCTGACTCGAACCGACAGCAATGTCGGCTCCAAATTCGCCCGGAGACCGGAGCAGCGTTAGGGCCAGCAGATCCGTGGCCACCACGACCAGGATCCCCGCTTCATGCGCTTGCGCGACCACGGCGCTATAGTCGCCGACATAGCCGTCCGTGGCGGGGTATTGCAGGAGTATTCCGCAAAGTTCCGAATCGGACAAGGGAATGGAGGAGGCCGTGCCGGTGTGAACAGTTATGCCGAGCGGTTCGGCCCTGGTCCTCAGCACGGCGATGCTCTGAGGGTGGCAATCGCTCGACACAAAAAACCGGTTTCGTTCCCGGCCGTTCGCCCGGCTGATCGCATGACACATCGCCATCGCCTCTGCCGCCGCTGTCGCTTCGTCTAAAAGCGAGGCGTTGGCCAAGGGTAAGCCGGTCAAGTCGGCGACCATGGTTTGAAAGTTGACCAGCGCCTCCAGGCGGCCTTGTGCGATCTCGGCCTGATAC
>DATIBM010000204.1:0-2340 GCA_035457545.1 Nitrospiraceae bacterium
GACCTTCTTGGCGGCGGCCTGTTCCAAATGGGCGGTCGGCAGCTTGACCTTGACGATGTGCGCGCCAAGTTGGCAGGCAATCTGCGCGGCATAGGCGACCACATCCATCGCCGTCTCTCCCTCTTTGCTGAGGGCCGAACCGCGCGGATATGACCAGACGACCACGGCCAGGCCGCTGGCCTTGGCCTCTTCTCCCAGCGCCCGAAGCTGCTCATACATGCGCGTGCAATGGGAGGAGCCCGGATAAATGGTGAACCCGATGGCGGAACAGCCCAACCTGAGCGCATCCTTGACGCTGCCTGTCACCGCCGGAAGCGGGTCTTTTTCTTCATGCAGGACATCGTGGTTGTTCAACTTGAGGATCAATGGAATCCGGCCGGCATACTGTCCGGCTCCGGCTTCCAGAAACCCCAGCGGCGCCGCATAGGCATTGCATCCCGCCTCGATCGCCAGTTCAAAATGATAGTGGGGATTGTAGCCCGGGGGATTCGGAGCAAAACTTCTCGCCGGGCCGTGCTCGAATCCCTGATCGACCGGGAGAATGACGAGTTTCCCGGTTCCGGCCAACCGTCCATGGTTCAGCATCCGGGCCAGATTGGCCTTGGTGCCCGGCGAATCGCTTTCGTACCAGCTCAGTATGTCCGCTACACGATTAGTCATGGTTCACCCTCCGCAGAAGCCCGATGTTCCAGTTGAAAAGCATCCTATGCCGCCCCCTTCACGGCCGCCTCGGCCTCCAGCACATCCTCCCGGCTTCCGATCAACAGCGGCACCCGCTGATGCAGCGTCGAAGGCTCCAGGTCCAGTATCCGGTCTGTCCCGGTGCTGGCGAGCCCGCCGGCCTGCTCCACGACCAGCGCCAACGGACTGGCTTCGTACAGCAACCGGAGCTTGCCCTCCGGCTTTTCGACCTCGGCTGGGTACAGATAAATGCCGCCGGAAAGGAGCACCCGGTGGACGTCCGCGACCAGGCAGCCGGAATACCGCCCGGTATAGGGCCGCCCCTTGGCCTTGTCCTTGACCTTCAATTGATCGATGTACCGCCGCATGCCGGCCGGCCACTTGTGATAATTCCCTTCATTCACCGCGTAGATGGATCCGCGGGACGGCATCTTGAGCGACTCGTGCGACAGCACATACTCGCCGATTTGGAGGTCTAAGGTAAACCCATGGACCCCCTGTCCGGTGGTATAGACCAGCATCGTGCTGGACCCATAGAGCAGGTACCCGGCGGCCACCTGCTCTCGTCCGCGCCGGATCAGATCGGTTTCCTTGGGAGGCTGCCGCGGATCGTGGTGGCGGAGGATCGAGAAGATCGTGCCGAGCGGCATGTTCACATCGGTGTTGGACGAACCGTCCAGCGGATCGAACAACAGCATGTACTTGGCTTGCGTCCAGGCCTCGGGCAGCACCAACGCCTTCTCTTCCTCTTCGGAAGCCAGGGCGCAGACCAACCCGTTGGTCTGAAAGACCTTGATGAAGGTCTCGTTGGCGAGCACGTCAAGCTTCTTGACCGCCTCGCCCTGCACGTTCGTTTCGCCGCTGAGGCCGAGGATATTGATTAGCCCGGCGCGCCGCAGGGTGCTCGTGATCATCTTGCCGACCAGACCGATGTGGGCCATCAACAGGGAGAAATCTCCCTTAGCCCCGGGATGGGCGGCCTGCTGCTCCAGAATATGCCGGGTCAGGGTGACCGGAAACCGACTCATAGCTGAACAAAATCCGTCGTAAGGGGTTCATTATAGCGACTTCGGATGGGGCGAGCAATGAAAGAGAGGAGGCGCTTCCGGTTCAATTGGCGAGGCGGCGTTACGACAGGTCCGCAGGGCCGAATCCCTCGATCAACTCGGCCACCACCGATCCAATGATCACCTTGGCCTTCATCATCAAGGGGATCCGCCGACCATCGTTGGAAAACCACACGCGCACGTTCCCCTCGTTGAGAAAGATGCCCTGAAACGGCATGACGGCCAGCACCCGCACCGCCTCTCGTTTGCCCCAAGGCCCTTCCAGGCGATCGATCCCTTCGACCCGGAGTTCGAGCTGATAGTTCTTCTTATCGTGATGGACGTTCAGGAACACCGTCCGGCCTGGGACCAACGGCACGAAAGACCGGGCAAAATACAGGCACGACAGGGCGTCCTGCGTACCGGCGGGAATGTCCAATTCCGCCGGCTGTCCGTCCTTGACGACCGAGACCTTCCCCTCCTCGTGACGGAACCGGTACTCGAAGTCGTTCTTCCGCTTCCCTTCCCGCCGGTGGAACGTCATCCGTTGGGGAAGGAGGCGCTCCGCGTCCACCCAGGATTCCACCCGGTTATCGACCGGATAGAATCGAGT
>DATIBM010000205.1:0-18062 GCA_035457545.1 Nitrospiraceae bacterium
ATCACCCGCACCACATCTTCAAATCGATCCATTTTGTCGTAAACGGTCCCGAGATTGAAATGCAAGTCCGCATTCCCCGGGTGGAATCGGACCCCTTGTTCAAAAGCCTGTGACGCTAACTCAAATTGCTCTGCCTGAAGATGCGTTAACCCCAACAGGAGATGCCCATCCGGCTGCTTCGGGTTCAACCGGACCGCTTCGACAAGATGTGGGGCTGCGTCCTCCCAACGTTTTTGCCGATAAAGCAGGAACCCATAATGCAAATGGCTGTCATAGTAGGTCGGATCAATGCGAAGGTTCTCCTCATAGGCCAATGCCGCCTGATCAACCTGCTTGTTCTCCTCGTACACCATGGCGAGATAATCGCGCACGCGTAGTTCGCCGGGCCTCTCCCGCAAAATATTCTTGAGCTTTTCGATCGCCTTCGGGTACTCCTTCATTTCGCCGTAGACGAGGCTGATCCTGAGCTGGGCATCAAGGTCGCTCGGATCTTGAGCGATCAGTTCCTCCAACTCGTGAAGCGCCTGCTGATACTCACGCCCTTGAAGAAAGACACGGACTAATTGCTGCCGCATTTCCCGACTGTGGGAGTAATTGCCTCGCAGATACCGCCGGTAAACCGCTATGGCTTTGTCTGTTTCTTGACGGGATTCGTGGAGGGCGCCCAACGCAAGATAGGCCTGCTCGAACGAGGGGTTAAGATCGATGGCACGCTCAAATTCCGTCGCGGCCTGATCCGGTCGTCTGGCCTCCAGCGCTAGCCGTCCCAGGTAATAATGCCCCATTGGAGCATCGGGGGATATTTTGAGTCCTTGCCGAAAGGCCTCTTCGGCCTCGGGATAACGCTTCAAATTGATCAGCAGGAGCCCTTTCGCAAAATACAGTTCCGATTTTCCGGGATCAGCCACGGTCGCATGCGAGTACAGCCGGAGGGCCTTATCCGGCTTGCCAGCGCCGGTATAGATGCCGGCCAGATGCGCCAACATTTGCGCGTCTCTCACCTCTTCTGCAGGAACCTGTTCAGCGTATAACAACGCATTGTTTACATCGCCCATCGAGAAATACAAACTTGCAACTTTTGTCTTAAGAAGATTCGAGTCGGAATCGACCGTTAAGGCCGCTTGGTATTCTCGAATAGCCGTCTCGTAATCTTGTTGCATTTCCGCCAAGTTCCCGCGCATGAAATGATACGAGGCACGCGGATCCATCGGCTCTGTTGCGCGGGTGGCTGTCGATGCCGACTCGGCCGGCTCGTCGGATGCCTTGTTCGACGAAGAAGTCGCAGCGCAAGCCGTGATGGCTATCGACGCAAGCAATATCGAGAGCGCCAGGAAATCCAGCCGTTGTTTTCTCCAGGGAGAGCGGAGGCCGCGGGAGCAGATGAGTATGGGAAAGTCGCGTGTCATGAAGATTGCTCTTACTGTATCACGAACCCATGAGCGGGTAAGAGAATTATAACGAGAGGGAGGAACAAGGGTCAAAGCCCTTCGCGATTCTCAAGATTCTCGAACTTGGCGTACCGGTCGTGGAAGAACAACCTGCATTCCCCCACTGGCCCGTTTCGATGCTTCCGAATGAGAATCTGGGCGATACCCTTCTCCTCCGATTCCGGCTCGTACATCTCTTCCCGATAAATGAACATCACGACGTCGGCATCCTGTTCGATCGCACCGCTTTCACGCAAATCCGCCAGAACCGGGATCGGGGGCTTTCTTGATTCAACTGCTCGGCTCAACTGCGACAGCGCAATCACGGGCACATTCAGTTCCTTGGCCAGCCCCTTCAACGAGCGCGAGATATCGGAAATTTCCTGCTGGCGCGACTCCGCGTCACTCCGGCCTTGGATCAATTGCAGATAGTCCACGACGATCAGATCCAGCCCTCGCTCAGCCTTGAGACGACGCGCCTTGGCCCGCATTTGCTGCACGGTCATGGCGCCGGAGTCGTCGATATAAATGGGGGCCTGTTCCAGGCGGCCCGCAGCCTCCGCCAATCGCCACCAGTCCTCCTTCGCCAAGCGACCGATCCGCAGGGAGTGAGAGTCGACGCGAGCCTCCGAGCTGAGCATGCGCAAGACCAGTTGCGGCTTCGACATTTCCAGGCTGAAGATTCCGACGGTGTGATGGCTTGAGATCGCCGCGTATTGCGCCATGCCAAGCGCAAGGCTGGTTTTTCCCATGCTGGGCCGTCCAGCAACGACAACAAGATCGGATGGTTGAAGACCTGCCAGCATATTGTCCAGGTCGAGATAGCCGGTCGGCACGCCGGTCACGTGTTCTTTTCGCTTCGACAATCGATCGACAAGGTCCAGGCTTTCTTTGATCACGTCCTTTAACGGCGTAAAGGACCGCCCCAGCTTGCCTTCCGCCAAGCGGAAGACCGCCTGCTCCGCAGAATCCAGCAGATCACCGACGGGCGTGTCCCCTTCGTATCCGCGCGTAATGATGTCGGTCGAGACCGTAATCAACCCGCGCACCAAGGCCTTTTCATGAACGATCTTGCAGTGATACCGAACATTTGCCGCGCTGGGCACGATGTGAACCAGTTCAGCCAGATAGGCGACGCCGCCGACTGCCTCCAGGTCGCCCCGTGCTTTCAACCGCTCAGCGAGCGTGATGGAATCAATTTCTTCATTGGCCTCCGAAAGATCCATCATCGCGGCAAAGATCTTCCGATGGGCCGACCGGTAAAAGTCTTCCTCCGTGAGCATTTCGACGGCTTTATTCAACGCATCCTTATCCAACAGGATGGCGCCGAGGATGCATTGTTCGGCTTCGATATTCTGAGGGGGCACCTTCGGGTTGAGAATATCGGTCGCACTCATCGCCTTGTCCTCATCCCGGTCATGATTTCCCAAGGGCTTTGGTCAGGACATCCGCCAAGATATCAACAGAGAGTACGCGTGCCCCGGCGATCGTGAGCACCGATCTGGGCATACGGGCGGCGCCCGGCGGCAATGAGGCCGGCTCGATCAATACCGCTTGCTCGGCGGTGGCCGGAGGCACGCCCAAGAAGATCAGACTGGTAGCCCCAAGACGCCTGGCTTCGTCGATCGCCTGACCGATCGCGCGTGAGCCGGCCGCCAGCGGCCTGCCGAGGATGGCGCAGACTCCACGCATCCGCAGAAGCTGGGCCAAGCGCCGCATCGCGGAGGCCCTAGATTTTGGAGCGACCACGAGCACCTCGGCTTCGGATGCCGTCGTACTGATTTCAATCCGTTCGGAAACTTGAAAAAGCCGATCGACATCGAAGGCAAACCCCGTAGAAGGGGCCATCCGTCCGAAACGCCCCAAGAGATGGTCGTAGCGCCCTCCGCCGCCGAGTTCATACCCCACCCCCTCGGCAAACACATCGAAAATGATGCCGTCGTAATAGTCCAAGCCCCGCAACTCCCCGAGGTCCAGAAGGAGGTGCTCACGGAACCCGCTCTCTTCAAGCGCTCGATAGACCGCGCCGAGACGGTCGAGAGCGGCGCAGACCAATCGATCACGGCCGGCCAAGACCCGTCCCCGCTCCAACACCTCCTCCCGGCCATAGAGTCCCGGGGCTTCGAGGACAGCTCTGGCGCGCCGAGATGGGATTCGCTCCTTAGCCAGCAGTTCTTCAAGCTTCGGAATGTCCTTTCGCGCCGCCGCATGTTCGGCTTCTTTTCGAGCCGCCGGCCCCATGCCCGTCCAGCGCAACAGTCCCTGCAAAAACCCGGCGTGCCCCAGCGAGATCTTGAACGACTTGACCCCGATGCGGCGCAAGCACTCGATCATCAACGCGATGATCTCCGTATCGGCCTCCATATCCGGAAGTCCGATGAGTTCCGCCCCGACCTGGAGCAGTTCTCGGTCACGCCCCAAGTGCTCGGGCTCGTAGCGAAAAACGGTGGTGCGATAGGCCAGCCGCAGCGGAAGCCGCTCGCCCAACATCCCCATCGCCACGGTCCGAGCAATCTGGGCCGTCGCGTCCGGCCGCAGCACCAGCGTCCGACCGGTCGTACGATCCGTCAGTTGATACCCCTTTTCGATTGCCCGCGCCTGCAGTCCGGGTGACAACACATCGAGGTATTCGAACGTGGGGAGAATGATCTCGTGATAGCCCCATCGACCGAGCGTCGCCAGCAAGGCGTCTTCCAACTGGCGAACTCTCCGCGCGGTCTCCGGCAAGATCGTAGTGATGCCGACGGGGAGGAGCGATCGACCGGTGGTCGGACTGAACACGCCGACGACCGGTCTGGACCTGGAACGACGAACTGGCATCGGTCGGACGGAACCCGTGTTAGAGCCCTGGGGACAGATCGACGACTTTGACGGAAAGAATATTTGGCGAGGTTCGAATACGCTCGACGATGGCCGGAGCAATCGGTGCATCAAGCCCGATGATCAAGAGCGCATTGCCCCCCCGTTCTTCCCGCGAGCACTGCATGCGCGCGATATTGATCTGGTGATCGCCCAACGCCGATGACACCGAGCCGATCACGCCGGGCCGGTCCACATTTTGAATCAACAGCATGTGGCCCTCCGGAAAGATCTCGACCTGAAAGCGATCGATCTCAATGATCCGGGGGTCTTTCTTGTGGAACAACGTGCCGGCCACATGATGGACCTTTTTCCCCGATTCGACCCGCACCCGAATCACGCTCGTGAAATCCCCGGCATCGCTGCTCTTGACCTCTTTGACCTCGATGCCGCGCTCTTTGGCCAGGACAGGCGCATTCACGTAATTCACGTCATTGCCCAGGATCGGCGTCAAGAGCCCCCGGAGGACGGCGATGGTGAGCGGTGCGACAGACAGGCCGGCCACCTCGCCGTTGTACTCCACCGTCACCCGTTCCAGACCGCCCTCATAGAGTTGCGCCTGGGTCAACCCGACTTTCTCGGCCAGCGCCAGATAGGGCTGAAGCCGCGGCAACAATTCCGGCGGCACCGAAGGAATGTTGACGGCCCCCCGGGCGATGCCTTTGCTGAAGTAATCGACGATTTGCTCGGCAATCCCCACGGCCACGTTCTCCTGCGCTTCGGTTGTCGAAGCGCCGATATGCGGGGTGGAAATAAAATTATCCAGCATCAGCAACGGGTGATCCGGCTTGGCCGGCTCCTCTTCGAAGACATCGAACGCGGCCGCAGAGACCCGTTTCGTCTTGAGAGCCTCGTAAAGATCCGCCTCATTGACGATTCCGCCTCGAGCGCAGTTCACGATCATCACCCCGGGTTTCATCTTCGCAATGGCCTGCGCATTGATCAGCGATTTGGTTTCCGCCGTCAGCGGCGTGTGCACGGAAATGATGTCGGCTCGACGGTACAACTCGTCGAGATCGACGATCTCGATCCCCATCTTCTTGGCCCGCTCCTCGGCAAGGTATGGATCGTAGGCGATGACGGTCATGGCAATGCCCTGGGCCAGTTTCGCCAGATAGCCGCCGATCTGTCCGACTCCGACGATCCCCAAGGTCTTGTTGTACAGCTCCATGCCCATGAACTTTTCTTTTTCCCACTTGCCGGCGCGCATTGACGCGGTGGCTTGGGGAATCCGCCGCGTCATGGCAAAGATCATGGCCATGGTGTGTTCAGCGGTGGTCACCGTGTTGCCCCCGGGCGTGTTCATCACGACAATGCCTCGACGGGTAGCCGCCTGGCTGTCAACGTTGTCCAGTCCCGAGCCGGCGCGGCCCACGACCTTGAGCCGTTCGCCGGCCGCGATGACCTCAGCGGTCACCTTCGTGCCGGACCGGACAATGAGTCCGTCGCAATCCCGGATCTCCTTCAGCAGTTCGTCCTTCGGCAACTTGGTCTTGACCACAACCTGGAAGCCGGCCTTCTCAAGAAGCTCAACTCCCTGTTTCGACAAACTATCGCTCACAAGAATTTTCATGGGTCCTGCCATCATGTGAATAAGTGGTCGTCGAGAACGTGAGTTAGGCCTTCGGCATCAACAACTCTTGGGCGCGCCCGACTCCGCTTCCCAATGTGATCGGATAACCAAGCCCCTTGATGACCATTTCGGTCGCCGCCAAAGCCGTGATGACATCGAACCGGTCGGCATAGCCCATATGGGAGATGCGGAAGACCTTGCCCTTGAGATGGTCTTGTCCGCCGGCCGCGGTAATCCCGTACTGAACCCGGAGGTTCTTGTAGATCTGTTGCCCATCGATCCCCTCGGGAGCCGCGACGGTCGTCAAGGCGTCGCTGGGGGACTCTTTCGGGAACAGCGTCAGACCGGCGGCCTTGACGCCTTCTCGCATAGCCTGCGCCAAAGTGGCATGCCGCGCAAAGACGTTGGCCAACCCTTCGGCCTTCAGCATGCGCAGCACTTCTTGCAAGCCGAGAATCATGGAGACCGCCGGCGTATAGGCAGTTTGGTTTTTCTGTTGATTCTCCCGCTCACGCTTGAAATTGAAATAGAACGCAGCGTTCTTCGCCTTATCCGCAAGCCGCCAGGCCTTGTCGCTGACGCTCACAAACGCCATGCCGGGCGGAAGCATCAAGGCCTTCTGGGAACCGGTCACGACCACATCGAGGCCCCATTCATCCGTCTTCAAATCAAACACGCCCAGGGCGGTGATGGCGTCTACCACCAGAATGGTTTCGTCGAGCGGGCGTACGATGTCCGCGAGGGCCTTGCAGTTGTGCGCCACTCCGGTCGAGGTTTCACTCGCCTGGACGTACACCGCTTTGATGGACGGATCCTTTTTGAGCGCTTCGGCGACCATTTGAGGATCGACAGCGCGCCCCCACTCGACTTTGATCTCATGAACCTGCACACCGAAGGTCTTACAGATCTTGGTCCAGCGCTCGCCGAATTTTCCCCCGTTGATGCAAATCGCCTTGTCGCCGGGCGATAGGAAATTCGAGACGGCTCCCTCCATCCCACCCGTTCCCGAACAGGCAAGCTGAAGGACATCGTTCCTGGTCTGGAACAGCCACTTCAGGTTCTCCCGAACCTCTGCAAAGATGGGATCAAATTCCGGCGCCCGATGGTGGATCATCGGACGAGCCATGGCGAGCAACACTTCAGGGGGCACCGGGGTCGGTCCGGGAGCGAGCAGGTAACGCTTTAACATGGGTTTAGCCTCCGGGGGAACTCTACCGTCAAGATTGATGATACTGGCTTGCGGATTGCGGAGGGCGCACGCTACCACACCACCAGACGCGAGTCAAGGTAAGGACGTGTTTTCAATGAGTTGAGTCATGTTTGCGAGTGAGAACCTACAGGGAGTTTCGCAGTGATTGCGCCCCGCGGCGACACGTCTTCGGATGACTCGACTGCGCTAACCTATTGGTGAATGTCGCATTTTCTTGACATCAGGGAGCGACACGGATACCTTTAGCTCCATCATGATGAACGAGCATGCTCATCGGTCTGTTCTCCTCCTCCTTCCTTTGCTGGCGTTGTATAATTGGGCGCCGGCTCGAGCGGACCAATCGGGATTCGAAGTTGTTCCGACCATCCGGCAGAGCATTCATGCGGAAACGCTTCCGCTTCCCGCGGGTCCTCAGGGATCCAGTGCTTCAGATTCGGCACCCAGTGACCGTTCTTCTCCATCTGGCCCGGATCAGCCTTCGGAAGCCGTCCTTCCAGAAGAATCAGCGGAGGACACTCCTGTCGCCCAACCGGCATCCGATCCCTCTGTCAACGAGACAGAATCTTCGCAAGCCGCTGGGTACCAGGCTTCAGGGCACCACTCGCAGCAAGCTAGCGCGGCAGTCGCGCTTAAGAAGGCGGCCCCTTACAATGTGCCGATCGTGATCGATTCTCAAGTCGAATCCCACATCCGTTACTTCAACACCGCGATCCGAGATCGATTTGAGAAGTGGCTACTCCGCCTGAGTCATTACCGGCCCCTGGTCGAGCGCATTTTCTTGGAATTCGAGTTGCCCACCGACCTGGTCTACCTGTCCCTCGTGGAGAGCGGATTCAACCCCTATGCCTATTCGCGGGCGCGAGCAACCGGCCCCTGGCAATTTATGAAAGGCACGGCCCAGGTCTACGGACTGCGAGTCGACAGTTACGTGGATGAGCGCCGGGATCCCATTAAATCGACCGTGGCCGCCGCCCGCTATCTGCGCGACCTGTACGATCTCTTCGGAACCTGGCCCCTGGCCATGGCCGCATACAATGCGGGCGAAGGGAAGGTCATGCGCGCCCTTCAGAAGAGCCAATCGGAGAGTTTTGTCGAGATTTCACAAACCCGTTTCATTCGACGAGAAACCAAGGAATATGTGCCGCGCTTCATGGCTGCCACGATTATTGCCAAGGACCCGGAGCGGTTTGGATTTCAATTGGCGGATGTGGCACCGCATGATTTTGATGAAGTGATCGTTCGCCGATCCATTCATTTGCAATCGTTGGCCGCCGTCAGCGGCGTGCCGTTCGAAATCCTCAAAAACCTCAACCCGGAGCTGCGTCGGTACGCCACGCCCCCGGGAGAAGCGGCCTACCATCTCAAAGTGCCGCTTGGCGCCAAATCCAAGGTCGAGTCGGTCCTAGACCGAGTTCCGACGTGGAAAGCCACTCCAGAACCCCGATCCTTCCGCTCCGTCAAGACGAAACCGCCCTCTTCCACGACCCGCAAATGGTATCGTGTGCGCGGAGGAGATACGCTCGTCTCGATCGCCAAACGCTTCGGGCTCTCCGTTGAAGCGCTCAAGCATCGCAACCGCATCTCCGCTCGGCAACTCCGAGCGGGTGAGCTGCTCGCGATCCGCTGACCCCTTCCATTGCCTGTCTGGCAACGATTTATTTCGAAGAAGAGCTGGGTGAATCCTTCGCCGGCTGACTGGAAGGCGGAGGGGAAGCACTGCCTGGAGGAGAACCTGCGCCTGAGGATTTTTTCACGTCCAACACTTTCAGTCTCACGCCGGCTTCACTGGCCAGCGGGGAATCCGGATAGGTCTTCATCAGTTCCTGGTAGTGGGCCAACGCCCCTTCAGGCCTCGATTGAGCTTCCTCAAGTTTTCCCAATTCAAACAGGGCATGGTCCCGGTTCAAGGCGCCGGGAATATCGACGATGGCCGAAAAGGACTTTGCCGCCAGCTCCCGATCGCCCTTCACGAGATAGGCATAGGCAAGCCTCTGGTGGATCAGCCCCGCCATCATGGGGTTGCCTGCATAGGCCAAGAGGGCCTTCTGATACGCCTCTATGGCGCCCGGCAGGTCGTTCTGTTGAGTCAACAGGTTGCCGAGATTGTACAGCCCGATGGCGGCGAACGGCGTGCGCGGGTAAGCTTCTACAAGCTGCCGATAGAGCGCGACAGCCTGCTTCACATTCTCTTCAGTTTCCTTCGGCTTGTCCGGCACACGCGCCATCGACAAGCTCGTCGCCCGCTGCAATAAATGCGACGCGGCCTCCGTGCGCTGACCGTCGTACCAGAGGATCCCGCCGACAATCCCGACCGCCGCAATAATCACGGTCCCCCCGGCCAATACCGCACGCCGATTGTCCTCCAGGCCCTGGAGCAGACGATCCCCCCACGTCCCGAGATGGGCCTCATCTAGAGGAATCGACTTGGGTGGGACCTTGATTCGATACGACATAGAGAACCAACCTCCGACAGAGCCCGATCAAACGCGCCAAGATTCCATGGCCATAAGCCGTTGCTTATACTAAGGTCTCAACAGGTTGTCAACGAACCGGTGGGACGCGAGATCATCTGCTTGACTCTCCGCCGCTTCCATTTGTATAGGCTCCCTGTTGTAGAGGCTCCATGCGCCTATCGTTACCGATCAGCCATCTCGTTCCTGCTTTGGTACGGCCACCGTGAATGAATTCGATCCCCTCTTTGAGCCTGAATTGTCCAGGCTTGGCGCACAGCATTGGCTCAGACAATGCCGTGTCATCGAGTCCGCCTGCGCGCCGGAGATCCTATATCAAGGACGCCGTCTTATCCTCATGGCGTCCAACGACTATCTCGGCCTAGCCAACCATCCGGCCGTCAAGGAGGCGGCCACGCAGGCCATTCGGCACTATGGAGTCGGAGCGGGCGCCGCACGCCTGATCTCCGGAACCCAACCACCGCATCATGACTTGGAAGTGGCGCTGGCAAAATGGAAGGGCGCCGAGGCGGCCCTATGCTTCGGGTCCGGCTATCTCGCCAACCTGGGCCTCCTTCCCTGCCTGGCCGGTCCCCAAGACCTGATCCTGGCCGACCGCCTCTGCCACGCAAGCCTGATCGACGGATGCCGCCTCAGCCGAGCGCGGCTCCGCATCTTTCATCATGCGGATATCGATCACCTCGAACGGCTCCTCAAACGACGGCCCGCTGTTCGCCGGACGCTCATCGTCACAGACGGTCTGTTCAGCATGGATGGAGATCTGGCGCCCCTGTCGAACCTCACACGCCTTGCCACCCAGTATGAAGGCCTGCTGGTCGTGGACGATGCCCATGGCACCGGCGTGATGGGCGCGCATGGACGAGGGTCGCTGGAGGCCTGCGGCGTCGAAGCGGACGTGCCCTTTCATATGGGCACCCTTGGGAAGGCGCTCGGAACGAGCGGGGCTTACGTGGTCGGCTCCGAAACCTTCGTGCGATTCCTCGTGAACACAGCCCGGACTTTTCTGTTCACGACCTCCCCCCCCGCCGCCATGGCGGCGGCCACGATCGCCGCTCTGGAGCTGCTCCAAAGAGAGCCGGACCGCCGCGCGCGTTTGTGGGCCAATCGCGAGGTCCTGTTCCAGGGCCTGACCAGGATGGGGCTCCGACTGACGGCCACCGCCAGTCCGATTCTTCCGATCATCATCGGAGATGACGCGTTCGCGCTGCGGGTGGCCCAGGCTCTTTTGGAGCGAGGAATTTACGCGCCCGCCATCCGGCCTCCGACGGTTCCGAAGGGAAGCAGCCGGATCAGGCTCACGGTCACAGCCGAGCATACCCCCGAACACTTGGATCAGGTGCTGCACGCCTTCCAAGACATTCTCGCCTCGCGTTCGTTGACGTAACCGTTTTCAGCTTCCCCCGCGTCTCTCCTCATTTTCCATCGACGCCCGAACATCCGCTGACGATCCGTGCCCGAAAGCTGCTGCATCTTGACGCGATTTTCTTGCTTTCCGACCTCACTGTGGCATGATGCGACGAGCCGGGACGACCGGCAATTCTACTGCCTTTTTCAGGCCGGACCGGCATCATCATCTTTTCTTGTATTCCGCATTTTTCCAAGGAGGACGACGCGCAATGGACATTTCCCAACTGCTCAGCTTCGGCGTGAAGGAGGGCGCATCGGACTGTCATCTCAGCGCGGGCGAACCGCCGATGTTGCGGCTGCACGGCGACATAAAGAAAGTGGACATGCCTCCCATGACGCAGGAGCAGGTCCATTCGTTGGTCTACGACATCATGAGCGACGCCCAACGGAAGAGCTTCGAAGAGCATCTCGAATGTGATTTCTCGTTCGCGCTGGGAGACATCTCCCGCTTCCGCGTGAACGTCTTCCTGCAGAACCGAGGCTTGGCGGCGGTGTTCCGGACCATCCCGACGGAAATCCTTCCGCTTGAGAAGCTAGGCATGCCCCCCATCGTCCGCCAACTGTGCGATCGTGAAAAGGGCCTCATTCTGGTGACCGGACCGACCGGATCAGGCAAGTCCACCACCCTGGCCGGCATGATCGACTATCTGAACAATCTGTATGAAGGACACGTCATCACGATCGAAGACCCGATCGAGTTCGTGCATAAGTCCAAGAAATGCCTGGTCAACCAGCGGGAACTCGGCGTGCATACCAAGTCCTTTGCCAACGCGCTCCGATCCGCGCTGCGGGAAGATCCCGATATTGTCCTGGTCGGTGAAATGCGGGATCTGGAAACCATTCAACTGGCGCTGACCGCCGCGGAAACAGGACACTTGGTCTTCGCCACCCTGCATACTTCCAGCGCGCCCAAGACGGTGGATCGGATCATCGACGCCTTCCCGCCCAATCAGCAGGCCCAGGTGCGAACCCAGCTCGCGGAAGCGCTGGAGGCCGTGCTCACGCAGACGCTCGTCAAGAAAAAGGCTGGCGGCCGCGCCGCCGCCGTGGAGATTCTGGTCGCCACCACTGCGATCCGCAACCTCATTCGAGAGCAGAAGCTCCACCAAATTCCCGGTTTGATGCAGGCCAGCCAGAAAGAAGGGATGCAGACCATGGACATGGCCCTGCTCGATCTGGCCACGCGGGGCGTCATCACCAAGGCCGAGGCCCAATCGCGCAGCATGAATCCGAACCTGTTTGCCAACGCCGTGTAGCGGCATCGGCGATCGACGTCACCATTCCGGAAACGGTCCTATCATAGACGGAGAACGCAATGGAAATTCGCGAGCTGCTCAAGACCATGGTCGACCGCGAAGGATCGGACCTGTACCTCACCGTGGACGCGCCGCCCATCTACCGCATCCATGGGATGACGCACCCGACGTCGGACCCTCCCTTCACCAACGAGCAATTGGAAGCCCTGGCGCTCGCCTTGATGCGCGGGCCGCAGCGAAGCGAGTTCGAAGAAAAAATGGAGATGAATCTCGCCCTCTATTACAAAGACCTCGGCCGGTTCCGCGTGAACGTTTTTCGCCAACGGGGCAACGTCGGCCTCGTGTTTCGGCACATCAAGGCGGAGATTCAGAGCGTGGAGCAGCTCGGGTTGCCGCCGATCATCAAGGACCTCGCCATGACCAAACGCGGGTTGATCCTCGTGGTCGGCGCCACAGGGTCCGGAAAATCGACCACCCTGGCGGCCATGATCGACCACCGCAACTCGGTCTCGCCCGGACATATCATCTCGGTTGAGGATCCGATCGAGTTCGTGCACCCGCACAAGAAATGCCTCATCACCCAGCGTGAAGTCGGCTTCGACACCCTGTCCTTCCACAACGCGCTCAAGAACACCCTGCGGCAGGCGCCTGACGTGATCCTCATCGGCGAAATCCGGGACACGGAAACCATGGAAGCCGCCATCACATTTGCGGAAACCGGCCACCTCTGCCTGGGCACGCTGCACTCCAACAACGCCAATCAGGCCATCGAACGCATCATGAACTTCTTCCCGGTGGAGCGGCACCAGCAGATCTACCTGCAACTGTCCCTGAACCTGCGCGCCATCCTGTCCCAGCGGCTCGTCCCCTCTCTGGACGGCCGGCGGGCGCCCGCGATCGAGATCATGCTGGATACCCCCCGCATCAAGGACCTGATCAAGAAGGCCGAGATCGATACGCTGAAGGAAGCAATGGAACAGGGCGTCGAAGAAGGGTGCCAGACTTTCGATTACGTCCTGTTCACCCTCTACAAAGAAGGAAAGATCAGCCTCGAGCAGGCCCTCATCAACGCCGACAGCGCCAATAATCTCCGCCTCAAGATCAAGCTGGAGGGGGTGCGGAGCGGAGATGAGCAGCTCTCGAAACTGTTGGAGGGAGACAACAAGGACAAAACCCGAGACCGCAAGGCCACCTTCCAGATTGTCGGAAACGAGCCGAACCTCCGGCGGAAATAGCGCCGGGCCGCCGCGCCCGGCGCTCAGGGCATGGCGGCGGACGGTTCCGTCAATTGTTCCAGATAGGCGGCCATCTGATCGAGCGCTTCCGCGCTCAGTTTTTGCCCGTACCAACGCGGCATGGCATGGGTCGGATAACCCGGCACAATATACACGCCGGGATTCACAATCGATTCCACGATATATTCGCGCACCGTTTGCGCCTTCCCCTTATATTTGGGATCGGCCAGCCGCTGCGGCCCCGTCGTTCCGAGCCTGAGCGCAGGACCTTCGCGCCCCTGCGCCCCTTCAATCCCCGGGATGGTGTGACAGACCGGACAACCGGCCTTGATGAACATGACCTGCAGCGGCTCCTTGCCGCTGACGAGCGGCACCATCTCCGGCGTCAACTGCGGCCCGGTGATGCCTGCTCCGTCCTTCGGAGGTTCCGACACCGTCGGAGGTCGGCTGATCGTGTAGAGGGCAAACAGGAGGACGGCGCCGACGAGCCAGGCCGTGATGCTGCGCTCGCGCCGCCGAGCTGCGGCTTTCTTGCTATCGGATGTGGCGTCCCGGTCGGATGACGATGTCGGTGGTGAATCTGACACAACCCCTCCCGCCTCGACTCTCCCATCGCAGACGTTGCCTCAAGGCCTCGGCTTGAATCGGATCGCCCGATCGCAGCCGGTCAACCGTTCAGCCCTGCATGGCGTGCGAGCCTCATGGATGAATGGCCCAGAGCCTACGTCGAGGAGGGGCTCAGCCGGCTCCCGCTCATTGGGAAACCGTCGTCGCCGCACAGCGGAACCCAATGGTGCGATCCCTGAAATCCGGCTCCGCCGATACCCGGGAGGTGACGCGCAACGCCACCGGCAGATCGGCCCAGGACCCGCCCCGAATCACTCGCTTTTCTCCCTCAGCCGGTCCGGGAGGATTTTTGGCGGGACTCTTGGCGTAATATTCACGGTCATACCAATCCGCCACCCACTCCGCCGCATTCCCGGACATGTGGGCCACCCCATAGGGACTCTTGCCACCTTCTTTGAGACCATGCCGCACGCTCATGCCTTCGCCGCCGCTGGTGACCGCCGCCAACGTGATGGCTTCGCTGACCCAGAGCCCACGGTTGTAATTGGCAATATCGACGAACGGCTGCATATGTCCCCAAGGGTATCGCCGGCCGTCGGTGCCGCGCGCCGCTTTTTCCCATTCCGCCTCTGTCGGAAGCCGCTTCCCGGCCCATTTGCAATAGGCGTCTGCATCGGTCCAACTGACGCCGACTACCGGCCGATCGCCCGCCGCCCCGACAGCCTCTTCATCCCAGGTCGGGGGAGCCCGGCGCTTGGTCGCCTCCAGAAAAGCGGCATACTGGGCAATCGTCACTTCGTACTGGTCGATATAGAAGGTATCCAGCGTCACCTGATGCTGGGGACGCTCATTGGGGAGCCCGTCGTCGCTGCCCATCGTAAAGGGCCCCTCCGGAATCTGCATCATCGGACCATCCTTGCTCTTGACCGGCTCGGCGCCGAAGGACAAGGCGCTTACGAAGATCATCATTCCCGCCGCCATCACGCCCGCCGCTACACCCACGCCTCGTCGGTTCATGAGTCCCCCCATTAAGAGATCAAGCGCCGAATTCCACCGGGATAATCCGAGGCAGTGTACCGTCGGCCTATTTCAAACTCAACGGCTGATTGCGGGAGGCCAGGAGAGGAGAAGCGCCGATAAGCACCTTGACCGAGACCTACCTCTCGTGACGATTGTCGAGACTGGGTCTGTGGAGAGAGGAGAATGGCGTCCCCAACGGGAACGGCTGTATTGCGGCGTCCCCGTGCGTCGGTCCTAGGTGACTCTCAGAGTTTCAACGGGTTGGCCCCTGGGTGGTTCTGGATGGTGAAGCAAAAGTGTTGGCGGAATCAAGAGGGAAAGTGTTGACGGAATGTAGCGGACAAAAATTGCGAGCGGGTATGCAGTATCGGCGTCTTTTGATTTTCCCCCATGGCGGGGGTGGGTCTAATGATTCGCGGGGGATCAAGGGCAGGGATTCTCGTCCACTCATGGAACGCTTCCACTTCGTCCTTTGTTCCTTCTGTGGATACGCATAGCGGGCTTCCCGCCCTCAGCGGGCTTCCCGCCCTGGCGAGTGCCGTTCAGAAAAGCCCTTCGATCCTCCTTCCGTAAACCCTTGATCTTTCGTACCACGGTCTAGCCAGTCTCAGCATTCGGAAAGGACCTCCTTCTCGAATGGGGTATGTGAGCGTTCGCGAACGCTTGGTATACTCTGCGTCGTTGGACGTATATTTCAGTAGGTAACTTGATGAGGAGGTCGGATCAATGAAGAAGGTGGCTTTTTACGCGAGGGTCAGCACAGGGGATCAGACGGTCGAGAATCAAGTCCGGGAGTTAGAGGCCCTGGCTGAGCGGAACGGGTGGGAGGTTGTGAAGGTGTTCAAGGATGAGGGCATCAGCGGGGCGAAGGGCCGGGACAAGAGGCCGGGGTTTGATGGGCTGTTGAAGGGAGTGGCCCGGAAGGAGTTTGACCTTGTGGCCGCTTGGTCTGTGGATCGGTTGGGGCGTTCGCTGCAAGACCTCGTAGGTTTCCTGGAGGAGCTTCAATCGAAGGGTGTGGATCTGGTGCTGGTGAGGCAGGGCCTCGATACGGGAACGCCTGCGGGGCGAGCGCTGTTCCAGGTTCTGGGGGTCTTCTCGGAGTTTGAACGAGCGATTATTTGCGAAAGGGTCAGGGCCGGGATGGCCAGAGCGAAGGCCCAAGGGACCGTCTTGGGGAGACCACAGGTTGGCGCTGAAGTGGCCGCCAAGGTGAAAGCCTTGAGGGCTGAAGGGATGGGCTTGGGTCGGATCGCGAGGGCTGTGGGATGTGGCGTTGGAACGGTCTGTAGGCTGGTAGCTTAGAACAGCACACTCCTAGACCGGGTTGTTGGTGAAACCACCACTCCTAGACCAGGGGTGTGCCCCTTGATGTGACAATTTTTGTCTCTCATGGGGCGTTCCTTTTTAATTTCAAACAGATTTATGGGGGGCAACATGGAAGACACTCAGGAAGTGCGGGGTGGGGCACATGGGCGGGGATTGATCCAGAAGAGGCGGATCGACTTTGTCGGGAAGGCGTTGAACTTGTATCTCTCCCAAGAGGAGATGGGGAAGCTGCGTAAGCTCCAAGTGGTGCTCTCTCTTGGGAAGCCGGAGAATGAGCCCTCTCTGTCGCTCCTGACCAGGCGGGCGGTTCAGGTGTATTCCGAACTGGTTGACCGGCTGACTTCGGAGGGGACCGTGCTGAACGAGGTCCTGGAGATCAGAGGGGTGGCCGTGAGACGGCGAGCGTAAGACGCGCGTCTTCCAGCCCGTACCCTTACTCGTCTATTCATTCCGCCCTAGGGCCATTCCTGGGGCAATCTCAAAAACTCACCTATAACGATTTCAAGGATTTAGGATGGGACGTTCGCATCTGTTTCAAGTTTCGCGGACCGGGCTGTGTGCGTGGTGTTCGTGTGGGCGGTGGGCACTCTCAGGGGCCTCTCAGGAGTCTGCCAGGGTGTCCCATGGGTTTCATAGGGCGAACCTGCCTGAGCGGGATGACGCGAGACCTACAAGAAAGAAGGAACAGGACCGATGAAGTTTGAAGAAGCGCTAGAGCGAGCGAGGGCGGGCGGGCCTGAGGGGAAGTGGCGAACACAAAGCGCGTTGGCGAAGGCCCTAGGGAAGTCACCGGCTCAAATCTCGGTCCTCAAGACTGAGGCGCTGACGGCCGGGTTAATCACTGAGGCGGAATGGAGGGGCTTCTTTGCTGGCCCTCTGTGCTGTCCGACTTGTGGGAAACAGGGGTACAGAGGGAGAAAGGAAGAAGCGTAATGGCGTTGGAACTGAGCACGTGGTTTGAGGACCGGCAGAAGTTGGAGCAGATGAAGCCGGACGGACTGACCGAAGAGGAGCGAAGCCTGCGGCGGTTGCCTATTGCTTCCCTTCGGACTATGCCGTCCGTGTTCCAACCGAGGGTTGAGGGTATGGGAACAGCGGGCACGGCGGAATGTCTGGAGGCCCTGAAGGACGCACTCGAGAAGCAAGGGAGCCTTGATCCTGTGAAGGTCTGGAAGCGCGGCGGAATCTGGTGGGTGGTGGATGGGCATCATCGCTTGGCCGTCTATCAAGATGCTGCCTCAGCGGAGAACTCAAGGCGGACTACGGTACCTGTGAAGGTCCTTGAAGGCTCGCTGGATGAAGTCTTGCGGGAAGCCTGGGGCGAGAACAGCAAGTATAAGTTCAACCTGTCCGCTGAGGATCGGGCTGAGATGGCTTGGCGGGAAGTTCTCCTGGAAAAGTTATCGGCCAAGGAGATCAGCAAGGCCGCCCTGGTCAGTGAACGTCTAGTGTTCACCATGCGAGCGGGACTGAAGGAACTCCGGGAACGGTTCCCTGATGTGAAGTGGGAGTGTTGGCCATGGAAGAGGGTCAAGCAGGGCAAGCGGATGTTCTTTGACGAGCTAGGGGGCCGGAATGCCGCCTGGGAATCGAAGAAGCGGCGGGAACTCCGTGAGGCCGTCGTGAGGGCATTCAGCGGGGACCTAGGGCGATACCCTAGGCTGTGCGCTGAGGCCACACGGGAGGCCTACGGGGAAGTCGCCGATAG
>DATIBM010000206.1:0-3409 GCA_035457545.1 Nitrospiraceae bacterium
GGATCGACGACGACCAGCACGTCCTCATGGTTCTTGGCTGCCGACCGCAGCATCGAGGGCCCGCCGATGTCGATCTGTTCGATCGCCTCCTCGAACGGGCAGTCGGGTTTGGCGATCGTGGCCTCGAACGGATAGAGGTTCACCACGACCACGTCGATCGGGCCGATCTGGTGCTGTTGCATCTGCTCGACATGCGCCGGCAGACTGCGCCGGCCGAGGAGGCCGCCGTGAATTTTGGGATGGAGCGTCTTCACGCGGCCGTCCAGAATTTCCGGCGATCCGGTGTAGGCCGCGACATCGACCACCGTCACGCTCGCGTCGCGGAGCGTTTTGGCCGTGCCGCCGGTCGAGAGAATCTCCGCGCCGAGGGCTTCCAGCCCCTTGGCCAGTTTGACAATGCCTGTCTTGTCAGACACGCTGATCAGCGCCCGCTGGATGCCGGCCATATGCCACTCCTTGGAATCGAATTGTCAGGATAGGGACGACCGTGTTTGGTGAAAGAAGCATGAAGAATAGCAGATGAATTCGGGCGACTGCAAGGCGAGGAACAGGGCGACGACAGGGTCGGCGATTCCGCGGGCGCCGGTCGATGAAAGGGATAGGCTGATGTCTGCAGCAGGGTCTGCTCGCCGCGTCGCAAACCGTCCCTGATCGTCAACGTGCCGCAGGGTCGCGGTCATGTGTCTTGCGTGGTCGCGTCCCTTGGCTTTGCCTCCATGGCATGCTAGCATCCGGCTCTTCGCATCAGGGAGAGACCGGCGAGTCTTCCTGGTTCGTCTTCTTGGTTGGTACGGCAGGCAACGGCGGTGTGTTGACCACCATTCACAAGGAGGGACGAGATGATGCAGAACGTCACGACTGAGACAGGGAGAGGGCGTCGGGGCGGCTGGTCGCTTGCAGGAGGACTGCTGCTGGCGTTGAGCGCCACGGCAGCCTTGGCCGCGACGGATCAGGAGATCACCGACAAGGTCAAGAGCGCGATCGCAGCCGATCCGGTGCTCAGTCAGCGGGGGATCAACGTCTCGACGTATAAAGGACGCGTTCTGCTGAAAGGGCAGGTTCCCTATGAGCGGGAGGCCGACAAGGCAATCGGGCTTGCGAACAGTATCGAAGACGTGCGCTCCGTTCAGAATAACCTGGTTGGCTACCTGATGCAGGCCCCACGCAGCACGGAAAAGGACAAGGAGATTGTCGACAAGGTCAAGCAGGCGCTGGCGTCGGATCAGACCCTGAGTCAGCGAGGCATCACGGTATCCGCCTACAACGGTCGGGTGCAGCTCAAAGGGAAGGTGGAGAATCAGCGCGAGGCCGACCGGGCAGTGGATTTGGCCAAGAACGTTGAGGATACGCGAGCCGTGCAAAACGACCTGGTCGGCTACCTGCCGCCGGTCGTCTTCACCACCGCCGGGGATAAGGACGCGACGGAGAAGGTGAAGCAAGCCATCGCCGCCGATGCGGTCCTGAGTCAGCGGCAGATCAAGGTCGACACGATCCAGGGCCGGGTCTACTTGACGGGCCGGGTGCAGGCTCAGCGCGAAGCGGAGCAGGCGGCCGAATTGGCCAAGAACGTGGATGAAGTCCGGTCGGTGCAAAACGACCTGACGGGCTATCTCATTAATCAGTAAGTCCATCGATCTCATGCCGCGGCGACCACCGGTCGCCGCGGAATCATTCGCTCCCCCTCCTCCCCAGTCCGGCGTGCTCCCTTTCACGGGGGATGGTCATGGTCCCCTACCATCCGATCGTCCTGCCGCTGATCCCGATCAGCCGAGCAGCCGGACGGACCGGGCGTCTCTTGGTTTTACCCCGGGGGACGTGCTAGCATTCCTGCATCTCTCCTCAAGGATCGTTCAATGGTCCGTCCTGATCCGTCCCCTTCTTTCGTCTTCTTCGATGGCATGGCAGGGAACCAGCGTCGGCTGACCACCATCTCACAAGGAGGGACGAAACCATGCAGAAGGCAATGCGAACAGGTGTGCATGGGCATGGCACCAGCCTGATCCTCGCGGTCGGACTGGTCTGCGTGTTTGGGGCGGGTTCCGTCGCCGTCGCCGCGACGGACAAAGAGATCACCGAGAAAGTTAAGAGCGCGATCGCGGCTGATCCCGTGCTGAGCCAGCGCAACATCGCGGTCTCGGCCTACAAAGGGCGGGTATTGCTGCAGGGCGAGGTTCCGCATGAGCGAGAGGCCGATAGGGCGGTCGGTCTGGCGAACAGTGTGGAAGAGGTGCGCTCCGTGCAAAACAACTTCGTCGGCTACCTGCCCCACGTGACGGACAGCACGGCCCGCGACAAGGAAATTACCGATCAGGTGAAAGCCGTGCTGGCGTCGGATCCCATGGTCGGCCAACGGGACATCAAGGTGTCAACCTACAAGGGACGCGTGCAGTTGTTGGGCAACGTCCCGACGCAGCGGGAAGCCGACCGAGCCGTCGAATTGGCCAAGAATGTGGATGAGACACTATCCGTTCAGAATGACTTGCTGGGATACCTCCCTCCTCTGGCCTTCGGCACCGCCGGCGATAAGGACGCCACGGAGAAGGTGAAGCAAGCCATCGCCGCCGATGCGGTCCTGAGCCAGCGCAAGATCACCGTCAACACGCTTGAAGGGCGCGTCCTTCTCACGGGCAACGTCGAAGCGCAACGTGAAGCGGAGAAGGCCGTCGAATTGGCGAAGAACGTGGAAGAAGTCCGGTCGGTCCAGGACGATCTGACCGGCTATCTGAGCCCATAAGCAGGTGGACACGGTTCCGTGGCGGCCCAGCGCCGCCGCGGATCGTTCGCTCCCCTCCCCTGTCAACCGGCGCCGCTCGCGCCGCCGTCCCCGATCATTTCAGCACCGTGAGCTTCAGGTTCCCGTCAACCACGAGGTGAATCTCGAGGCCCTGTTCTGTGGGGTAGATGCCACGGGGGACCAGTTGCGTCACCGAGCCTTCCAGCCAAGTGCCCGGGACGAGTTCCCGGGTGAATTGCCGCTCGATGCGGTTGCGGAGCTCCTCGAAGCGATCGCGCAGATCGATCTTCGTGTCCGGGAGCACCTTCTCCAAGATGGCGTCGTGCATCATGCGATCGGTGGCCTTCGCCAGCACATTTTTCGTCTCCATCGTGAAATTGAATCCCCGAAACTCCAGGATCTGTGTGCCCGGATCAAGCGACGGCTGGCCGGCAAGATAGAGCGTGCCGTTGACGCCGCCGGCCACGGTCACGGCCGCAATCAAGCGATCTCCGCTCCCGTACACCTGCAGGCCGGTCACCTTGATTGGGGCGCCGACAGGCGGCCGGATTTCTTCTCCCACGACTTGGGGAACCAGCCGCCGGTTCAGTTCCTCGTACGACACGAGCATCGGGATGCCGAGATGCAAGCCCTCCGCTGCGGCCGACCGGCCAAGTTGAAGCGGCGGCAAGGGCG
>DATIBM010000207.1:0-14058 GCA_035457545.1 Nitrospiraceae bacterium
TAATGATGGCTTGCTGGATATCGATGCTACGGTCGGCGTGCTCCGTTCTGCTGCTGAAATTCTGGATCGTGCCATTGCAAATGGTTCAAACTGAGGTAAGGGGGGGAAGGGCCCGGAGTCATTGTTGGATCGCCTCGCCCCTGTACGGCCCCACGTTGCTTTCTCACCCCCTTCTTACTTAGAATTTCACCGGCTAAGGGAATTCTATGGCCCAGCCAGCACATCCTCTCATCACCTCGAGCCCCGATATCATGGGCGGCACACCTGTGTTTCGCGGGACCCGCGTGCCTGTCCAAACCCTCATCGAGTATTTGGAGGGGGGGGCAGACGATCGACGACTTCCTTGAAGGATTTCCGACTGTCACTCGTGAGCAGGTCATCGCCTTCCTCGAAGAGGCCAAGGCCCGAATGGTGGCCATCGCCTCGTGAAGGTTCTCCTGGACGAGTGCATCGACCGTCGTTTGGCCAAGGAGATTGAAGGCCATGACGTGGTCACTGTGCCACAAGCTGGTTGGGCCGGTATCAAGAACGGCAATCTGCTGAGGCTGGCTGAAGATCAGTTTGATGTGTTCGTGACGGTTGATCGCAATCTCTCGTTCCAACAGAGTCTTCCGCAATTCGCCATCGCTGTGGTCATCCTTCAGGCGCCGACGAATCGTTTGAAGGGGTCATATCTTGGGGGCAGGCATGACTATTGACTTTCCGGGGCGTGGTCGCAGGGAATGAGGCGTTTCAAGACGAAATCGGCCACGTTGTAGGAAGGTGGCTGAAGGGGGGAACCCGGAGGGACCGAAAGCGAGCCGACCGCTCACCTGAAATCGGACTCTGCCCCGTATTTGACTCAATCAGACGGCAGTTCCTGCCATACGACCTCCATTGGTCCGCTCCTCTCTCGAGGAGTTCCTGATTCCCAAACACGAACAATCGGATGGATTGTCGGAAAAAGACAAGAGGGTGTCTTTCAATGAGCCCCGCCCCGTCAGCTAGCGCCTATTGGCCCGCACGAGAGATCGGTGAAGTAGCGGACCGCTCTCCTTGAGCTCTTGTACCCCCCCTGCTACGATCAAGTCACAAACGAGCCACGCGGAGGTCCCGTGTCCACGCAACCCCGCTCAACGAAGCTGACGTACGAGGATTATCTCCTCTTCCCCGATGACGGGAAGCGCCACGAGCTGATCCGGGGAGATCACTCCATGACTCCTGCGCCGAGTACCAAGCATCAGCGCATTTCGCGCAATCTCGTGATCGCCATGGGCGCGTTTATTCGCCAGCACGCACTTGGGGAACTGTTCGATGCCCCTTGCGACGTCATCTTGTCCGATGAAGACGTGGTCCAGCCGGATGTCTTGTTCGTCACTTCGGCCAGGAAGGGCATAGTGACCGAAGACAACATCAAGGGAGCGCCGGATCTCGTCGTGGAAATCCTCTCCGATGCCACCCGCAAGAAGGACGAAGTGACTAAGCGCAAGCTCTATGAGCGCTTCGGCGTGAGCGAATACTGGATTGTGGATCCTGAGCTTGAGACAGTGAAAGTGTTTCGGCTCGGCGACCACCGGTATATTCGGACGGCTGAGCTTTCGACCGAAGCGCACGACACGCTCACCACGCCCCTCCTTCCGGAGTTCCGTCTCCCGCTCGCCGACCTGTTCGAGTAACTCTGTGAAAGGCAAGATCCTTCTTGACTAGGGGCCCTGACGGCGTGGCTCCCTACTTCTTGAACAGATTGTCGAGCGCCCGGCGAGCCTCGTCAGCGCGCCCTGGGCCCGCTGAGGTTTCGCGCTCAACGGTTGTGCGCAATGAAAAGAAGGCGCACTCGTTGCGGGCGCGCTTGTCGGCGATACGCTCCGGGATGGGCTGGGTGCATTCGAACCGCTGGCCAGGAGCGAAATGGGTGCACTGCTGGCAGGCATGCAGCTCGGCTTTACATTTGGGACATTGGCTGCGCGCATCGGTCAGCGGCGGGAGTTGCGTTCCGCAGTCTGCGCAGCGGACGACGGTTCGGCTCTGAAGCGGAGCGGGCGTGCGTGACGCGGACGGCCCCTCGGGCTTTCCTCCTCCTGCCTTTTCGGATTCGCGATACCCTCGCTGGCCGTATTTTCTGTCCGCCATCGCGATCACCTCGATTTACAGCTTCAGTCTACTCCTTCTGAAACCGCCCCACGAGTGCCTGCCGTGATGGCCTGTGGGGTGAGCCGGACGCGCCTCCTTGCGGCTTACCGAACAACGCTCAAAAGGACGAAACCTTCCTCCGCCTACGAATGACGCATGACGCTTGACGGAAAGGGCACGCTACGCCGACGGCAGGTCCAGCGTATACAGCTCGCCCTTCATCTGTTGGTGCAGATCGCACCGGAAGGAATAGCTGCCGCCGCGTTCCGGCGTGAAATAGATCACGAGCGTCTTGCCCGGATCGACGTAGACCCCTTCGATGCCCGTGCCGTAAGCCGAGACTCCCTCGCCTTCCACGCTGAGCGACAACTGCGCGAACACCGGCGCCGTGAAGCCGTGCCGGACGATGTCCTGGTTGCGCAGGATGATCGCGGTCGGCGTCCCGAGACGGACCGTGCCCGGCTTGCCGAGCACGAAGGCATATTCCTGCATGGTAATTTCGATCCGCTGCACATCGACCGGTTGTGCCGCAGGGGCGCCGGCGGTGTGGACGGCCTCGCCGGAGGCCGCGGCCTGGGTCAACCAGGCCAACAGTGAGACGATGGACGTGACCAGGGTCCGGGCCAGTTGTGACATCGATGGGTCTCCTTCAGGTCGAGAAACGGACACGGTACACGTGAGGCTTCAGCATCAACCACTCTTAAAACAGCGGATGCGGCGCGCTGCCGAAGAGGCGCGGTCTCGCGGACGCGCCCTTGGACGAGCCCACGATTCGCCACTCCCCATCTTCCTTGGCGAGGTGATGCACTTCCTGATGCCAACTGTCGATCGGGATACGTTCCTTCGAGTTCTTGCTCGTGGCCCAGAGCGCGCCGCTGCAGGTGATCTCCACCGTCATGTTGTTGCCCTCGCCAGAGGTTCGAATGGCGGAAAACGTATGGATGTTGGCGATGAATTCGTAATCGCTTAAGAGTTCGGCCCAGATCTTCCTGAGGTCCTCCTTCTTGAATCCATGATGGTTGTATCGCTCACTGTAGATGCCCATCAATTCATCGAGATTGCGTGAACGAATGGCTTCCTGCGCTTGGTCGAAGGCACTGGTGAGTTCAAGGACGGTCTGTCGGTCCGCTTCCACCGTCGCGTCGGGCAAAATCTGAGTCATAGCCGACACCGGCAGAGCCATCAGGGCGTTCCCGACAAACAGACACAACAGGCATCCGCACACCATCGTCTGGGCTCGTGTCATGGGCGCGCTCCTTTCGCAACCGGATCATTGCCGACGTGTGCAGTTCTCGGTCGCAGGTCTTGGCATCATGTTCTGACGAGTCTCTCGGATGCACAGCCGGTCTCCGCCTATCGTCTCATAATCCGTCGGGATTCTGAAGCAGATGGTCTGCAGTCCGGGGACAGGGCCGGTAACGTCGGAGCAGGGAGGGACGACAATCGTCAACCGGGAAGGTGCCCGAAGCCCGGTCTTGCATCTCCTTTCCCCGGACGACTGACGAATGACGCTTGACGCATGACGATAGTTTGGGGCGCCGCGATCACCTGCCAGGCGGACTTCTCTAAACATTCGGCTAGATCTGCCGGCGCTTCACGACCAAGACCGAACAGGGGGCGTACTTCAACACGCTTTCCGCCACGCTGCCCAGTTCGAGTCGCTCCGTGCCCTCCAGCCCACGCGAACCGACGATGATGAGGTCGGCTTTGAGTTGCTCCGCATGCTGGAGAATCTGCTCGCTCGTATGCCCGGTGCGCACTTCCGTTGTGACGCTGCACCCGGTTTTCAAAACCTGGTCCCGGTACTGATTCACCAGTTTCTGAGCGCGGTCGAGCTGAGGGCGAGTGAGGTCTTGAAGTTGAGAGGCTGGCAGAACCTGCGCCGCCATCTCCGTCAACCCGTCGCCTGCGACGGAGAGCACCGACACATGGGTCGCCTCCTGAAACAACCGCTGGCAGGCGAACTCGCAAGCTCGTTGCGAATGTTTGGAGCCGTCCACGGCGAGCACGACCCGGTCGAGCGAGGCGAGGGGGCGTTTGACGATCAGAACGGGACAGGGCGCCTGTGTGAGCACGTGACGCGAGACGCTGCCCAAAAGAAATCCCCGGATATCGCTTAATCCCCGTGAACCGAGAATCACGAGATCGGTCCGGCGCCGTCTCGCTTGCGCCACGATGCTGGTAGCCGGACGACCATGAGCAAGGGCGGTTTCGATCTTGGTCTTGGCGCTGGTGCCACCCTGACCCAGCGCCACCGATGCAGCCTGGGCCATCTGACGCAGCAGCGTCGTCCCTCGCTCATCCAGCGCACGGATGACCCGAGCCACTCGCGCTGGGCTGGGGGAACCGGACGATCTCGGCAGGCGAGGCTCAACGGTGTGGAACAACAGCACCCGCTCCGGAGGCCGGTCTGCCAGCACCCGCAAGGCCTCCACTCCCCAACGTGAATACTCGGACCCATCGACGGCGCACAGGATGTTCATGATGCCCTCCCGTTCTTGCGCTCGGTTCATCGGCCCTTGACGGAGGGCGACATCCATGAAACGGAACGATCGCTCGGTTGAAATGGGAATGCCGTTCCCTGCCTCGCCGGTCAGGCCTCCCGACTGAAGCCTGCATCACACGTGCCCGAGTCAAGGAAGCGTAACGGGAACGGCGCGATTGGAGCCGATGGCCCTATCATGAAATCAAAAGGGATTCTGTCAGAAGCGCGCCTGCGGCCTTTTGCGTCATGTTGAAAGGGGATCGTTGGGGCAATTGTCGCCAGGAACGTGGCGAACGGGGAAGGCCGCCATTCCTAACAAAAGACCGACAGAAGGCCCGCAAAGGGTTTGGAACGGAGCCTGGAAGGTCGGACGATGGCATTCGCTTTGCGTTACATCAGCGATCAGCCCGACCGTCCGCGCGAGGGTGAGGCGGTGTCGATCGTATTGGATGAGTTGGAGCAAGGTGCCTATCGTCCATTTGTCGATGTGTTGCGCCTGTCGACCATTACCCCCCGTCCCTCGCTGGATGAAGCCGGGTTACGCCGCTGTCCCGACGGCCAGATCCTCGTCCCGGTGACGGTGGATGCCGAACGACCCTCCTTGTCATTGGCGATGTTGATGGCGCATAAATCCGACTACCTCTATCGGCGCAGCGGTTGCCGGCTCATCCTGACCCAGCGACCGTTGCGCGATCCGGACAAGCAAGTCTATGTCTGGAACGGGACCTGGCAGACGTTGGAGTGACCCATGCCGGCGCGGCGAGACAGGAAGGAGGCGGGACCCATGGCCAACGAGAGGACACAGCAATCCGGAGCCAGGCCTGCCGCATTCGACCGGCTCAAGGCCGCGGATCTCATGGAGCGGGCGGTGCAGTCGGCGCATGTGCAGACCAAAGCCGACGTGATTGCCTCGATGATGATTGAGGGGTTCGGCGGGGTGCCGATCATCGACGATCGGCGGAGGCTGGCCGGGATCGTGACGGAGTTTGATCTGTTGGCGGCGCTGGACCAAGGCAAACGGCTCGGAGATCTCTCCGCGGGCGACATCATGACCAAGACCGTGGTGAGCGTAGAGGAGCATACCGACGTGCGCACGCTCCTCTATGTCCTCCAGACCAACCACGTCATCCGCGTACCCGTCGTGAATCGGGACGGTCTGTTGACCGGCATTGTCGCCAGGCGCGATGTGCTCCAGGGATATCTGGCCTCGCGGGGATGACCGGCATCGGCACGCTCGGATAGCCGCTCCGTGGCAATTGGGCACAGTCCGGGGGGCGAGCCTGCCCCGTTTCGCCACGTGACATGAGGACGATGGCCTGCCTGCCGGAGCGGCAACATAGATTCTCGGCAGATAGCTGCGCGGCTCGTACAATCCGCCCCATCAAGACCTGGCATTTTCCTTGCGTTTCGTATAACGTCGTGACAGCGCGGCAGGTGGGTTTCGTCCAACTGCGAGCGCCTCCTGCCGAGTTGATCGTTCAGCGGGGGCGGTCATGGATGTCCGCTCTGCAAAGGCTCGCTCGTGTCCCCTTCCGTTCGCCGTCCGGTTCCCGATGAATCGGCTCCGATCTCGATTATCCCTTGCCCTTTTTCTGTTCTTAGCGCGCATAATTCATGACGCTTCGTCGCGTTGCACCCGTTGCATCGTGAGGAGCAACGGGTACCCCCGCGTGGAGCCCCGAGAGGCCGAGGCGTACTTGAAACAGTACGTCGAGGGCGCAAGGGGCGAGCCCGCCTGCTGGCATGCCGTTAAGGCGCATGCCAGCTTGTCGGAGCCGCGAATCCACGATTGCAGCAGAAGTGCTCATGAATTATGCGCGTGAGCCCCAGACCGATTGACAGCGCGAAGGCGCGGGAGGTGAGCCATGAGAGCGACGGAGTACATGGTGAAGGCGTGCGATCCGAAGACCTTGACGGTCCACAGTTTGATGCAGGATGCCGTGTACACCGTCGGACCCCAGACGAGCGGGGTCCGGATCGCCGACATCCTGAGCGAGCACGGGTTCGGCAGCGTGCCGGTTGTGGACGACGAATGGACCCTATTGGGGCTGGTGACGGAGTTTGATTTGCTGCGCGCGCTCCAGGAAGGCAAGAACCTGCGGGACGTGACCGCGCGCGAGGTGATGACCCCCCACGTGATCACGGTTCACGAGGAGATGCCCGTGATGGACCTGATCGCGCTGCTGCAGGAGCGGCATTTGATCCGCGTGCCGGTCGTGCAAGGGAAGAAGCTCATCGGCATCGTGGCGCGGCGAGACGTGTTGTTCGGCTACGTCAAAGCGACGGCAACCTATTGGCCGTGAGTTGGCGAAAACGTCAAACGTCATTGGTCAACCGTCATTTGTCACACGAGAGATGTGCGGAGAAGGCGGGCATGCGAGCCCGCCGTCTCACATTTTACGTTTTGCGTTTCACGCAAGAGAAAGGAGTCGTGCCATGCCACCTCTGCTGCTGAGAAGACTCCAAGATTTCTTGGATGCGCAACGCATTCATTATGAAGTGCTCGACCATCACGAAGCCTATACGGCCCCGGAAGTGGCGCATACGCTCCACGTGCCCGGAAAGATGCTCGCCAAGGTGGTGATCGTGAGCGCCGATGGGAAGTTGCTGATGACGGTGCTGCCCTCCACGTGGCAGGTGGACTTGGCCCGCCTGCAAGAGGTGCTGGGAGCCCGCTACGTGCGATTGGCCAGCGAAGCCGAGTTCAAAGGCCTCTTCCCCGACTGCGAAACGGGCAGCATGCCGCCGTTCGGCAACCTGTACGGACTGGAGGTCTATGTGGATCGGTCGCTCACCGAGGACGAGGAGATCGTCGTCCAGGCGGGATTCCATTCCCGGGCGGTGAAGCTCCGCTACGACGACTTCGCGCGGGCCGTCGAACCCAAGGTCGCCGAGTTCCATCGGGCGCCGGCAGAGTCGGCGTACTAAGGGAAGACAGTAGACGAACTGGTATCCCACAATCGTTCCGCCGCGAACGCAGATGCTTTGCTACCGACGGTGGGGTGTGCCAACCTCCATCCGATCTTCATCCGTAAGAAATCCTCCCTCATGTTGCGAATCTTCAACAACCTCCCGGCGTGTACGGAGAGACTGATCGCCCGCGATGAAAGTGTTTTGTGAACAGGGGTGATGCGGGAATAAATTAGTCAAAGAGAGAAGCGAGAGGTAACTCTTCAACCTTGTCAGGAGGTTCATCCTTGAATGGGAGAAGATTTTCAAGATTGCTCCTATCGAATCTGAACCTTCCACCTTTCAAATAGTGTTCATTCAACTCAATTGCGATCCACTTCCGCTGCTCACGCTCACAAGCTTCGCCGGTTGTGTTGCTTCCGGCAAAAGGGTCGAGTACCAAATCGGAAGGTTCTGTCAGGAATCGCACAAAGAACTCTGGCACCTGGATCGGGAATCTGGCCGGGTGGGGCTTTATTCCTGCCCTCTTACAGGCTTCCAGGTAATACCCATTGCTGTCATTATTGCCGTAGGTCAACAGATTGGAAGGGATTGCACCTCCGTTATCCTTGAACTTGGCGGTGATATTGTGTCCAGACGGGCGCTGCTTGGGTCGATAACCGCGCACAAGCAAGCGTTTCATATCGGGACTGTATTCGCTCAGAACCCGCTGGTTATTTGCCTTGGGATGAGGGGTCTTTGAGAGCCACCAAATGCAGTTGACAGAATCCTTTACCCGAATTTTTCTTACGGTCACCCACTCTGCTGGCGAAGGAAGCTTAGCAGGGTTGTACCAATAGAATTCTTGAGCAAGATGGAAGTGAATGTCTTTGCATAAAGCTAGAAGCAATTCGAAGTGGTAAAGAGAGCGCGTCGGCTTCCCTGGTTGCCAACTACCACCCAAATCAATCACAAGGCTGCCATCGGGCTTCAGAATACGGTGGAATTCCTTCGCAAAATCCAGAAACCAGGGTACGTACTCTGCTTGTGCCTTGTTCCCGTATTCTTTCTTGAAGTGCAATGCATAAGGAGGGGAAGTAAGAATCAGATCGACACTATCCGATGGCAGTCTTCGCATAAGTACGAGGGAATCTCCGCAATACGCACGCCCCCAATTGGTGCTGTACAGCGGAGTAAATGGAAACTTCATGGCCGTTTTTCTTGGCCTCCTCGGTTTTGCGAGCACTCATGTATAGCTGCTTCTAAGGTTGGGTGCCAAGGGGGTGTGGCAATAAATGGTACGGGCTGCATGATCTTCAGGAAGGCGTTATCTGTCGGACGGCTCTCCAAATTCTTCGTGCAAGTAAACAGGTATTCCCATCGTTTCGTATGATTAAAAAGGCAGACTGCTAGAATATCAAACTCACTCTGCCTATAGCCACGAGTGTTTGTCCCATCTTTGGAATTCCGAGTCTTTTGTAATTAAACCTTGTAACGGGGAGGCGAAGGAAAAAGTTCCTTGCTTCGGATATTTTTGCATTCCATTCTCAGTCGGCGCCCTTGATAATCAAGCCAAAAATCGGGCTGGCCATCCTTGTCGGACCAATGGTAATCAGAGATAATTCCTTGAATTTTGAGACGGGCAAGGTCTCGCTCAAGGTAATACTCCGCCAGCTTCCCCTTGACATCGATGATCGCGCGAAATCCCTTCTGGATAGCTGACAGAATATCGGCCGCGTCAGCATTCAGCTCATCTTCCAGAGGGTGGAACCGCATTACTCGCGCTCCTTTTGAAATAAAGCGCAAATATCAACCTCAAGCGCGCGAGCAATATCTCCGATGACTTCGAGAGTTACGTTGCGTTCTCCTCGTTCAATTCCCCCGATATAGGTCCAGTGGCGACCGGTTCGCTCTGCCAGCACTTCTTGGGTCCACCCCTTCCTGAGTCGAAGTTGGCGAACGCGCTTGCCGAAACTTTGCTGGATGGAACCCATGGTGCATGGGGTAACGGAATACAGCCTATAGGTCTAGAGACTATGAGTAGTATTATCTTGAAATTCATGGTATGCATTGCCGTGTCATGTCATGCAAAGAGATTGGCTGGCTTAGTGTATGACTCTATCGCCTTAAGAGGGCGCCATCGAGGAACGGTGAAGAACCTCTGTTGCTTCCTCAGTGAAGGTTGAGGAGAATTAGGGCTGTGAATCGGGAGTTGAATCGGAGGATCGACCTGTTTCGGGCCGAGGCCAGACTGCGAGAGTGGCGTAAGAAACGACACACCCGACATAGTCGCAGCGGAACACCGGAAGATGCTTCTGAAGTGGGTAAGCGAGTCCATGGCGTTTGAGGGGTAACCGGGGAGCATGGCTTGCCCGAAGATACTGTTGAAAGAGCGCGACACAGAAAAACGGGAGTAATCACCATGAGACAATTCAAGATCATCGTGGAAAAGCATCCTGACGGCTATGTGGCCTATCCTCTGGGTCTCAAGGGAGTTGTGGTGGGCGAGGGGAACACTTACGAGGAAGCCTTGGCTGACGTGAAATCGGCCATCCGCTCCCACATCGAAACCTTCGGCAGGGATGTCCTCGAAGGCGAATCGCCCGTGTTAGAAGCCTTTATCGCCGAAGCCGGAGTGGCAATCTAGTGCCAAAGTTTCCCGTTGATGCACCTAAAGCCAAGGTCGTCAGGGCATTGGGCCTGTTGGGGTTTCGTTTGTTACGAGAACAGGAGCACATCTCGATGGCCCGGGAGAATCCCGATGGTAGCAGAACTCCGCTGACTATGCCGAACCATCCGCATCTGAAAAGCTCGACCCTACGAACGATTTGTACTCAGGCCGGTATTGCACGAGAGGACTTTTTGAAGGCTTATGAAGATGCGTGAGGTCGGGTCGCTGGCTGGTCATCTCTTACCCATTGGGCCTGGCGCTTTCGCGACGTGAATGTGGGCCTGGGTGCGCGCGAACCTCTGCCGTTCTTTGAAGTGCCTGTCCATATGCCATTTAGATCGAAGAAGGCCTGAACTGCTGGGCGAATTCCTTGCTTTGGGCCGATTGGCGTTTTCAATGGATTCATCCGTTCAAAGATTTCAATGGCCGCATCGGCCGAGTGCTTGCCGCCCTTTTGTACAAGCTCTCGCTTCTGCATGTCGAGACCGCTCCATCGGACTCGGAGGGTCGCCTGCAATACCTGGATGCTTTGCAGTCCGCCGATAGAGGTGAACTTGGACCGCTGACTGACTTGTGGATTAACCGGATCTGGTCGGCGCTCTATCAGGAGCCTGGCGTGTGACTGGCTCAACCGACTTCGAGATTGACCACCCCGTCTCTGACCTCTATGGCGTGACAGGTGACGAAATCGCCATCGCGAGGAGGTAATGACGGGGTCGAACAGCGGGGCGGGAGCCTGTGCTGACGCTGCCCCTCCGAACGGCTCATGACATTGACTCCCCTTTGCCATCCCCCATCCCATTTCATATTTCGACCATTCCTGTCGGATGACACCTGGAGATTGCTAATGCCAACTGGTGCAACTATGATAGTTGATCGAGAGGTGTTCCCATGCGGGAGAAGGTGTCCACGCTCGATGTCCGACAGCGGATTGGCGACCTGTTGAATCGCGTCGCCCTGCGGCACGATGAATTCGTCATCGAGCGAAAGGGCAAACCACTGGCGGCTTTGGTGCCGGTGGAACGTCTCGATCAGATGCGCCGTTTTGCGAAACAGCACGGATTGGAAATCCTTGACCGACAGAGAGGCTCGACATTGAAGGAGCAGGAAGCCATGGACCTTGCCATAGAGGCACAATCATGGGCTCGCAAGCAGGCCCGGAAGCCACGACGCCGGAGATCGTAACTGGTGCTCCGCGCCGTCCTTGATGCGAACGTATACATTAGCGCCCTTCTTCAGCCAGCCGGTCCTCCCGGGCAGATCGTAGAAAAATACCTCCGCGAGGAAAGCTTCCAACTCATCCTGTCGGCCAGCATTGTGGCGGAAGTTCTCAGGACCTTCGCCTATCCGAAGATCCGAAGATCTCTCCAGCCGAAGGTTGAGCCTGTGCTCTGGTTTGAAGACCTGATCGTCCTCGCAGAGTTGGTTCCGGCTGGATCGGATCTGTTAGGAGTCTGTGATGACCCTGACGACGACAAATATTTTGCGGCTGCTCTGAGAGGATGCGCCGGCTTTGTCGTTACAGGAGATCAGTGCTTCCTGGCCGTACGGGAATACGAGGGAGTGCGGATCGTGCGGCCGCGAGCGTTCCTCGAGATCCTTCGATCTGAGGGGGGCGGTGCTTCCTGACCCTGCGCTGACCAGGGGAGGAGGCCCTGATTGCCTGCGGCTGGGCGATAATCTTCCCCCTGCCAAGACTCTCCTTGCAGCCTTTCTTGGATTGTCCTACGCTCCAGCGAGAGCGTGAGGACCACAGCCATGGAATCTTTCCGAGCCTTGCGGATTCATCAGGATCAGGGCGTGAGCCGCGCCCGTCTGGAGACCGTGCGCCTGGAGGACCTGTCGCCCGGTAACGTGCTGATCCGCGCCCGGTACTCCGGCGTCAATTTTAAGGATGCCTTGGCCGTCACGGGCAAGGGCAAGATTCTCCGGCGCTTCCCGCTCGTGGGTGGCATCGATGTTGCCGGAACGGTCGAGGCGTCGGACGACTCCCGGTTTCATATCGGCGATCAGGTGCTGGTCACCGGCTATGACTTGAGCCAGGACCATGACGGCGGCTATGCCGAATACGTGCGGGTTCCCGCCGACTGGGTGGTGCCGGTCCCGGAAGGCTTGAGCCTCGCTGATGTGATGGCGCTTGGAACGGCGGGGTTCACCGCGGCCCTGGCGATCCAGCGGATGGAAGAGAACGGGCAGAGTCCGGAGCGAGGTCCTATCGTGGTCACGGGCGCGACGGGCGGAGTCGGGAATTTCGCCATCGACCTGCTGGCGGGACGAGGCTACGAGGTGGTGGCTGTCACGGGCAAGCGGGAAGCCGTGAAAGGCTTGAAGGAGCTTGGCGCGCGACAGGTCCTTTTCCGCGATGAGTTGAGCGTGGGGCGGCAGCCGCTCGAGAAAGCGCAATGGGGCGGGGCGATCGATAACGTCGGCGGCGACCTGCTGGCCTGGCTCACCAGGACCGTCTCGCTCTGGGGCAACATTGCCGGCATCGGCATGGCGGGCGGAAGCGAGCTGCACACGACCGTGATGCCGTTCATCCTGCGAGGGGTGAGTCTGTTGGGCGTCTCCTCGGCCAATTGCCCGATGCCCCTGCGGCAGCGCATCTGGCAGCGGTTGGCGACGGATCTACGCCCGCGGCACCTTGATCGCATCGTCACCGCGACGGTGCCCTTGGATGACGTGCCGGCCGTCTCAGAGAAGATATTGGCGGGCAGTCATCGGGGCAGGACCGTGGTGAAGATCTAACGGGAGATGAAAACGCCTTCAGTCAGTGATCAGGCTTGCGCGTCCACAGCTCTTGCCAAGTCCTGCAGGGCCGGGGAGATGCGGACATCGAAGGGAGGGGCCTCGTCGAGGCTCCGGAGCGGAGCGGGCAGGGAGGCTAGCTCCCGTTGGGCCTGCGCTCGGATGTCGGAGAGCGACGGAGACGGAATAACGCGCCGGCCTTGCTTCATCACCTCCTGCAACAGCGGGCGGCCATCCGGTCGATCGTCCAGCGTCGTCACGATATCGTAGGCCGGCCGGCCCTCCGGCCCATCACCATGCCGATAGACCTGCTTGCGGCCCGGCCAGGTCGCCTTCCCTTCGGACCGCTTCCGGCAGGGCCGTCCCGCATATTCCTGGAGCTTGTAGGCGCAGTCCAGCGAGGGGGCGTCGGATGACGTCGTCATGGCCGTCCCCACCGCGAAACTGTCGATCGGGGCGCCGCTCGCCACCAGGTCGCGCAGCCGATACTCGTCGAGGTTGCCGCTTGCGAGGATCCGCGCCTCGCGCAGGCCGCCTTCATCGAGAATCTTCCTGACATGGCGTGCATGCTGGGCCAGGTCGCCGCTGTCGAGCCGTACGCCTTTCACCGCGATCCCTTTGGTCTTCAGCGCCTGAGCCAGCCGCACCACCTTGTGAGCCGCCGCTTCCGTATCGTAGGTGTCGATCAACAACACGACATTGTCCGGTTGCGCCAGCGCGAAATGCTCGAAGGCCGCGACTTCGTCCTTGTGCGCTTGGACGAACGAGTGGGCCATCGTGCCGTAGAGCGGAATGCCGTACCGCCGTCCGGCCAGCACGGTGGCGCTGCCGGCAAAGCCCGCGAGGTAACTGGCGCGCGCGGCAAACAGCCCCGCCTCGGCTCCATGCGCCCGCCGCAGCCCGAAGTCGATCAGCGGCTTCCCTCCTGCCGCCAGGACGGATCGGGCCGCCTTCGAGGCGATCAAACATTGAAAGTTGAGAAGGTTCATCACGCGCGTCTCGACGAGCTGGGCGAGCGGCAGCGGCGCGATCACGCGCAGGATCGGTTCGTGCGGAAAGAAGACGGTCCCTTCCGGCATGGCCTGGACGTCGCCCGTGAAACGTAACGCGCGCAGATAGTCCAGGCAGGTCGGGCTGAACCGGCCGGTTGAGGCCAGCC
>DATIBM010000208.1:0-17499 GCA_035457545.1 Nitrospiraceae bacterium
TTATATCGCCACGACCGGCCGGCCCGGCCCGGTGCTGGTGGACATCCCGAAAGACGTGTCCATGAACAAGGCCGACTTTAACTACCCGTCGTCCGTGTCGATCCGCGGCTATAACCCGACCTATGACGGCAACAAATGGCAGATCAAGCAGGCGGCCGAAGCCATCATGAAGGCGAAAAAGCCGATCCTCTATGTCGGCGGCGGCGCAACCTATTCGGGCGCGTCGAAGGAGTTGCTCGAACTGGCCGAGCTGACGCAGATTCCGGTCGATATGACCTTGATGGGGCTGGGCGTGTTTCCAGGGGAGCATCCTCTTTCAATGGGCATGTTGGGCATGCACGGCACCTATTGGGCGAACATGGCCATGCATTATTCCGATCTCGTCATCGCCGTGGGGGCCCGGTTCGACGACCGGGTCACGGGCAAGGTGTCGGAGTTCTGTCCCTTTGCCAAGATCATTCATATCGACATCGATCCGACCTCGATTCGCAAGAACATCCACGTCGATATTCCGATCGTGGGCGACTGTAAGCGCGTACTGCAGGAACTCACCCAGATCCTGCGGGCGACGGTCAACGGCGAGCAAAAGGACCTGCGCAAGCCCTGGTGGGACCAGATCAAGGAATGGCAGCAGGCGCATCCCTTGACCTATGAGCAGGACCCGAACGGCAAGATCAAGCCGCAGCATGTGATCAAGCGGCTTTATGAATTGACGAAGGATCGGGATCCGATCGTGTCGACGGACGTCGGGCAACACCAGATGTGGACCGCTCAGTACTTCAAGTTGGCCAAACCCAATCGGTGGCTGACCTCCGGTGGGCTGGGCACGATGGGCTTCGGATTCCCGGCGGCGATGGGCGCGCAAGCGGCCTTCCGGGACCGGCTGGTGCTCTGTGTAGCCGGAGACGGCAGCGTCCAGATGAATACGCAGGAATTGGCCACGGCGGTGGCCCACAAGCTGCCGGTGAAAATCATCGTCATCAATAACGGATTCCACGGGATGGTCCGGCAGTGGCAGGATCTGTTCTACGAGGGGCGGTACGCCTGCAGCGATCTCGGCACCTCGCCAGATTTCGTGAAGTTGGCCGAAGCCTATGGAGCCGTGGGCCTTCGGGCGTCGAAGGTGTCCGAGTTGGACGGGGCGATCCGGGAGACAATCGAGATCGACAGACCGGTGATCCTGGACGTGCCGACCTATCCATTCGAGAATTGCTATCCGATGATCCCGGCGGGCGGATGCAACCACGAAATGATCCTGAGCGACTCGCCCGAACTCAAGAAAAAACAGGAAGCGGTCGGGAAGGCCCTGCCGGAAGACAAGGATACGGTGCTCACCGCCTAAGAGGAGTGCTGAGGACTGGGTGCTGAGCGCTGAGAGAAAATGCTCAGTCCTCGGCCCCGAGTCCTTATGGCTAGTCGCTGATGGAACACATCATTTCAGTCACGGTTGAGAACAAATTCGGGGTGCTGTCCCGCGTGGCCGGACTCTTCAGCGGGCGCGGGTTCAACATCGAAAGCCTGTCGGTGGCTCCGACCCTGGACCCGACCATGTCCCAGATGACAATCGTCACCAGCGGGGACGACCGGATCATCGAACAGATCGTGAAGCAGTTGAACAAATTGATCGATGTCATCAAGGTGGTCGATCTCAACGAGAGCGAGTTCGTGTCCCGCGAAACGGCTTTGATCAAGGTGCACACGCGCCAGGAAGACCGGGCCGAGGCGTTGCGGATCGTGGACATTTTTCGCGCCAACGTGATCGATTCCACTCCCACCACCTACACGATCGAGGTGTCGGGCGATCCCAAGAAGATCGAAGCCATCATCAACCTCTTGCAGCCGCTCGGTATCAAGGACATCGTCCGAACCGGCCGCGTCGCCATCGGGCGCGAACCGGTGCGGGCCGCGGCTCCGCAAGCCGCGAAGAAAGTCGTGCGCGAGTAGTTGCCGTTCGAGAGCGGCGGTCCGCCCGCGCGCCCTTCATTTCACACATCATCGTTGGTCTGGTGTTGACCGAGGAGCGTACCATGCAGATCTATTATGACAAGGATGCGGATCTTCAACAGATCCAGAATCGGAAGATCGCGATCATCGGCTACGGAAGCCAAGGCCATGCCCATGCCCTCAACCTGAAGGAGAGCGGCCTATCCGTCGTCGTCGGCCTTCGCGAGGGGAGTTCCTGGAAAAAGGCGGAAGCCAGCGGCCTCAAGGTCATGCCGGTGGCCGATGCCGTGAAGTCCGCCGACATCGTGATGATTTTGACCCCGGACGAGGCCCAAGCGGCGCTCTATCGGCAGGAGATCGCTCCGAACCTCAAGCCCGGCGCCTATCTGGCGTTCGGCCACGGATTCAATATTCATTTCGGCCAGATCGTGCCGCCCGCTTCCATCAATGTGTTCATGGTGGCGCCGAAGGGGCCGGGACACCTGGTCCGATCGGAATACACCAAGGGCAGCGGCGTGCCCTGCCTCCTGGCGATCCACCAAGACCCGAGCGGCACGACCAAGCAAGTGGGACTGGCCTATGCCAGCGCGATTGGCGGCGGGCGAGCCGGCGTGATCGAGACCACGTTCCGCGAGGAGACGGAAACCGATCTGTTCGGCGAACAGGTCGTTCTCTGCGGCGGTCTCACGGCGCTGATCCAAAACGGGTTTGAGACCCTGGTGGAAGCCGGATATTCCCCGGAGATGGCCTACTTTGAATGCCTCCATGAAGTGAAACTGATCGTCGATCTGATTTACGAAGGCGGCATCGCCAACATGCGTTACTCGATCAGCACCACGGCGAAATATGGCGACATCACGAGAGGGCCCCGCATCGTCACCGACGAGACCAAGCGCGAGATGAAGAAGATCCTCTCGGAGATCCAGAGCGGGCAGTTCGCCAAGGAATGGGTTTTGGAGAACCAGGCGAACAGGCCGGTGTATAATGCCCTGTTGGCCAAGGGAGAGGCGCACCCGATCGAGCAGGTCGGCGCCAAGCTCCGGGCCATGATGCCGTGGCTGAAGAAGGGCAAGCTGGTCGATAAGTCCAAAAATTAATCGTTCGATGGCTGATCGCGCGGTCGGAATACCAATCGTCCGGGAAGGGATGCCGTTTGTAGCCGGGGCGGCCGTCCTGACAGGCGGGGCCTGGCTGGCCGGTTGGACGATCCCGACCTGCCTCTTCGGCACGCTCACGCTCTTTACCGCGTGGTTTTTCAGGAATCCGTCCCGGAAGGTGCCGGCGCAGGCGGGAATCGTGGTTGCGCCGGGAGATGGAAAAGTCATCGCCGTGGACCGGGAATTCGAGCCGCGCTATATCAAAGATGCGAGCATCCGTGTGAGCATCTTTCTCAACGTGTTCGACGTCCATGTGAACCGGATTCCCTGCGCCGGGACGGTCGAAGACGTGGTATATCAACCGGGTAAGTTCATCGCGGCGAACAAGCCGGAGGCGACGATCCAGAACGAGCAGAACGCCCTTTGCCTCAAGACGGCGGAAGGCGCCAAGGTCCTCTGCGTCCAGGTGGCCGGCCTCATTGCGCGCCGGATCGTGTGCTGGCTTACGGCGGGTGCGCGGGTGAAAACCGGGGAGCGATACGGGCTGATCCGGTTCGGTTCGCGCATGGATCTCTATCTCCCGGCGACGAGCACGATCCGGGTGTCCGTCGGGAATCGCGTGAAGGGCGGCGAAACGATCGTGGGAGAACTCCAATGAAAACCAACGGCATGCGCGGCGCCTTTGCCAAGGGCAATCGAAAACGACAGGCCATGTACCTGATTCCCAACCTGTGCACGACCGGCAATCTGTTCTGCGGCGTGTTCGCCGTCCTTTCGGTCTTCAACGGCAACCATTTGGCCGCCGCGATCGCCATTCTGGTCGCGATGATCTTCGACATGCTGGACGGCAAGCTGGCCAGGCTGACGCACAGCACCGGACAGTTCGGCGTCGAGTTCGATTCGCTGTCCGACGTCGTGTCATTTGGAGTGGCGCCGGGCCTGCTGATCTATTCCTTCGCCTTGAGCGAGCATGGCATGTTCGGCGTCGCGGTCATGTTCGCCTATGTGGCGATGGGGGCGGTGCGGCTGGCCCGGTTCAATGCCACGGTCGCCACTGCGGACAGCAAGTACTTTACGGGGTTGGCGATTCCGGCGGCGGCGGGCGTCATCGCCTCGTTGGTTATCTTCGATCTCCACATCACGAAGATGGGGTCCGAAGTCAAGCCGATCTTGATCCTGATCATCACGCTCGGCCTCGCGTTCTTGATGGTGAGCACCCTCAAGTATCGCAGCTTCAAGGATCTCAAGTTCCGGCGGGGACAACACTTCACCTATCTCGTGTGGGGCATTCTCGCGCTGATGTTGATTGTGGCCTGGCCCCAGGTTATGTTATTTGTCACGTTTGCCGGATATGCGGTCTCAGGCCCGTTGGCCCGTGTGTTGTCCCTGCTGACGAAAACAGCGGGCAAGCGGGGAACGAGGCCGGAGACGCCTGTGTTGGAGAGCAAAGAGTAACGGCGTTGACGAGGAGTAGTACGCGAGAGCGGCCGATCCGAGAGAGCTGGTGGACGGTGCAAACCAGCCGGTCGCGCGCAGAACTCGCCTCTGAGCCGAATCTGTGAAGCCAGTAGCAGATTCCGGGTAGCCCACGTGACGGGCGACCATGAAGGATGGAGGGCCGAATCGTCCGGCTCGACATTGAATCAGGGTGGTACCACGGAGCGCGAAAGCCTTCGTCCCTGGGCCTAGGGGATGAAGGCTTTTTTGTTTCGGGAGGCTGATAGAGGGAAGGATTGCTGGAGGTGTTTCTCCGCCGGCGCCAACGAAGAGAGGCGGCGCCTGAAGTGCCGGCGGATCACGCCAAGCGAGGGATGGAGGTGTGCCATGGACAGCCTGCGGATGATCCGAATTTTTGATACTACGTTGCGGGACGGCGAACAGTCGCCCGGCGCGAGCATGAACGTCGAAGAAAAGGTCATGGTCGCCAAGCAACTGGCCCGCCTGGGGGTGGATATTATTGAAGCGGGGTTCGCCTACAGTTCTCCCGGTGATTTCGAGGCGATCCGCCGGATCGCCAACGAAGTGGAGGGCCCGACCATTTGCAGTCTGGCGCGGGCCCGCCCGGAAGACATCGATCGGGCCTGGGAAGCCTTGAAGGGGGCTCCCAAGGTGAGGATTCATACGTTTCTGTCCACCTCCGACATTCACCTGAAGCATCAATTCAGGATGACCCGTGAGGAGGCCAAAAAACGGGCGGTCGAGATGGTCCAGCGCGCGAGGAGTTATGTGGAGGATGTGGAGTTTTCTCCCATGGACGCGAGCCGGTCGGACCCCGAGTACCTGTATGAAGTGATCGAGGCCGTCATCGCTGCCGGCGCCGGGACGGTCAATATCCCCGACACGGTGGGCTATGCGGTCCCCTGGGAATTCGGCGGGTTGATCCGCGGCATTCGCGAGAGGGTGCCGAACAGTGCTCAGGCCGTGATCTCCGTCCATTGCCATAACGACCTCGGGCTCGCGGTGGCCAACTCCTTGGCCGCGATCCTGGAAGGGGCGGGCCAGGTCGAATGCACCATCAACGGCATCGGCGAGCGGGCCGGCAACACGTCGCTCGAGGAGATCGTCATGGGACTGCGCACCAGACGGGCGTTCTACGGGGCCGACACCAGGGTCAACACCGAAGAAATTCTGAAGGCCAGCCGGTTGGTCAGCAAGATCACCGGCATGATCGTGCAGCCCAACAAGGCGATCGTCGGGGCCAACGCCTTCGCCCATGCCTCCGGCATTCACCAGGACGGGCTGCTGAAGGACAAGACGACCTACGAGATCATGAGGCCGGAATCGATCGGGCTGGTGGACAGCAAGATGGTCATGGGCAAACTGTCGGGCCGGCATGCATTCCGGCAACGGCTCGAAGAGCTGGGCTATCGGTTGTCCGACGAGGAGCTGAATCAGGCCTTCGAGCGATTCAAGCGGCTGGCCGATCAGAAAAAGGAAATTTATGAGGAGGATCTGGAAAGCATCGTCTCCGACGAACTGGCTAAAATCGCCGAACGGGTGACGCTCCGGTCGTTGCACGTGGAGAGCGGCACGAATCGGCAACCGACGGCGACGATCGAGCTGAGTCTCGACGGGCAAGCCGTCAGACAGACTGGTCATGGAGACGGGCCGGTGGACGCGGTCTTTCGGACGATGGCGGCCATGACGGGCACCAAGGCCAAGCTCATGATGTACGCGGTCAAGGCGATCACCGGCGGCACCGATGCGCTGGGCGAAGTCTCGGTCCGGCTGGAGGAAGGTGGACGGGTGGTCTCCGGCCACGGGTCGGACACGGACATTATCGTGGCGTCCGGCCGCGCCTATCTCAATGCGCTGAACAAACTGGCTTACTGGGCCAGCAAGGATGCCGCAGGTCTCCAGAAGGTCAGCTTGATTTGATGGACGATCGACGGGTAGAGTGACGTGCTTTTAGGGGTGCCGGCGTGGTGACTGTTCACCTGTCCGACTGTTTGGAGTTCTTGGCGGGGGACCATACGACCCTTCGGGAACTACTCCATCCGGGCAAGCAGGACCTGAAGTTCGGGTACAGCCTGGCGCACGGGCGCCTGGCTCCGGGGAAGCAATCGAAATGGCACCGGTTGGCCTCGTCGGAGGTCTACTACTTTCTCGCCGGGACCGGGTTGTTTTCGATCGACCAGGAGAGCCGGCCGGTGTGCGCGGGGAGCGTCGTCTACGTCCCGCCGCAGGCGACGCAAAGTCTGTCCAATACGGGGACTGAGGAGATCGAATTCCTCTGTTTGGTGGATCCGGCCTGGCGGCCGGAGGATGAGGAAGTCTGCGAGTAATGGTTCGAGCGAGACGTGGCGATGGGCGCAAGCAAGGCAACTGTGTGACGATAACGGCGGGAGCGTAGCATGAAGGCAAAAATCGCAGTCTTAGCTGGTGACGGAGTCGGCCGGGAGGTGGTTCCCGAGGCGGTCAAGGTGCTCAAGGCGGTGGCCGAACGGTACGGGCATGCCTTCGAGTTCGTGGCGGCCGATGTCGGCGGACAGGCTATCGATAAGATCGGCGTCCCGTTGCCGCAGGAGACGCTTAGCCTCGCCAAGCAGAGCGACGCGGTGCTGCTGGGGGCGGTCGGCGGGCCGAAGTGGGAAGGTCTCGATTACAGCCTGCGGCCCGAACGGGCCCTGCTTGGACTGAGAGAAGCGCTGGGCCTGTATGCCAACCTCAGGCCGGCCAAACTCTACCTGGCTCTGGCCGACGCATCGACCCTCAAGAAGGAGGTCATCGAGGGAATCGATATTCTGGTGGTCCGCGAGTTGATCGGAGGCATCTACTTCGGCAAGCCGAAAGGGATCGAAAAGATCGGCGGAGTCGAACGGGGCGTGAACACGGAGGTATACACAACCGATGAGATCAAACGGATCGCCAAGGTCGCTTTCGAAGCGGCGCGCAAACGCCGGCGCAAAGTCACCTCGGTGGATAAGGCCAATGTGCTGGAGTCGTCGGAGTTGTGGCGTCGCGTCGTGACGGAGCTGCACAAGAGCTATCCGGACGTCGAGCTGAGTCACATGTATGTGGACAACTGCGCGATGCAGTTGGTGCGCAACCCCAAACAGTTCGACGTGCTGCTCTGCAACAACATGTTCGGCGATATCTTGAGCGATGAGGCGGCCATGCTCACCGGCTCGATCGGCATGTTGCCCTCGGCGAGCATTGGGGCCCAGGTGGGTCTGTACGAGCCGATTCACGGGAGCGCCCCGGACATTGCGGGGAAGGGTGTGGCCAATCCTATTGCGACCATTGCCTCTGCGGCCATGCTGCTGTCCTACAGCTTGCATTTGGAGAAGGAAGGCGCCGCCATCGAAACGGCCATCGTGCGCACGCTGGACCTCGGCTACCGGACGAAGGACATCCACAGTGCGGGAACGCGTCTGGTGGGGACCGGAGAAATGGCCGACGCGATCATCCGCAATCTGGGTTGACGCTGGCCGGCTCGGCAATGAGTCTCTCAGTGTCTCTTGATTCCGGCATCATCACCACGATTGCAGGCATAGGAGCGCCGGGTTGCTCGGGGGACGGTGGGCCCGCGCTGCTCGCGCGCCTCAATGAGCCCAAGCAGGTCGCGGTCGATGATCGCGGGAACCTCTATATCGCGGATGCGGAGAATCATCTGATCCGAAAAGTAGACGCCGCGACCGGGGTCATCATGACCGTGGCCGGGAGCGTGGAATCCGGCCTGTCCAGGTCGTCTGCCGAAAGCGGGCACACCTCGGAAGCGACGGACGGCATCGCGGAGGACCCCTTGGCCGATCCGGCGCCGCAAACCGAAGGTCGCTTTGCCCAACTGGCTGACCTCGGCGGCACCGTCCGATTCGCGGTCGGCAAGGTCCAGGACGGAGGCGCGCAATTCGCCGGGGACGGAGGCCCGGCCATCAAGGCGCGCCTGAACTTCCCCTCCGCGGTGGCGGTCGATGCGGACGGGACGCTCTTTATCGCGGACACCATGAATCATCGGGTGCGGCGCGTTGATCCGAAGACCGGCATCATCACGACGATTGCGGGAACCGGCCAACGCCGATTTTCCGGCGAGGGAGGGCCGGCGGCCAAGGCGGCCTTGAACGAGCCGACGGCGCTTGCGCTCGACGGCCGCGGCGGGCTGTATGTCGCGGACCAGAGCAACAATCGCGTCCGCCGGATTGATCTGGCCATGGGCATCATCGTCACGGTGGCCGGCACCGGAGAAGCCGGCTATACCGGCGACGGCATGCCGGCGGTTGAGTCGGGGCTCGCCGGGCCCAGTGGACTCGCCTGGGGCGAGGATGGCACACTCTATGTGGCCGATACGTTCAACGGCCGCATCAGGGCCGTGGATTGCGCGACCGGCGTGATTCGCACGGTCACGGGCGACGGCAGCGAGTATCGCTATCAGGGGGTGCCCAATGAATGGTCCACGAGTCTGTCGCGGCCGTACGGGATTGCGTTGGACCGGGAGGGGCACCTGTTGATTACCGATTCCGACAGCCATCTGCTGCGCCGTTGGGACCGGCGTAAGAAGATCATCATTCGGCTCGTGGGGACCGGACGGGCGCAATTCGACGGGGACGGAGGGCCGGCCTCGGATGCCAGCCTGAATTATCCGTTTGGGGTTGCGGTCGATCGAGCCGGCCATGTCTATATTGCAGACACGTTCAACCATCGAATACGCAAGCTGATTGCTTAGAGGCCGGCGACGGTTCGATCCCGATCAGGAAGGATTAGACCATGTTGAAGACCAAACCCTCCTATACCGTCGCCGTCGTTGGCGCCACCGGCGCGGTCGGCGCGGAAATGATCGAGGTGCTCGAAGAGCGCGCGTTCCCGGTGGAGCGGCTCGTGCCGTTGGCTTCAAGCCGTTCGGCCGGCGGGACGGTCGGATTCTGCGGGGCAGACGTGCCGGTGCAGGAACTCACGAAGGAATCGTTCTCGGGCGTGGACATCGCCCTGTTTTCCGCCGGCAGCGAGGTCAGCCGCGAGTACGCCCCAATCGCCGTCAAGGCCGGGGCGCTGGTCATCGACAACAGCGCGGCGTGGCGCATGGAGCCGACGGTTCCGTTGGTCGTGCCGGAGGTGAATGCGGCGGACGCGTCTCGCCACCAGGGGATCATCGCCAACCCGAACTGCTCGACGATCCAAATGGTGGTCGCCCTGAAACCCCTGCATGATGCCGCCAAGATCACGCGCATCGTCGTGACCACGTTCCAGTCCGTCTCCGGAACCGGGAAGGACGCCATGGACGAATTGCTGGCCGAATGTAAGGCGCTGCTCAGCTTCAAGGAACCGGAGCCGAAAGTGTACCCCTATCAGATCGCGTTCAATTGCCTGCCGCAGATCGATGATTTTCTGCCGACGGGATACACGAAGGAAGAGATGAAGATGGTGCATGAGACCCGAAAGATCATGGGGGACCAGACGATTCGGGTCACGGCCACCACGGTGCGCGTGCCGGTCTACGTCGGGCATTCGGAATCCGTCAACATCGAAACCGAGCGGAAATTGACCGCCAACGACGCCAGGGCCTTGCTGGCCGCAGCTCCCGGCGTCCAGGTCTACGACGATCCGGCCCATAAACTCTATCCGATGCCGCTGGATGTGGCGGGCAAGGACGACGTCTATGTCGGCCGCATCCGCGAAGACGAATCGACGGCCCACGGGCTCAATCTGTGGGTGGTGGCGGATAATCTGAGAAAGGGCGCCGCGCTCAACGCCGTCCAGATTGCGGAACTGCTGATCCGGTGACGCCATGGACGAGTTCGGCTGGCTGGGGAGGGTGCTCATACTCGGGGGCATCCTGCTCATTGCCTTGGGCGGCCTGCTCATGCTGGCCGGGAAGATACCGGGCCTCGGCGATTCGGGGGGATGGTTCGGGCGGCTGCCCGGCGATCTCTATATCAAGCGAGACAACTTCACGTTCTACGCTCCGCTCACGACCGGTCTGATCATCAGCGTGGTCCTGAGCCTCTTGTGGTTCATCCTTTCCATCCTATTCAAGCGATGACCCGGCTTCACCCCAGATGGCTCCTTGGAAGCTGGCTGCTTGCCCTGATGTTGGCCGGGATGGCGCCGGCCGCAGAGGCCGCCTCCGGGGTCACCATCCGGGTCTTGTTGACGGCGGAGGCGAATCAGGTTGAAGTGCAGGCTGAGGGCACCCTTCTGGTTTCGGGGACCGACGGCCGGGAACGTCACCTGCCGTCTCCCGTGGTCGTCATGGCAGGAAATACCGGGCTGCTCCTCTCCGGTGCCGCCTCGTCTTTGGATCGAGTGACGATTCATGGAGGGCGCACCGGTCTTGTGGTCGGCCTGGTCCAAACCACGGCTCCCGTAGGAAAGGCGCCGGCTGGTAGCAATGCCGGGGTGGGCACTCTCACCAAATGGACCCTGTCGGGCGGGCTACAGGTTATTCAGCATGGGCGGCAGTTGATGGTCGTGAACGACGTCGATCTGGAGGATTACACCAAGGGAGTGGTTCCGGGTGAGGTCAGCGCCGGGTGGCATCCTGAAGTGCTGAAGGCGCAGGCCGTGGCGGCCAGGACCTATGCCCTCTATCAGCGGACGATGAGCGCTGGCCGCGACTACGATGTGGTGGCGGGCGTGCAAGACCAGGTCTATCAAGGCAGGCAAGGGGTCGATGAGCGAATCCTGCGGGCGGTGGAGGAGACCAAGGGGCTCACGGTGGGATTTCAGGGGAGACCGATCTATGCTGCCTTCTCCTCCACCGCCGCCGGACCGACGGAGGACGCGCTGAACGTCTGGTCGAAAGACTTGCCCTATCTGCGGGGCGTGGATTGCCCCTTCGACATGAAGTCTCCCTATTATCGGTGGCGCGTCGCCGTCCCGATCGACAAGCTCGAACGGGCGCTCCGGCAACAGGGAATCGGAGTCGGCGTCGTCGCCACGGTCACGCCCTTCGGGTACAGCCGGGCCGGACGGGTGACTCGCATCAGAATTCTCCATTCCGGCGGGGAATTGCTGCTCCGCGGGGAAGACCTCCGGAAAATCGTCGGCTATTCGATCCTGCCCAGCGCGCGATTCGAGGTCGAAGCGGTCGGGTCCGATGTCGTCTTCAACGGGTTTGGGGCGGGGCACGGCGTGGGGTTGTGCCAATGGGGCGCCAAGGAGATGGCGGAACTCGGCTATTCGTTCGGCACGATCCTCTCCTATTATTATCCCGGCACCGACCTCATGCGCGTCGACCAGCTTGACCTGTCTCCCCAGATTCCGTCCAACCAGTCGTAATGTGGCTCTCCGAGTTTGATGTTCCGTTCGATCCCCTGCTGATCGCGTCTCAGCCGGTCGAACCACGACACAATGCCCGCCTCCTGGTGCTTCGGCGAGGTGGGCCCGGCGGCGGAACGGACCGGCGAGCCGATCTGGCCCATCACCGGGTGCGGGATCTGCCCACACTGTTGCAGGCTGGGGATCTGCTGGTGGTCAACGATACCAAGGTGTTGCCCGCCCGGCTTCATGGACGGAAGGTCGAGACCGGCGGTCGCGTGGACCTGCTCTGTGTGCGACCGATCGGCCCTTTCCGCTGGGACGTGTTGCTGAAGGGGCGCGTCAAACCGGGGCAGGTTCTTGAATTGACCGGAGGCACGCGCGCGGTCGTCGTCGAGCGGCATGACGAGCGCGCCGTGATTGAAGTCGCGTCGCAGACGCCGCTTGCCGCCATCATGGAAACCTCCGGTGAGATCCCGTTGCCGCCGTACATCAAGCGGCCACCCTGCCCGGATGATCGTCATTGGTACCAGACGGTGTTTGCCCGGGAGGAGGGAGCGATCGCGGCGCCAACCGCCGGCCTGCACTTTACCAAGGAACTGATGGAATGGCTGGGTGCGGCCGGAATCGGCTGGGCGACGGTCACGCTGCATGTTGGGCTTGGGACCTTCAAGCCCGTCACCGTCGAACGGATTGAAGATCATGGCATGGAGGCGGAAACCTGTCTGGTATCCGAACGGACCGTTCAGGCTGTTCGCGACACCAAAAACCGGGGTGGGCGGGTCGTGGCCGTGGGGACGACGGTGGTGCGGGCCTTGGAATCGGCGGTGAACGCAGAAGGGACGCTTGCTCAGGCGTCAGGAAGCACCAACCTGTTCATCACCCCAGGGTATCGATTCCGGATCGTGGATGCGCTCATGACGAACTTTCATTTGCCCCGCACCACGCTGTTGATGCTCGTGGCGGCATTCTGCGGGCTTGACGAGCTTCGTCACGCCTATCGGGCGGCGGTCGAAGAACGGTATCGATTCTATAGCTACGGCGACGCGATGCTCATCCTCTGAGGAGGCGAGAATGTGGACTAGCAGGTTGCGGAAAAACTCGATTTGTGCGCTTCGACGGGCTCAGCACCATCGGAAAACCCCAGTATATTCAATGGCCGCTCCGTTCGTCCTGAGGCTCTCGAAGGATGAACGGAGGGCTTTTCCGCAACCTGCTAGAGCAGTTCCTTGTGGATCTTGACCGGAATCTTCGATTTCAAGGCCTGCCCATACGCGACCATGGCGCGCTGCTGCTTCTGAAAGAGGAAATCCTGGAAGATCGTGTCCTTGTTGGAACCCTTGCCGGCTTCGCCCTGCGGTTGCCTGGCGGCCAGGGATTGGGCCTCGCTGATCTCTTCAGGCGTGAGCGCGACAGAATCTCGGACCAGGGTTCGGGCCTTGTTGGCGAGCAACTCGGTGGTCTGCATCGCTTCAAAGGTTGCCGGGGTCAGGCGGTTGGCGGCCAGAATTCTCCGGTAGAGATCGGGATCGAACTTGCCCTCCCGCTGGAAATCGGGCCGGCTGACGATGTACTCGCGCAGGTCCTCGGGCGTCACCGTCAGGTTCAGGTCGCGCGCGACCTGGAGCCACAATCGCGTGTCGATCAGTTGGTCGAGCACCATCTGCTTGATGGTTTCCTCCTTGACCTCGCCCTGGAGGTTGTCCCGATAGAAACGATAGGCGTTTTCGTATCCCCGGCGAAACTCGTCGAGCGGAATCTTCTGGTCGCCGACCATGGCGACCTCATTGGACGCCTGCTCGCTGAATCCCCACCAGCCCATCGTGATGATGAACGCCACCGCCAGCACGCCCATGATGGTCTTGAGGATCCACGGATGGTCGTGACTCACTTCGCGCAGCAGTTTGATCATGTCGTGCTCGTCTCCTTGCCGACTCAAAATTTGATTCTACTGAATCTTCGTCGGGGCAAGCAAGGCAGGCCGGTCTGGCGGCTCGCCTGTGTACCGCCTGGGAGAGGGGGCGTCGCCTCTGGAACCAGCCTGAAAAATCCAGCCGTTTGTTTGTGATGGTCGGAGGGATTTGTTATACTGCCGGTCGAGTTGCAAGGTGACGGAGTTCTCCAGGAAGAACGGGCGCGAAGCCATCTACTGACCGAAGTCTACCCTAAAGCTCACGTCGTCAACCGTGGGTTGGCTCGAAGCGCGGACCTCTTGATTGCGGCCACAATCGACCAGGCGGTTCCGCCGATGGGGTTCTTCGCGGGACTGGCCTACCTGTTGGCGGCCGATGGGTTGTCGGGGGGACGTAGCCTCGGCAAGCGGCTGGTGGGACTCCAAACGTGGAGCCTGCGGCGCCGCGAGGCCGCCTCGTTTGGCGAGTCGATCGTCCGCAATCTTCCGGTCGCGCTGGTCTTTCTGCTTTATCAGGTTCCGTACGTCGGTTGGCTGCTCTCGCTCGCCGTCCTGATCGTTGAAGGCCTGCTCGTCATCGGAAATGACCGCGGGCTCCGGTTCGGGGATATTCTGGCCCAAACACAAGTCGTGGACGCCGATCAGTTCGACGTGCCGGACAGTCGATGAAACGCACAGGGCGGACGCCATGCGCCGATTCCGACAGGCCGTGGCCGGAGGATAAGGGGGAGACACGGTGGGACTAGGAAGCGATTTGCTCGGGTGGTTCTCCAACGATCTTGCCATCGATCTGGGGACAGCCACGACCTTGGTCTATGTCCGCGGCAAGGGCATCGTGCTGAATGAACCGTCGGTGGTGGCGGTCGAGAGGAAAACCGAGAAGGTGTTGGCCGTCGGCGCGGACGCCAAGAAGATGCTGGGGCGCACGCCCGGCAACATCACCGCGGTGCGGCCGATGAAAGAAGGCGTCATCGCCGATTTTGAAATGGCCGAGAACATGCTTCGCCATTTCATCCAAAAAGCCCACAATCGCAGCGCATTCGTCCGCCCGCGCATCATCATCGGGGTGCCGTCGAGGATAACGCAGGTCGAACAGCGCGCGGTGCGCGATTCGGCCGAGCTGGCCGGCGCCCGTGAGGTGTACCTCATCGAGGAGCCGGTGGCCGCCGCCATCGGCGCCGGCCTGCCGATCACGGAGCCCTCGGGCAACATGGTCGTGGACATCGGCGGAGGCACAACCGACATCGCCGTGATTTCACTGGGCGGCATCGTCTACAGCGAGTCGGTCAAAGTGGCCGGAGATCGCATGGACGAAGCAGTCATGAACTACATCAAGAAGAAGTATAATCTGTTGGTCGGCGAGCACATGGCCGAGCGGGTCAAGGTGGAAATCGGGTCCGCCTATCCGTTTGAGGAGCGGAAGACGATGATGATCAAGGGCCGGGACCTGATCTCAGGCATCCCCCGGACATTGGTCGTCGACGACGCGGAAATACGGGAAGCTTTACAGGAGCCGATCGGGACGATCGTCAATGCCATCAAGGTGGCGCTCGAGAATACGCCGCCCGAACTGGCCGGGGACATCATCGATCGGGGCATTGTGTTGACGGGGGGGGGATCGCTGCTGAAGGGGATGGACACGCGCTTGCGCGAGGAAACCAATCTGCCCATCATCACGGTGGATGACCCGCTCACCTCCGTGGTGTTGGGGGTCGGCAAGATCCTGGACGAGCTGGACCTCCTGCGCAAAGTCTCGGTGATGTCCCAATACAGCAGCGCCCGGTAACGGTTCCATCCGGAATGCGGATGGCAATGGTGCGCCTGACATACGGCTCCAGGCGGTGGTTCCTGGGGCTGGTGACCCTCCTGCTGTTCCTCCTCCTGTTGCTGCCGGCTCAGACTCAAGGGATTCTGCTCCAGTTCGGCGGGCCGCTCGGCCATGTCTTGGCCTGGCCACTGGAAGCCTGGTCTTCCCTGACCACCGCCGTGACGGACCTCTGGGACGGCTATGTGGCGCTTCGCTACGTCTACGAAGAGAACCAGCGATTGGAGCGCGAAACGGCGCTGCTCCGCGAACAGAACAATCAATTGCGGGAAGCGGCGGCCGCCGGACAACGGCTGGCCGCCCTGTTGGCGTTCAAGGAACGGGCCGGGTTCGACACGGTGGCGGCCCGCGTCATCGGGAAAGACGCCACGAACTGGTATCAGGCCGTGCTGTTGGACAAGGGGGAATCGGGAGGCATCCAACCGGAAATGGGGGTGATGACGCCCGCGGGGGTCGTCGGCCGGGTGGTGAAGACGACCGGCTCCACGGCCGTCGTGTTGCTCCTGACGGACCCCAATAACGCCCTGGCCGCGCTGTTGCAACGGACGCGGGATGAAGGCATCGTCGAAGGCACGCCTCAACGGTCCATCCGAATGAAATACATTCCGCTCCTCTCGGGCGTCCGAACAGGGGATTGGATCGTGACGTCCGGATTGGTCGGCGGATTTCCCCGTGGGTTGCCCGTGGGCGTGGTGACAAAGATCGAAAAGGAAGAAGGCGAGGGCTTTCAGGTCGCGGAGGTCGAACCGGCGGCCGATTTCTCGAAATTGGAGGAAGTCCTCGTCATCACCAAACTGCCCGACGCGCCGGAGTCCGACACCTTCCAGCTCGCCCCCAAGAAGACGCCGAAGACGACTCCATGAAATTCTGGGTGTATCTGGGTCTCTGTTTCCTGCTGGTGCCGCTTCAAACCACCGTGCTGGGCCGTGCCAACACCACGTTGGTCGAACCGGACCTTATCCTGGTGGCGGTCTGCCTGATCGGATTGTTGACGGATGAGCTCGAAGGGGCCTTGATGGGCATCCTGCTCGGATTTATCCAGGACCTGTTCTCAGCGGGAGTGGCGTTTCCGAATTTGGTGACGAAAGGAGTCTTGGGCATCTTGGCCGGGCTAATCGGCCGGCAGGTCGTCCAGGTGTCTTCCACGGTCGTGGCCATGGCCGTGGTCCTGCTGTCCTCGCTGAGCGGGTTGACCTTTCTGTATCTGGCCCGCGGCCACTCGATCTGGGATGCGGTGCTCGCGGTGCCGACGCTCTTGTTGCCCCAGGCTCTGTTGGACGCGATCTTGGCCGTCGCCGTGTTTTGGGGCGTCCGGCAGGTGGCGGCCCGATACTATTCCTTCCACCCTTCGGTGTTGCGAGAGGATTGAAGCCTCGCCTGTCGGTTTCGGCGGGGAGAGTGTTCCCATGAGTTACGGGACGTCGGATGCGGAACTGGGTGAAATCCAGCGGCGGCTGGCGATCCTCCGGATCGGTCTGTTGTTGGTCGTAGTCCTGCTGGGGGTCCGCCTCTGGTATCTCCAGGTGCGCGACGGGGTCTACTATCGCGACCTGTCGGAGAACAATCGAACTCGAACCGTGCTGTTGGAACCGGCGCGGGGCCTCATCTATGACCGCAACGGCGTGCTGTTGGCCAACAACGTCCCCAGCTTCACCCTGTACGTCACGTTGGAAGACGTCAAGGACCGGGCCGAGTTGGCGGCGCGCCTGAGCGTGTTGATCGGCCTTGAGCCGGAGCTGATCGAAAAGAAACTCTCCGTCAAGGGACCCAAGCTGCTTCCGCGCAAGGTCAAGGATCGCCTGACGCTCAGAGAAGCGACGTTGATCGAATCCCATCGCTTGCAACTCCCGGGCGTGATGATCCAGGTCGAATCGCAGCGCAACTATCCGGAAGGGGTGGTGGGCGGACACCTGATCGGCTATGTGGGGGAGGTGTCGGCGGAGCAATTGGAGCGGGGGGACGCGGAAGACCTGCATCAAGGGAGTTTGGTCGGCCAATATGGGGTGGAGAAGACCTTCGATCGCCTC
>DATIBM010000209.1:0-5398 GCA_035457545.1 Nitrospiraceae bacterium
AATGGCGAAGAAGGTCCACATCTTCAGCAATCCGTTGCCGATCGAAAGCTTTTCGTAGGGAAGCAACTCGGGGAGAATGCCGTACTTGGCTGGGCTGAACAGCGCGCTGTGCACGCCCATTCCCGCCAACACGACCAGGAGCAGCCACCCGCCAAGCGGATTGAGCCAGAGCGCCAACGTACCGGCCGCCATGAGCGCCACTTCGGCTACCTTCATGAAGACGAGGACGGTTCGCTTGCTCACTCGGTCCGCCAACACCCCGGCAACGATGGAAAAGAGCATGAGCGGGAGAGTGAAGACGACAAAGGCGAGGGTCGCCTGTGTCTGCGACTCCGCTTCAAAGGCGGGTCCCGTTGGGCCGACGGCTGCCGTGACCTGCCGAATCGCGAGCAAGGCCACCAGCAACTTCCAGGCGTTGTCGTTGAACGCCCCGAAGAATTGGGCGATCAGGAGGCCACGGAGGGGATGTGGGGGAGAGGCTTGCATGCTCTGACGGGCCGCACCGCCAGATTCAACGCTATTTCGACGACAAGATCAAGAGCGGCACCCAGACCGGCGCCGTGATGATGCCGACCGCCAGCACGGCGATCGTCGGATACACGATGACGGCGGCGGGAACTTCCCAGAACCGATTGGCGCAGGAGTGGCGCTTCTCGCTGGTCCAGGAGTCGGACAGGGGGGCGAACAACGGCGTGCAGGTGCCGCTTTCCGGCTCGATGTCATAGGCGCGCAGGTCCCAGTCGCCGCGGACTTTCTTGGCCTTGCCGAGGTTCGTGACCTTGCCGGTCGGGCAGAGCACCCGCACCACGTCTTCGCGCGGCAGCCCCCGGGCCAATTCCGGTTCCGCGCAGGTCACGTCGAGGACGGTGCCGTCCTGCTCGATGCGGAGAATCTTGCCGGACTTGGTCTCGTAGTAGCGCGCGCTCTGGTCTTCGTAAAAATAGGCGCGGGGCGGAAGGTCCGTAGCGCAACCGGTGAGGAGGGTGAGAAGCGCCATGACGACACGGACGGCAGGATTCACCGAAAGAGCCTCCTTAACATGGTTGATCGACCGGTCACGACGGCATCTTGTCCTAGTGCCGAAGAAAGATCAAATGGAACCGGACTTTGCCCCTCCGCGGTGACGGCGGTGCTGAGGAAAGACCGGAGCTGAGGATTTTCCTAGTAGCCAAGGGCAGGAGATCACCGAAACTATCGGCTCGGTCCGAATGGTTCTATGGTTCTGTGAGAGATGGATCGAGCGGCGAACAGAGAGGCGCGTTCCATCATGCAAAAGGGTGGTTCACGTGTTTTTGATGCTGTGCTACCGTGGCCCGCGCTTTTCATCGTCGGCTTCCGCTCTCGCGTCCGTCGATCCTGCTATGGCAACTCACCCCTTGCTTGAGGAGAGGACAACATGATGGAGAACTCACGAGGCAGCCTGCACCTTGCCGTTCTGGGCGCGATCGCGATCGGGATCGTTGCATGCAGCGGCGGAGGCGACTCGGGAGCGCCCGCTTCAGGCGGAGGGGGCACGGTGCCGCCGCCCCCGTCGGCGGGCGGTGCCAACGTGGTGTTCGGCCGCGACACCGGAGGCAATGATGATCTCTTCCTGATCAAGAACGATGGGAGTGGATTGGTCCCGCTGGCGACCGGACCTGAGGATGAGGTGTTTGCGCGGCTGGCTGGCACGCGCATCCTGTATCACAAACGTGCCAATCCGTTTTCACAGCGGGATATCTGGAGCGTGGGGACGGACGGAACAGGAGCCGCCGCGCTGCTGGGTGGGCCGCCGGACGAAGCTGTCGCCGCCGTGAGCGGCACCCGCGTGATCGTGGAAGCGGCGCCGGGGCTGGGAATGCCGCGGGATCTCCTGAGCATCGGACTGGACGGGAGCGGGCAGGCGCCTCTGGCCAACACGGCTGACGATGAATATTTCCGCGGGATCATCGGCAACCGGGTCGTATACGAACGCAACGTCGGCGGCCAGACGGATGTGTACAGCGTCAACCTCGATGGGTCCGATCCGAAGCCGTTGGCGGCGGACCCGGGGTTCGAAGAATTTGTGGTCGGCAGCGCCGGCTCGCAGGTGATCATTGTGACTCGCGTCGACGTCATGTCGCCGGCAAACCTGGTGGCGATCAATGCGGATGGCAGCGGCACGCCGACCTTGTTAGGGGGGAGCCCGAACAACGAAGTGTTGGGGGCGGTGGTCGGCAATCGAGTCGTCTTCATGCGGTCGGTGGCCTCGCAGTTCGATATCTTCAGCGTCAACCTCGATGGATCGGATGTGAGACCGCTCAGCGTGAATCCCGACAATGAGTTTGTCGAAGCCGTGGCCGGAAGTCGGGTGATCTATTCCCGGAACGTGGGAGGCCAGACCGATCTCTATAGCGTCAATGTGGATGGGACCGGCGAGGTTCCTCTGGCGACGGTTCCGACGAGCGAGGAACATACGGTTGGCGTGGTGGGCTCCCGCGTCATTTTCCGGCGTACGCTCGGGGCGCAGGACGATCTGCTCAGCATCAACGCGGACGGGTCCGGCATCGAGGCTGCTCTGGCGACCGGTCCGGAGGATGAGGACTTTGCCGGCCAGGTCGGGACCCGCGTCTTGTTCCATCGAAACACCGGCGGACCACTCGGACCGGCCGATCTCTACAGTGTCAATGTGGACGGGACAGGCCTCGTGCCCCTGGCCACCAGCGGCGACAATGAAGCCTTTGCCGGGGCGGCGGGCGACCGCGCCGTCTACGAACGGAAGACCGGCAACTTTTTCAGCGGCAGTCCCCGCGACCTGTTCGGCATTGCGCCTGATGGCAGCGGGCCGGCTATCCCTCTCGGGCAAACGGCGAATCCGACAACCGACGAGTACTTTGCCTTCAGTTTCTGAATCTCGACGCAGCATTGGGGCGGGAGGCTGTTGTCTGTCAGGATTCAGCCGGCGGCACGATCGTCGGAACCGGCAGGCCTTCCAGCGCCATGATCCGCAAGGCGTTGGTGGTAGGGCAGGGGCCAACCCGAAGGACATAGTCGAACGACAGGGCTCCGTTCTCGATCGTTTCCTGGAAATGGACGTTGCTCAACGTGGGAATGGTCGTTTCCAACTCCGCAAGCTCGAGGTCGTGCGTGGTGATCAAGCCAAAACCGTTGCGTGATGCCAGGTCTTGAATGTAGGCTCGGCTGCCGATCAGCCGCTCCCGATTGTTGGTGCCCCGGAAGATCTCGTCGATCAGAAACAGGACCGGCGCGCCGGACCGATCGCGGGCCGCTTCCAGGATCAACTTCAGCCGCTTGACCTCCGCATAGAAGTGCGAGAGCCCCTGTTCGATCGAGTCCTCCACGCGGATACAACAGCGCAGCCGCACCCAACTCCATTCGAACCGTTCGGCGCACACCGGCGCGCCGGCCTGCGCCAGACAGACGTTGATCCCGATGGTCCGGAGGAACGTACTCTTGCCGGACATGTTCGATCCGGTGACGAGCCAGAGCCGGCCCTGCCCCTGCAGCACGACATCATTGTTCACCCGCTGCGTTGCAGGAATCAGCGGATGGCCCAGCAAGCTGGCGTGGAGCGAGCCGCCTGTCCCCTGAGCGTCGCTCAAGACCGGCCAGGCGTAGGTCGGGTGGAGATAGGCAAAGGTGGCGCAGGCGCTGGCGGCTTCGACCTCGGCAAGAGTATCCAGCCACTGGGGGAGATGGTCTGTGATACGGGTCTGCAATCGCTGCAGCCGCCAGATGAAATAGAGATCCCAGGGACCGGGCAAATTGACCAGGATATGGGCCAAGGGATTGGATCGCACGCTGAGCCCCGCGACGATGCGGGCCGCCTGGCGAACGTGCCGGGAGGGACTGCGCTCGGCCTGGACGAGCGGCGCGCACAGTTCGCGCAGGGCCGAATGCTTGGCCCGCGCGCGGCCTTCGAGGTACGCCAGCACAGCGCCCAGTTTATCGAGTTCCACCTGAAGCGAGAGGGCATGTTCAAATGCCTGTTGGCTCCGTTCGACCGAGAGGAAGAGGAACGAGTAGAGGGCAAAGGTCAGAATCCAGTAGCCCGGCAACCAGCCGGCCAAGGAGGCTGCCAACAGTCCGATCGTGCCGGCTGAGAGTGTCGCCTGCACCGTCAGGAGCAGCGGCAAGGTCGGCCAACCGGCCGGAGTCAACAATACGGTCTGAAGGCGTCGCCCATCGATCTCCTGTTCCCCGATCAACAACCCCTCGAGCACCAACCGATCACGGTACAGGGTCAAGCGGCTGAGTTCCTGCGCCAGCCGTTGCCGGCCGGCCCATTGACTCCGATCTGGTGGTGGCTGGAGCAGCCAGGATGTGAGGCGTTCGCGTCCGTTGGACGACACGGTCGTGTCGAGCAGGTGTAGCAACGAATGCGGGCCCAGGAGATCCAAATCCTTGGCGTAGGGATGGTCGGCGAGGGGCTCATGCTCCCGCCGCGGGATGGCCGGCCAATTCAGGCGGAGGCGGGCGAGGTGTATCTCCTTGATGTCGCACCAGAGGCGCCATCGGTGCATCCGCTGTTCGAGCCTGTTATGATACGACGCCACGCCGGCGAACCCGAGCACCAACAAAGCAAGCGCCGTGTTCCCGGCCAGGTACCAGCCGAGCTTGAACAGTGTCACGCAGAGCGCGATCCCGACCAGGAACAGGATGAGACGGGCGGTCGTAAGCCTGCGGCTCAGTGCTTGATGGCCGGCGATCCGCCGGTCTGCCGCAGCGAGCAGCCGCCGCAGGGTCCGCTCGCGTCCCGACGTGGCTTGGGGCGCGAGGGGTTGATGAGACTGGGTTGGCTTCATGCGGTGGGCAGACCTTACTGATTTCGGTCCGGGGGGTCAATGGGAGCGGGCGTGGAATCCAATTGGATCGATGTGCAGGTGCGGACCAGCCTCGATGCGAGCGAGGTACTCGGCCTGTTGAACGATCCTTCCGTGACCGGCGGCTGGCTGGACGACGATGGAACGGTTCATTTTTACTGGCCAGCCGGGGAGTGGAATGGGGAACGACTCGCCCACCTGCGGACGGTGCTGCTCCGGCTCGGGGATGCCTCGGCGGTTGAATCAGTCGAGGTCCGGGAGGAGCCGGCACGGAACTGGAATCGGCTCTGGGCACAATCGGTCAGACCGCTGCGGATCGGACGGCGGGTGTTGATCCGACCGAGTTGGGAGCCGGAGGACGGAGGATCTGACACGATCGAGCTGGTGATCGATCCCAAGCAAGCCTTTGGGACCGGCCACCATGCCACGACGAGCATGCTGATCGAATGGATCGAAGACTTGGCGGTGGGGGATCTGTCGGTTCTGGACGTGGGGACCGGAACCGGGATCTTGGCCATGGTGGCGCTTCGCTGCGGCGCCGCATGGGCGGTTGGCTTGGATTGCGACCCTTTGGCGATTGACTGTGCCAGGGGTTA
>DATIBM010000210.1:0-10053 GCA_035457545.1 Nitrospiraceae bacterium
CGCTTGCAGTCATGAATTTTCACAAGAGGAAGGATTGAGGGAGCGAACCACCTTTATTCTGAGCGTGCCGGGACCGATGCTACCCGAGTAGACCGGTCACCCGGTTGGGGAGATAATGGCGACCAGGAGAAGCGGATTACAGAGGGGGACACGGAGGCCGGTGATCGGCGTCATGGGACCTGCCAAGGCCGTAGTTTGCGAACTCGAGGACGCACGCCTCCTCGGCGAGCTCATTGCGCGGCAGGGATGGATTTTATTGACTGGGGGACGGGCGAGCGGTGTTATGGAAGCGGCCAGCCAAGGAGCCAAAGCGGTCTCTGGGAGCTTAACCGTCGGAATTCTGCCCGATGAAAAGACGAAAGTATCACGCTATGTTGACCTTGCCATCGTGACGGATTTGGGGAACGCTAGAAATAATGTGAACGTCATGTCGAGCGATGTCATTGTGGCTTGCGGTCTTGGAGGGGCCGGCACGGTCTCCGAAGTTGCGCTGGCGCTGAAGGCCAAGAAGCACGTGATTCTTCTTGACGCTGAAAAAGCAGGAGCGGGATTGTTTCGAAACCTGGCTCCACAATTGGTTTCTACTGCGGCTTCTCCCGAAGAGGCGGTTCAGATGATCAAGGATCTCCTCTAGCAGGCTGCGGAAAAACCCGAGTTACATGAGACCGATGCGCCTCGGATTCTATCCTGAGCATGCGCGAAGCCCATCTGCGCTGGGGTGGTCACCCACAGTGGAGCACTCTCACGGGCCGCTGCGAGGGCATCAGCGCCGTGGGGGCTCATGTCGCCACCGCGACCAGATTACGGATGCGCACCAGGTTGTAGACCGCCGCGGCGAAGGTGAAGAGCCAGCCGACTCGCCGCACGCCACGGAGCTTGACCTTCCGCAACAATCCCACGCTCTTCAACCAGCCGAAGACTTCTTCCACTCGTTTGCGTCTCTGTTGACTGACGGCATAGCCAGAATGCCGCGTGGTCCGGCCGTCAATCGCGCTGGTCCGTCGCGTCGTGTGCTGGGCGACATGCGGGGGCACCTGGCGCTCCCGCAACGCGTCCACGAATGCGGCGGTGTCTCGTGGTTGTCCCCGCCCAGCGTGAGGCGTCGGGTAGGAGCCTGGGCCTCCACCAAGGCCAGCGCCGCCTCCCGCTCCGCCGTCCCTGTCGCCGATGTCACCATGGCGTTGACCACCAAGCCGTGGCGGTTCTCCATCAAGACAGGGCCCAGGAAGCACAGCTTCGCCTCCTGGCCGGCGGCCTTCTTGTACAGCCGGGCTTCTGGGTCGGTCGTGGAGGCGTGGGTCGCGTTGGTCCGCCGCTCGCCCCGAAAGTCCACACTCGGGTTCCCCGGGTCATCGGTCGGCGGCGTCGGCGGCGCCTCGGCCTTCTTCTTGAAACTCTTCTGGCCCGCCCACGCCTCGATCAGCGGGCCGTCGACCGTGAAGTGCTCGTCGGACAAGAGGTGTTGGGCCTTGGCTTGGGCCAGTACCTGCTCAAAGAACGCCGTGGCCACCTCGCCCTCCAGCAAGCGATCTCTGTTCTTGGTGAACACGGTCACATCCCACATCGGGGCATCCAGATCCAGGCCGACAAACCAGTGGAACAACAGGTTATAGTCCAGTTGTTCCATCAACAGCCGTTCGCTCCGAATACTGTAGAGCACCTGCAGCAACAGAGCACGCAGAAGCTTCTCCGGGGCAATCGAGGGCCGACCGGTTCGGGCATACAGCTTCGTCAACTTCGGCGACAAGGCGGTCAGGGCCGAGTCCACGGACTGCCGGATGGGCCGCAGCGGATGCGTCATGGGCACGCGAGCCTCGGGCGAGAGGTAACTGAAGTGTCCGGCTTGCTGGGAATCCTGACCGCGCATCCTGAACCTCCTGGAGTGGTGGCTCAATAGTTTTGCCTATCTACTCCAGGGAGCAGGGAAACACAAGAGTTTTTCCGCAGCCTGCTAGAGTCCGACCACCGACGAGCACGGCAGCGAGATCGGGATATCTGCATAATCTTCACACAACCGCCTCTGCAGACCATAAGCTTGTACCGGTCGCTCATCGCATAACCGATGCTGACGCTCTCTTTGATATTCGTCCTACCCTCTATGACTTAAGGCGCGCCTCATCGATAAAACTGGCGAGCGGAGCAGAACGCGGCAGAACCATACTGATAATTGGAGGGGCTGGAGGGGTGGGGTCCATGGGGGTCCAGTTCGCGAAACTGGCCGGCCTTACGGTCCCGGCAACCGCTTCGGGACCGGAATCCGCTGCTTGGGCCAAGTCTCTGGGGGCCGACCATATCTTGGATCACACCAAGCCGATGCGGCCGCGAGTTGAAAATGCCGGCTGGTCATTTATCGACTACATTATCGAGCAGCACCGGCTCCTTGCCCGTATCGCTCAATGGTTTGATGAGGGTATACTCCGGATGATCATGCGAGAAGGGCTCACCCCAATAGATGCGGCCAATCTTCGCCTTGCGCACTCCAAGATTGAGTCGGGGTCGATGATCGGGAAAATGGTACTCGAAGGGTGTTAAGTACAATGGCCGCCAATCTTAGCGGCGGCCATTCCAGGTGGTGAAACGGCGCGGGGATGGGTTGTGCGCGACAACCGGGGCGCGCTTCTGAAAACCAAGGCATCTGCAATGTGGGCTTCAGTGTGTGGACTGCAAGGCGGGAAAGGATGCGGTCGCGCCACAAGCGGAAAAGCTAACTGACGTAGGCATACCGGCCTTTCATCAGTTGGACCATGTCCGCTTTCATGGCGTCCGAAATATTTCCGCGAATGGTATATTCGTCTCCAAACAACGGGGCTGTCTCCATCTCCGATTTCCGTCGAGCGAGAAAATCTTCGAGGGAACCGATGACACGTGCCGGATTCCCCACAGTGACTACTCCGGACGGCACGTCATGGGTGACAACGCTGCCCGCGCCTATGACGACATCGGAACCAATCGTCACGCCGGGCAAAATCAGCGTCGAGGCACCGATGAACACTCGATTGCCGATCGTGACTTTCCCAAGGCGCGTGTAATTGAGGTGGCGTTTCGTGCTGGCGTCGTGTGCCAAAATATGAACCCGGGGGGCCAACGTAACCTCATCCCCAATCGTAACCAGCCAGCAGTGGCTTGGGTCGATGACGACATCTTCCAGCATCATGAAATGCTTTCCGACGACGAGCCCTTGTTTAATCAGGAAAGGGAGGGGATCTCGGTGAACGTATCGGCGGAGCAAGTTCAGGAACCAGTAGCGCACGAGCGGCGGTCCTTTTGCGATGACGAAGCCTGCCGGATGCCCGAAATCGGCGTATAGAAGAATCACATGTTGCGAGGCTAGCACAGCCTTGCGTGGCTTGACAACATGGGCCACATGAGACCAAGCGTATGGCCATAGTAGGCCGACAATAACGAAAGGAAGCCCCGAGAACGCTGATGTGTCCGTCTTAAGTAGTGCCCGGACGATAACGAAAAGCGCGCCCGTTTCGCGGGGCAAGGAGCGAGCTATGAGCTACCGTGCAAGCTGATAGGTGCTTGCATGCTCAACTATCCGAGTCGTGCGGGTTGATACTGTGGACTCTCCCGACACCGGTGGTATGTGAGGTCCTGTGTGTCAAACGATTGGCTCAGAGACAACCGATCGGAACGAACCCGGCCCCGAAAATTCTCGCCAGTGCAAAATACCGTGCGTTGTCCCAAAATGGGTTGGTCGGTAAGTAGTTTCGTCCGGACGGATCAGTGCCGTACGAGGGGTCGTTCCCAAAGAAGAAGCCTCCTCGTGTCCGTTGGACGAGCTGCAGCCATTCGGAATACAGTGAACAGACTTCTGTTTGTACAGATGCATCCGACGTGTTATTCGCGTACCAACCTTTGGCCCAATCAGGCACATTGCGGCTGTGCGCCGGAGCCGGCGGAGAAATTTGCGGCACGTGGTCGATGTCGAAAGCTGGCACCGTAGGTTGAAGAAGATTGGCGGGAAATTCCGGCATGGGTGGCACAACGGAGAGCGGTTTTAACTCGAGCTTCCGGCATCCCTCTCGTTCGCGATTTGTGTAAAGTGTGACCGCTCCTGTTTGCGGGCATTCCCACATTCCTAGCGGGTCGGCAGGTCGTGGCTCATCGGCGAAAATCGGCAGAGAGAGCGTCCCCGTCATCACAACAACGGTGAATACGAACGGTATGGAACGCATTCCGCACCTCCAGGTCAAACGTGGGACCTACAGGGAGAAACAGGCTCGGCATCGCGGTTTCGCCACAGGGTGCTATGCCGGTATTTCCGTAGACGTGCGCCACTTTATCCGTCGGGCCGATGTCGATACTATTCTTCTTTGGAGGGGCGTGGCGCGACGGCTGATCGGGCGGGATCCGGAACGCACAGGACTGTCGATACAGGGGGGTCTCACTCATGAAGGGAACCGGAGTTTGCTCTGATTTTTCAACACAGTACAGCCTCATGCTGTTGACGGTTAGGTCAACTCATGAATCTTCAACACCTGGAACAATTCTTTTCTCATGACCTGTGGGTCCTGGATCTGACCCAATTGCCGAAATGGCAACGGGTCGGCGTGTCGACGCTTCGTCTGCTCAGCGCCGTGGCTTGGGAATTTCGCCGCCGCCTGTTGGATGCACGAGCCGCGGGTTTAGTGTACACGACGCTCTTATCATTGGTTCCGTTCCTCGCCGTGACGGTGTCGGTCTTGAAAGCGTTCGGGGTGCATCAACAGATCGAACCCTTGTTGAGCCAGGCGCTCGAGCCGCTCGGACCGAGCGGGCGAGAGATCACCTCCCGCGTCGTGGGATTTGTCAACAATCTCAAAGTCGGCGTGCTTGGCATTGTCGGGGTCGCGGGCCTGTTCTATACGACCTACTCCTTGATCGACAAGATCGAACAGACGTTCAATGCGATCTGGAACGTGCGACGAGGGCGCTCCTGGACAAGGAAGTTCACGGACTACCTCAGCGTCGTGCTCGTGGGCCCCGTCCTGATTGTCACCGCGTTCGGTTTGTTGGCTTCCATTCAGAATCACGCGCTTGTTCAGCGGATTCTGGACCTTCAACCGTTGGGGTTCGTATTGGTGTGGGTCGCCGAGTATCTGCCCTTCCTGATCCTGTGGGGGGTCTTTACATTCTTCTACAAGTTCATCCCATACGCGGACGTCCGAACCTGGTCGGCTTGTGTGGGAGGGGCGGCGGCATCGCTCCTGTGGGGGTTGGCGGGCGAAGGCTTCGCAGCGTTCGTGGCTGGCTCTTCCAAGTACAGCGCCATTTATTCCGGTTTCGCGATCATGATCTTGTTCTTGTTGTGGTTGTACGTAGGGTGGTTGATCATCCTCATTGGGGCGCAAGCGGCCTATTTTCACCAGCATCCGCACGCATACGAACCGCAGTACCTTTGGAGACAGGGGACGCATGCCTTCCGCGAGCGGACGGCACTTCGGCTTCTGGCGTCCATGGCGGCGCGGGCGATCAACGGGAGGTCTCCTGCCACGCTCAATGAACTGGCGGCTGATGCGGGCATGTCCATCTCGATCGTAGAAGACCTTATCGATGAACTACGATCATCAGGATTGATCGGGCGTCTGGAAGATTCGAAGGCGCTCGTCCTTATGCGGCCGCCGGAACTGATCGGCATTCAGACCGTCTTGGATATGCTGCGGGAAAAATCAGCCAGCGGGATGCCCAGTGTCTTGAATTCGACGGATGTTATCGACAACGTCATTCGATGCCGGGATGATGCGGCGGCTCGTGCGCTGTCCGGACTCACCCTCCACAATCTGGCCGGCAAGATTTGTCCCGCCGAATCAGCCCCGGTTCCGTCCAGCCCGCTCAGGCAGACCGTCAGCCGGGAACCGTGACGAGACCCTCGACTCGAGCCGGCCTTGAGCTGCGTCCACGTTCAGAGGCGGCTTCCATCGAAATAGCGTGGAGCCGTGGGACGGTCAGCGGACCGATGAGACCTCCCTCCTTTCGAGGGACAGCGCGATTTGCAATCTCACCTAACAAAAGACGTCAGTCCTCTCCCATTCCTCCCTCCTAACAGGGGACATCGTAACCCTGTCTAAGTCCTGGATTTCGTGTCACTGTCTGGGTGTGCCAGGTCTACATGACCGGCACGAATCCTGTTCTATGACAAGGCTGACCGTGCACACGATGCGGTGAGAATCGCCGGCTCGGCGATCTCCGGGAGGGAGCTATGCGAATCATCCCACATCCAACCGGCTACGCCACGAGAATCCGCCATGCGCTGGCTCAGACTCTTCTTGCGATTGCAATGATAGCGCTGGTCATCCTGCTGCCACCGGCTGCCACGAGTGAGGTCCGCGGTTCTCATGACCATCTGGACTCCAGGCTGACGCCCTCTTTTCGTGAAGAGAGTGTCCGGCATGACCGCCATAAAAACGCTGGCCTGCGGAACGGTAGCATAGGGCGCAGCGGCCGAATGCCCGAGCGGGAACTCAATCAGGCGATTCGGTGGTTCGCGCGCGAGCACCACTTACCCCAAGCGCTTCTCCGGGCGGTCATTCAAGCGGAGTCAGGGTTTGACCCGCTCGCGGTTTCTCCCGCCGGCGCCCTTGGTCTGATGCAATTGATGCCTCGGACGGCCGCGTCATTGAACGTGCGGGACCCTTTCAACCCGGTTGAGAACATTCGCGGCGGGGCGAAGCATCTTCGCTATTTGCTCGACAGGTTTGACGGCAACCTGCCGCTCGCGTTGGCGGCGTACAATGCCGGAGAATACCGCGTGAAACGAAATCACTATGAAATCCCCGCAATCCAGGAAACTCAGATGTACGTGGAAAAAGTCCTTTCCTATTACCGCACATTCAAAGCAGGGAAGCATGTTTCGAAAGGCGTAAGACGGATGTATTAACCAACCGTCGTCGATAAGCGGGCCGGTGAATAGTGTATAACGCTATGTATTCGGGTTACTGATAAGAGTCGGCTGACCGCTCGCGCAGCGCCTGCCTCCGCATCAGCCAGTACAATGGCACACCGATCATCACGGTCAGCAATCCCATCAGCGACTCTCCCGGACGGTGAAAGAGACTATGAGCGATGAGGGTCAGCAAGACCAGGATCACCAGGATTGGAAGGAATGGATAGAGAGGCACTCGGAACGGTCTTGTTAATTCCGGGCGTCGGCGGCGCAACAACATCACTGCGGCGACGGTCAGCGCGCTGAACCCGGCTAAGACGAGTCCCCCGTAGACGACGAGTTGCTCAAACGTGCTCGTAAGGATAAGGAACGAAACCCATGTGCTCTGCAAGACCATTGATCGAACGGGAATCCCCGTCCCCTGGCGCCGCACCCCGAACCAGGGAAGAAGTGCGCCATCGACAGCCATGGCCCAATAGACGCGGGGACCGGCCCAGACCATAGCGCTGACCGCTCCCGCAATGGAGATGGCCAGCAGGAGCGCCGCGAAGAAGGCCCCCCTGGAGCCCCAGAGGGCTGTGGCAGCCTTTTCCGCCACAGGGAGCAACGGCGGTTCCCCGAGCCGATCGACCGGCAGGGCGAAGAAATAGAGGAGATTGAGGCACAGGTAAACTACCCCGACGAAGAGCGTCCCTCCGATCATGATCCGCGGCAGGGTCCGAACGGGATCGCGGATTTCCCCCGCTATGTATCCGGCCACGTTCCATCCCAGGTAGGTATAAAAGACGAAGACAAACGAGGCGACGAGGACGCCGACTTCCACGTCTGACGCATTGGGCGGTTTGCGGAGATGAACCCAGCTCCCTTCTCCAAAGAGCAATCCGCCCAGGATCAGACCGGCAATGGACAGGACTTTAATTGTGGTGAGCGTTTGCTGGAGCCGTCCGCCTGCTTGAAGTCCCACCCCGTGGACGGCAGTCAGGCTCCAGACGAGGGCAAGGGCAAGCCCCGTGATCCACCTGGAATCGAGTCCCGTCAGCGGCAGGGCCCGAACCAGATAGGTTGCGAAGCTGACGGCCGATGCGGCAATCGCCGCCCCGAACCCCACGGTGAACGAGGTCCAGCCGCTGAGAAAGGCGGGGAGAGGTCCGTAGGCCTCGCGAAGATAGACATAGTCGCCGCCGGCCTGTGGAAACACAGTGCCCAGCTCGGCATAACACAGAGCCCCGGCAAGCGAAACCACCGCTCCTACTACCCACAGGAAGAGGATTGCCAGTGGATCCCCAAGGTCTCGCGCCAAGAACCCGGTCGTGGTGAAGATGCCCCCGCCGATCATATTGCTGATCAAGAGGCAAGCAGCCGTGAACCAACCAACTTGTCTCGTGTGAGGGAACTCGGTGACCGGCATGGACCGGCGATTCGCGTGTGTGATCGAAAGGATGAGTATACTGCCTTCGTGGAAGTGAGAACAGCGGACTGGTTCCGAACCCGTTCGTGGTGCCACCTCGGCAACAATCGATGATGACGTTATTCAGAGAGAAGCAAGCCGGGATTATTTGCGGCCATGCAATTCTTCAAGCCGTTGACGCGCTCGTTGAGACACCTCGCTTTGCGGATGGTCTTTGATGATCTGTTCATACAATTGCATGGCATGCTCCCGATTGTTCTGGCGCTCTTCAAATTGGGCTGTGGCGAAGAGATCGCTTGGGTCTTGACCGGAACAGCCGGCTGCTGCCAGCAAGGCCAGCATGCAGAGGAAGCCATACAGCGCCATCGCGACGAACCTCCTGATCAGGCTGCGTCATTGTACCGGCGATAACCGATCCGCTTCTAGTTGAAAGCCACGGGCAGGGATCGGCAGTGCGGTGTCAGGCGGCCTGGTCCCGGACTGGTTCCCGGCGACCAGCGCTCGGCGATCGATGATCGAATTGTTGCCGAAGCCGGTCCCAATCGATGCTCACGTGGCCTCCCGTGGTCTCGTGCAATGTCCGCCAGTTCTCGAGCAGGTTGAGGCAAGCGTGATCGATGTGGACGAGTGATTCCGTGCGAATGACGACGTCGGCATGGGGAGGAATGATCTCCAAAGCGGAGGCCAGCTTCGGCAGGCTCACGAATGTCGCGACACCTTCCAGATGAAGAGCAAAGCGCCCGTCTCGATCGTGGGCATAATAGCTGTTCAGATTCTGGGTCGTATAGATCAGCTTGGCGACAGTCAGGCCGATCCCGACCAGCACGCCCGTCAAGAGATTCGTCGTGACGATCGTGACGAGCGTTCCCACATAGATCAGCACTTCGTCCCGTCCGTGACGGGCCAGCTCGCTGATCGCCTGAGGGTTGACCAGCTTATACCCGGTAAAGACGAGGACAGCACCCAGGCTCGCCGTGGGGATCAACCGCAAGATGAACGGGAGAAAGGCGACGAACAACAGCAACCACAGACCGTGACACACAGTCGAGGCGCGCGTCCGAGCGCCCGCCTGCACGTTGGCTGCGCTCCTGACAATGACGCCGGTCACGGGTAAGGCGCCCAGAAGGCCACAGAACACGTTCCCGACACCTTGAGCGAACAGCTCGCGGTTGTAGCGGGTTCGCGGTCCCCTGTGGAGTTGGTCCACTGCGGTTGCTGACAGCAGGGTTTCCACGCTGGCGATGGAGGCGAGCGCCAAGGCCTCCGCCAGCATCGAGGTGTCTAGCATGTGGGCGAACTGACCGGAGGTCGGGAGATGAATGACTGCTAACAGATCATCGCGAACCGTGACATGGTTGATATCAAGCCCCAGTACGAGCGTCGTGCCGGTCGCGATGGAGACGCCCACGAGCACGGCCGGAAGCGCCCGCAGTGGGCCTCGGGCCATGAGATTCCACGCCACCATGCCGGTGATGGTGAGGACGCCGATGCGGGCCGCCAGGTGATGATTCATGGGCGTGGACTCGTCGGCCACGAGCCCCTTCCAGACCGCCGACGGGAGGGTGAGGAGATTGTCCAGGCCGGATCCTTTTGGGGTATCGTCGATCATGACATGAAACTGGCTCGCAAAAATCAGCACGCCGATCCCGGCTAACATACCGTGAATCACCGACGGCGATACGGCCCGAAACCATTGCCCGAGTTGAAGCCACGCCCATTTGATCTGAATGATTCCCGCCAGCATGATGACGATCGCCAATCGCTCCATGCCGTGCTC
>DATIBM010000211.1:0-4200 GCA_035457545.1 Nitrospiraceae bacterium
TTCGCCCTATGATCCAGTGCCCAGAGAAGCCGTATCCGGCCGAGGGCGCCGGATCATCCCCACGAGCTTGGCGCCGATCAGCCTGTTCCCTCGGGAAGAGGCTGACTCGTTGCTGGCCCAGGCCGGCCGGACTGTCCAGACAAGGTCGGTTGCGGCTCCGGCTCCACAGATTCCGCTGAGTGTAGTGGCGCAGGATGTGCAGCGCATGTTGTCGAACCGAGGCGCGAGCTTCTTCTCCGAGCTGCTTCACAGCACCGGGCACCTGCCATCCGAAATCGAGCAGGCTCTGTGGGAACTGGTGGCGGCCGGCTTGGTCACCGCCGATGGATTCGACAGTTTGCGGGCGCTCATGGACCCCAAACGGCGCCGCGGCGAGGGACGGGGGCGGATGCAGCGGCCCCGGCACAGCGCCGGCCGCTGGTCGTTGCTGCGCCGGGCTGAGCCGTCAATCGCCACCGGTCAATCGTCAATGGCTCCACACTCAGCGCCCGGCACTCCGCTCTCAGCCCCCAGCCCCCAGTCCCCAGCACTTCCTATCGAATCGCTCGCGCGGCAACTGTTGCGCCGCTACGGCGTGGTCTTCCGTGATCTGCTCGGGCGGGAATCCGACGCGATCGCGTGGCGAGACCTGCTCGTTCAGTACCGCCGGATGGAACTGAGGGGAGAGATTCGCGGCGGCCGGTTCGTCAGCGGCTTTACCGGGGACCAGTTCGCGTTGCCGGAGGCGGTGGAGACGTTGCGCGCGTTGCGCAAGGGGAGCGGATCAGATCCGGTGGCCGCCCAAGAAATCCGCCTCTCCGCCTGCGACCCGTTGAATCTGGTTGGCGTGATCCTGCCTGGGTCGAGGATTCCATCCCTGCCAACCAATCATGTGTTGTTTCGCGGCGGGCTCCCGGTCGGCTCCTCGGTTGAGAGCCTCCGTTCTGATCTACGGCCGCTTTCCGCCACCGTCGCACGGGCTCGTCGTTAACCGGCGGGGACCGACAACACCGGGCAACGGGCTTCGCGGACGACCCGCTCGGTCGTGCTCCCCCTCAAGGCCTCGCTCCAACTGTGGTGCCCTTCCGTGGTCATGACGATCAAATCCACGTCGTATTCGGCCCCCATGCCGATAATCCAGTCCACGACGTTGCCCTGGCAGTGGGTTTGATGCCACGTCCATCCAGGACGCTGGTGTTGTTTGACCGGCGGCATCGGATCGCCGCCGACATGCACGAGCTGCATGTCGAGCGCCATGCTTCCGAGCGCCTCCGCCACGACGGTGGCCGCGTCGATCGTCCGTTGTGCCGTTGCGGGTCGTTCCACCGGAATCAGGATGCGGCGCAGTCTGGTGGCGCCATCCTGAGCTGACACGCAGCCTTCCACATCCGACGGAACGAACAGGGTGGGGATATGGCTGCTTCGGGCGATCGGCTCGGCCACCGGCTTGTACAGCCAGCGGTCCAATCCCGTTCGCTGTTCCGTCGACAGCACGAGGAGATCGGCCGGATGAAACTCCAGGTGATGGACAATGGCCTGCGCCGGATCATCCCCCACGGCCCGGATTTTCTTGATCTGGATGCCCAGCGACGTGACGGATTCCTTCGGGCTGCCGTTCGGAAGCAGGCCCCACTGAGTCAGGATGGGCCGGACCCGCGGGAAGTCCTCGAAGTGTTCTTGGGCCACGCCCGGATCGACGTGCATGATTGAAAGCTTGGTCTGCATGACCAGGGCCAGTTTGAGGGCATGGAAGAACGCCGTTTGGCTGGCCGGGGTGAAATCGGTCGGATGGAAAATGTGGCGGTGGAGGAACGACAGGGCCGTCGCTAATCCAGACATGGTGATCCTGTCAACTCGTGGTGAATGAGAAATTGGTCCTGATTCTCTCAAAATGACGGAGTGCGCCGATGTCCGGGCAATGGAAAGGACCGGCATGGCCGGACGGCGCCGGCTTGAATTGCGCCTCGGTATAGAGAGGAACAAGGCTCGTCATGGGGTGCCCATCACTCTGAGTCAGAAATGATGGGTATGATGCCTTGGAACCGTTCGGCACGCAAGAAAATTGGGCGGGACGAGGTGTATCGGCGAAGGGTCGGTGCGAAAGCTGCCGCCGGGATGTGCGAATCGCTACCGAGCGGAGCGTTTGCTGCGCTGCGGTGGGTCGACCTGGCCGGGGATATAGATCAACCTGGCCGGGAACCCGTCGGGACTGGTCAGCAACAGATACACGAGGGAATCCGCTTCCTCCCGGCGTATTGTATTTTGGGCGCCGGCCCAGCGGCGGAACACGTGATCTTGCATGTCCATGCGGCTGGGAGACCCGTCTTGAAGGACCACATCCCCGATGTCGATCTGGTTGGAGACGGTCGGCCTTGATTCCGAGTCAGGCTGCTGCTCGTCATCCGCCATGGTGGCTCCCTCCCTCGCTCCTGATGGTCGGAGTCGGCGCTGTCGCCGGTACCTATTGGTATACCGCAAGTCGGATCATCCGTCTCTTGAATTGGGAAGAATGGGCGAGCGATTGCGCTGTGGCTCTGAAGGGTCGAGCGCAGGAGAGGATCATGTCTTACGCCGGGGGCCGCGTTGGCGGCCCCGGGCCATCTTAGAACCTCCAGCGCCCCCTGTTAATTCTTCCAGAGCCGTTCGTACCAAGGCCGGTACTGGTCCGGGGCCGGACCGTCCAGCTTCATCTCGCGCCGGATCGCCCCGAGATCCCACCCGGTGAGCGTGGCCAAGGTCCGGGCCTCACGCTCGTACCGTTGCCGCACGTGCTCCCGATAGGCTTTGGCCGCCGGACAATCGTCCGAGCCCTCCCAGGCATGGCGAAGGATGTAGCGGGCCTGGAAGTTCGACCGGTCGGCGGTTTCCTGAAACGACAGGTCTTCGGGGAAATGCGCGGCGTCGTATCGCACATGAAGCCTGGTGACATAAGCATCCTGTCCCGCCCCCATCGGCATCGATGGAGACCGATGGTCCTCCAACCAGAAGACGCCCAATTCCCGGAGTTCGTCGGCCGAAAGCGGATGGCTCGCGCAGGGATCGCACCAGGCCATGTCCCAGGCATATTCCAGAAAGACTCCCTGCTGTCGTTCCCGCTTGACCTGCTGAGAGAACAGATCCCGGTAGAAATCGCCGAACTTGTCCTTGACGTAGACCGGAATCTCGTGCGCCTCCGGAAGCTTGACCGTGCGGTAGTTGGTCGTTTCGACCCGCCCGCGCCGCGTGATCGTGTAGAGGAACAGCTCCTGCGGGCCGTCGGCGTTGACGGTCCCCAGCCGGATCGGCAACATGAATTTGGGCGATTCAAAGGCGATCTGGAGCGGCCGCAACGAGGCGTACCCAAGTTTGCTATGCTCCGCGAGGTTCACCTTGGCGACGAAGAACTTCAGGCTCTGTTTCACATAACTATGGAGTACGGCGGAAGCGCCGCTCGGGATGCGGTAGCCGTTCTCCTTCAGCCAGGTCTCCAATCCCGCGCTCTCCTTGGCGGACAGGATCAGGATGTCATATTCGCCGACCGTGTACTGGGCCTCGACTGTCACGCCCAAGGCGCGATCTCGCTCCCGGCTTGCCGGTGCAGCCGGCGCCAGCTCTTTCATCGCGTCCAGGCTCCGGCGTTCCATCAACTCGTACTGGGTGCAGGGATTTGGATCGTAATATTCGACCAGACGCGGGGCCGTATAGTCGGCCAAATGCTTGAGCAGCGCGGGGTTGCCCACGTGGATCTGCTCGCGCGTGAGGAGCGTTGGAACCGGGACCACCATCGCGAACTCCTTGACCGGCCCGCGGAAGTCGTTGGCCATCGTGATCACGGTCTTGTCGTCGTGCCGGACCAGCACGACCTCCGAGGCCTTGTTGAACAGCTTGGTGTCGGCCTTGGCGACATAGAAGCCGCAGAAGGCGAAGGCTGCGTGGCTCGAGGACAACAGGGTTGCGGCGCAACTCATAGTCAGCAGGAACGGGCGGATCATAGAAACCCCCTTGGTTGTGACATGGACGGTGACAATCGAACAGGCCCGGGAGTAAACCCGGTGGAGTGCGAGCGGTTGGCTGAAGGAGTGGCCCAGTCGTATCGGGCGCCGGGAAAGAGACGGTCGAGCAGCGGCACAAGGAAGGAACCGGCGATCAAGGCCCACAGCAGGCAGTTGGGACGGAACAGGCCGAACTGGATGAAGAGGGCGCCCAGCGCAACGATGCAGGAAAAGACGAGCCGCCCGGTCC
>DATIBM010000212.1:0-2553 GCA_035457545.1 Nitrospiraceae bacterium
AACCCGCGAGTGAACAGTTCTTCCTTTAAAGAAGGACCTGCTCCCCTGTTCGTGGCGGCCATAGTTTGATCGGTTTGTCTCGCTGACGGGTGGTGGCGACCAGTTGCGTAAAGGAATTCATGGTCGTATAGAGCCCTAAAAACTGCTCCAGAACAGACGCAAACAGAAACAGGCTGCTGCCCACGTATTTCTCTTCATCGAATTCGATCGTGACCTCCGTCCCGCGGCAGAAGCCCTGCCATCCCATCGTGCCGGGACGCCGCACCACGCGGCGCGCTCCCACGCCGAGGATACCGGCAATCTGCTGCCGCACGACGGAGGAACCGGAGAAGTCGTAGAGACCAAGGATTTCCTGGAGCGGCTCCGGCCCGTCTCCGGTCAGCGACAGGTAGCTCAGCGACAAGTGGGAGATCAACCGCCACTGGCGCTCGCCGCTCAACGGCGGGCGCACCGGTTCCGTCGGTTTGATCAGTGCGCGTATCCGGGCGACCGGGGCGGCGCCTTCCAGTTCGAACTCTCCCCGCACCTCATCGGCGGACAGTTTGGCGGGGAGATCCCGATTGGTACAGAGCGTATATAACGTGAGCGTTTCAAAGGGGGGGAGCGTGGGATTCACATCCAGGTCCACGAGCGACACGAACAGCTCGGTCCCGTTGTCGCCTTTTTTTTCAGCGGGCCGCCTGACGGCATACCAATAGGCCAGCGGCTTTTCATCCGTGCCCCCATGCCGGATGGAATACAGGGGGTGAACCGGATGCACGGTCTGCGAGTCCGCGGCCGTCAAGGCCACCTCCGTCACCCCATAGACCTCGTGGGCCTGCTGGCGCCGGAGGTCCGGGATGATCCGATACTCGTGCTGTGTGTGATCCAGGCGGATCGGCTCGGCGATCTGCGGAAACAGGTTGACGATCGGCACGCAGCCCAGCTTGAAATTCTCCCGGCTGATGACATGGTCGGCGCGCGGGACCTGGTCGAGGAAGATCAAGACCTCGGCCTTGTCCCCGAGATCAAATTGCGCCGCATTCGGAAAGTGCGTGAAATCCACGAACAGGAATTTCTGCGGAAAGGTGAAATACTCCTGCAGCAGCCGGTATCCCGTCAGCGCATGGGAGGGATACGGCAACAGCCCTTCCTCTTCTCCAAATCCCACAGGCTGGATGCAGGAGGCAGGCAGGATGACCGGCTTGCGTCCCGGCTTTGATTCGGCCGGACGAATCCAGACCTCCCGGGTTTTGTTGAGCAATAATTCGTAAAGGGCATGACCCGACTGCCCTTCGCCATCGAGATAGAAGCGGAGCCGCTCGATCTGCAGTTCGCGGAAGGAGATGCCTCCCTGGCACTGCACCTCCAATCGGATCAGGCCGAGCGCCTTGGAGCCGGTGGCCACTCGTTCAGGCAGATCAAAACGCGCGGCCGTCACCGCCACCGGCCACAGGGTCAGCGGATATCCGGTGCGGAACCGGCATTGGGTTCCGTCGATCGGGCGGGAATACAGAAGCGTATGGCGAGGAATCTCATAGCCGCTCGTCAATTTGCCCTGCTCCGGATCGACGGTAAATTCCGCGATCGACATCGAGGGAACCGGCGCCAGGTAATGCGGATAGAGAAGCCCGAGCAAGGCGTTGGAAATCTCGGGAAACTCGTCATCGATCTTATGATGGATGCGAGCCGCGAGGAAGGCGACCGCCTGAATGAGTCGTTCGACATGAGGGTCTTCGCATTTCCCGGGCTCGAGGAGGAGCCGGCTGGCCACCTTCGGGTAGGCTTGCGCGAACTCCTGGCCCAGTTGGCGAAAAATCGCCAGCTCCCGTTCATAGTACTCCAGCAGGGATTCCTGCATCAGAGATCCCCGCGCACGGTATATTGGCTATTGACCATGGATAGTGACGCGTCGAGCATGATGGGCTCCGGCGCCGGATCGGTTCGGAGCAGCGCGTCGATCCGAAACCGCAGCGTCATGTCGTATTTGTCGCCCGTTTCAAGGGTGACACGGACGGATTTCAAGCGGGGCTCAAACGTCGTCAGCGCCTCTTCCACCTCCCGCCGCAAGGTCTTGCGGTCCTGCGGATTCAGCAGACTGTAGCTGGTAAAGTCCGGCAGTCCGAACAGAAGCACGGATTTCCGCACTTCCTCGAAATGCGGGGGGACGTCGAACAGGAGTTCCCGCCTTGTATTCAGCAGTGTTTCAATGTCTCTGGCAACCGAGGCCCTCAGCTCGCGCAACGACAGGGATGCCGGAGCGGGCTTCCGCATGGCCCGCAGCGCATCCGCATACACTTCATCCAGCAACATCCGGTTAAAGAGGGAGAAGTTCTTGAGTTTTCGACCGCCTTCCAAGGCTCGCACGGTTTGCGCAGTCAAGGTGACCCCCTCGAACCGGCGACGCTCATACAGAAACGGGCCGAGGATGACACAGTTGAGGATTTCAACGATCGCCGTGACGACCGGTTGAGGGACGGGAGTCGCGCCGTCATACCGGTCCAACGTGGTGCGATCTTCGGCACCGGCCTGCTCTCGGATGTAGCGGGACAGGTTATCGTGACCGGACTGGAG
>DATIBM010000213.1:0-36860 GCA_035457545.1 Nitrospiraceae bacterium
GCTTCGGTCTGCTCGGGACCGGCGACATGGGGATCGGGAATACAACCGCGAGCGCCGCGATCACGGCCGTGATGACCGGCGAGCCGGTGGGGGCTGTAACGGGGCGAGGGACCGGGATCGATGATCACATGCTGTCGCACAAGATCAGGGCGATTGAGGCAGCGCTGGCGTTGCATCGGCCCAATCCCAACGATGCGCTGGACGTGCTGACCAAAGTAGGTGGCTTCGAGATCGCGGGCATCGCGGGCCTCATAGTCGGCGGCGCGGCGGCCCGCATCCCAATCGTCCTGGACGGATTTATCTCAGGGGCCGCGGCGCTGATCGCCGTAGGTCTGGCGCCATCTTGCCGAGACTATCTGATCGCCGCCCACCGATCGGTCGAATGTGGGCATGGGGCGGTCTTGAAACGGTTGGGGCTCGCGCCCCTGTTGGACCTCGATCTCAGGCTCGGTGAAGGAACGGGCGCTTGTCTCGGAATCGGCCTGGTACAGGCGGCGCTCAAGATTTACTTGCAGATGGCCACCTTCGATGAGGCGGGCGTCTCTGAGCGGCAGACGTGAAACGAAAGACGTGAGACGAGCTGTCGAATCGGGAAGACGATCAGAAATGAAAAGTAAGGTCCAGGATTTGGGCCTAGGTTTCAGGTCTGATGTCTTACGCCTCACGTTTCACGTTTCACGCGATTTCATCATTGCCTGGCAATTCCTGACGGCGATTCCAGTGAGCCGAGGTCACCAACCGATGGTCCTGGACCAACTGGCCCGATCGATGATGTGGTTTCCTGCCGTCGGCCTGATCTTGGGCGGCATCGTCGCGGGCGCCATGGTCCTCTTCGAAATGGCCATCCCCCGATCCGTGAGCGATGGGCTGGCGATTCTGCTGCTTATTCTGCTGACGCGCTGCCTCCATCTCGATGGATTGGCCGACACGGTGGACGGGTGGGGCGGAGGACGGACGCCGGAGCAGCGGTTGGCGATCATGCGCGATCCCAGCATCGGCGCCATGGGTGCCGTGGCCTTGATCGTTTCGCTCGGACTGCGCTACCTCAGCCTGGCTGCCTTGCCCGATGCCGGACGGTGGCTCGCCGTTGCCAGCATGCCGCTTGTGGGTCGATGGGCCATGACGGTCGGTGGATTGCGGATGCCCTACGCCCGAGCTGAAGGTGGATTGGCGCAACCCTTTCTCGCTGCTCTGAGAACCGAGCATGTCGTTGTCGCCACGATCTCAGCCGCCGCCTGGCTGATCTGGGGCTATGGATTCATAGGAGGGCTCGGCATCCTGATACTGGCCGGGCTCCTCGCAAGGGGGATCGCGTGGCTGTCCTTGCGGCTCTGTCGGGGGATGACCGGCGATGTGTTCGGCCTCATCAATGAGGTGACAGAGGTGGCGTTTCTCATCCTTGTGCCAGCTTTCTTGAGTCGCCGATGACCCCGACCATCCTGCTCGGGGCCTGCGCCTTGGATCTCGTGATCGGAGATCCTCGATGGCTGCCGCATCCGGTCCGGTGGATCGGCCGTCTCATCGACAGGCTCGAACGACTTCTGCTGGCTACGGGTGGGCACCGGATCGTCGCAACCTCCGCCGGGGTCGCGGTCGCGCTGGCGGTTCCGGGCCTTGTGTATGGCTTCGTCTGGGGCTTGGTGCAGGGGGCCCATCAGCTCCATCCGCAGTTTGGGCTGATGGTCGAGATGGTCTTTTCGTTCTTCGCGCTTGCGGCTCGCGATCTCCAGGACCATGCCAAGGCTGTGTGGCAGGCGCTGGTCGGCGGGTCGTTGGGTGAAGCCAGACAGGCGGTCGGACAGATCGTTGGACGGGATACGGCCTCGCTCTCCGAGAGCGAGATCGTGAGGGCCACGGTCGAGACGGTGGCGGAAAGTACCAGCGACGGCATTGTCGCGCCGTTGTTCTTCTTGGCCGTCGGAGGCGCACCGCTGGCCTGGGCCTATAAGGCCGTCAATACGCTCGATTCGGTGATCGGCCATCCCGAACCTCCCTATCGAGACATCGGCTGGGCCTCGGCCCGGCTGGACGACGTGATGAATTGGCTGCCAGCGCGAGTGACCGGCCTGCTGATCGTCGCAGCGGCGGGCGCGCGCTATCTGAGCCTCGCTCGGTGGCGTCAAGCCTGGGTCGTGCTGCGTCGAGACGGAGGACGCCATCCAAGCCCCAACAGCGGGAGGCCGGAAGCGGCTATGGCCGGCGCCCTGCAAATCCAATTGGGCGGGACGAACGTCTACGAGGGGATCGTCAAGACAAGGCCGACCATCGGCCAGGCCGGCCGATCCCTGACGCCTCAATTGATTCCCGAAGCCCTGTCGCTGATGTGGATTTCCTCAGCCCTGGCGGCGGGCCTGGCCTGTTGGGTGCTCTGGTGAAGGACGATATCCACGGCGGGAATCTGTATCGCGTTGCCCGCGAACGAGGCTGCCGCCCGTCTGACCTGGTGGATTTCAGCGCCAGCATCAATCCGCTGGGCCCGTCTCTCTCGATCCTGCGACAGTTGCGGAAAAGCCAGTGGATGCTGCGCCATTATCCGGACCCGGAGGCCCATGACCTGGTCCAGGCCCTGAGCAAACGATCCGGTCTCGATCCCGCCTGTTATCTGATCGGCAACGGATCGATGGAACTCTTGTACCTGCTGCCCCTCGCCCTCTCGATCACCAAGGCCCTGATCATCGGGCCCACGTTCTCGGAATACGAACGGGCCGTGAGTCGGGCGGGAGGCCATGGTACGCATCTTTCGGCCATACGAGCAGATGAATACCGTCCTCCGATTGAAGAGGCCGTGACCCTGTTGCGGGCCGGCAAGCGGACGTTCGATGCGGTCTTTCTCTGCAATCCCAACAACCCAACGGGCCGGGTAATTGCGAAAGGTGATCTGCTCCAATTCGTCGCGGCGCTGGATGATCAGCATATCTGGATGGTCGTCGATGAGTCCTTCATGGACTTTGCGCCGGAGCAATCGGTGCTTCAGGCGGTATCGAAGCATCCGCGGATTCTGATCCTACGCAGCTTCACCAAGTTTTACGCCATCCCTGGACTTCGGATCGGCTATCTGGCCGGGCAACCGGACGTCGTCGAACAGGTGCGGCGGCGACAGCCTCCCTGGTCGGTCAATGCGTTGGCTCAAACCGCAGCCCTGGCTTGCCTCAAGGATACGGCCTATCGGAAGAAGAGTCTGGCGCTGATCTCGGAAGAGCGAGCGAGGCTCAGCCAGGTCTTGAGCATGATGCCGGACCTCCATGTTTTTCCCTCCGAGGCCAACTTTCTTCTGATCGAGCTGCCGGCTTCCCTACGTGCCTCTGATGTGGCCGAGCAGCTCCGCGATCGTGGTCTGTTGGTTCGCGACTGTTCGACGATCGCCGGGCTCACTGACCGCATGGTCCGGGTCGCAGTCAGGATTCCGAGAGAGAACGACCGGCTGCTTCGCGTGATCGAGGTCATTCTGCGTGGGTAAAGGAGCGTGCAGGCCATCCGAGACGGTGACGACCGAGTGGACGGTAAAAGACCGTGCCTTGCTCATCGATCTGGGCCGGACGTGCCGGGTCTTGTCATCCGCGCCGCGGGGCGGAGGCCTGGTCCAGGCCCGTTCCATCATCAACCACCAGGTCCCGGACAATCCGATTCACGGCGCCTCGCCCTCTCCTCGGATAGCCGATCTCACGGCCCTGCGACGATGGGGTGATCCCGCCCGATACCTTGGCCGCGTAGCAGCGGCGCTCCAGGCTCCTCCCCCGACGGTTGGGCTCATGACGGCTGTGCGGTTGGATCGATTGATGGTCTGTCGCGAGCAGGAGAAGGATCTGTGGGTCGAAGGGTTCGTGACGGTGGGAGTGACGAATGCCGTGAGGGCCGGCGAGCCGACCGATCTGGCAGGGCGACGATGGGTGGCGCAGGGCGCCGGGACCATCAATATCGTTCTGATCACCAACGCCGCCCTTACGGTTTCGGCGATGGTCACGGCGGTGCAGGTGGCGACGGAAAGCAAGACCGCGGCTCTGTTGGAGGCGGGAGTGCCCAGTTGGACCGGCCGGCCGGGGGCTACAGGAACCGGGACGGATGCGGTCGTCATCGTCGGAGGCGATGGGCCGCCCATCCGCTACAGCGGGACCCATACGACGATCGGTGAATTGATTGGGCGGCTCGTCAGCCGTGCGGTGGCCATGGGGTTGCGCGATGATCGGGCGTGATCGCCCGGGTCGTTTTCGTTGGCCGATCAGCGGGACAAGCAGTACAGTGATCGCGACATCAGGAAAGGCGGAGTCGATGCAGGAACTCCGGGCTCATCCGCGGCACATGGTCGATCTTCCCGTCCTCTTCGCCAGGCCCGACAGCCAGGGAATCGGGCTCAGGCAGGGCTGTCTCTATAACCTCTCCATCGGCGGGTGCGCGGTAGAAAGTCCGACGCCCGTCACAGTAGGCGAGGGGTTGGCCCTGTTCATCCACCTCCCCGACGATCGGAGCGCCATCAAAATCGATCGCGCGCTGGTGCGTTGGGCTTCGCGCGGCGAGTTCGGGGTCCAGTTTCAGTCGCTGCGCCCCGAAGAACAGGAACGGCTCCATCTCTTCCTCTACGCGAAGCCTGCGTAGCCGACAAACTTCCGTTCACAGAGCTGCCGCTCCCCGGCAATCGCCTCACTGCGTTCAGGGTTCTGTGTCGCTGTGGCCTTTCTGACCAGTTCCCCGCCGGCTGTCTATTCCACCCATGCCCGGTCCCTCCGATCATTGGACGTTGGAGGTCCGCGGAGTTGTGCAGGGTCCGGCCCGTTTGTATCATGGGATCGTCTGTCAGGTTCATCATCCCGGAAGCGGCGAATTCATCATGGCGCGAAGGATCGGTTTGCTCGCCTGCGGAGTCTTGTCGACGCTGCTCTGCCTGGGGGCTTCGTCTCCGCCCCCGCTGCGTGTCAGCGACAACGGCCATTTCCTGGTGACGCAGGACGGGACCCCTTTTTTCTGGTTGGGCGACACCGCCTGGTCCCTGACGAAGCTCAGCCGGGAGGAGATACGCGGCTACCTGGCGGATCGCGCCGCCAAGGGGTTCACGGTGATTCAGATGACTGGCGGGTTCAACGAGGACTGGATGGGATTTCGGGAGTCCCCGTTCCTCGACGGGGACATCGATCGGCCCCGCGAGTCCTATTGGCAGCACGTGGATTTCATCGTGGAGGAAGCGGCGCGGCAGGGTCTCTACATCGATCTCGTGGTGATGTGGGGCCAGGCCTACAAACAGGCGTTTGACGGAGATGCGGAGAAGGCCCGCCGGCTGGGACTGTGGCTCGGCAGCCGCTATCGTGACCGGTCCAACTTGATCTGGGTCGTGAGCGGGGAGTATGACTCGATCAATGACTATGATCCGAATCTCTCCTCCGAACAGCGGGCGCTGCTCGTCGCCATGGCCGAGGGGCTTCGCAAGGGACACGGCGGCCGGCAGCTCATGTCGATTCATCCCGGCGCCCTGGCCAGCTCCGCGCCGGAATTTCATCAAGAGCCCTGGCTCGATTTCAACATGCTTCAGTCCGGCCACATCGATGATGCGCAAGCCTGGAGATGCTATTGGTCGGGAGGACGCTGCGGGGAGGCCTATGAGCTGGTCGCGGCGGAGTACGATCGCCGGCCTGTCAAACCGGTGATCGATGCCGAGCCGATCTATGACACCAAACCAGATGGGTTTTATATGGGGGCGCCAGGTCCCGGGCTGCGCGTCGGCGAGGACGTCATGAGGAGAAAGGCCTACTGGGCGGTCTTTGCCGGCGCATTCGGCCATGTTTACGGCCACAATGATATCGAGATTTTCTATGTGCCGGGCGAGCCGACCGCCAACGGGCAATCTGGACATTGGCTGGATGCGATGCAGGCCCCGGCCGCGGGACAGCTTCGGCATTTACGGACGCTGGTGGAGTCACGTCCCATGCTCACGCGCGTTCCGGATCAATCCCTGATCGCGTCCGACCCTGGACGCGGCATCCATCACGTTCAAGCGACTCGGGCCTCAGACGGGACCTATGCCTGGATCTACCTTCCCACCGGCGGCTCGGTGGTCGTGAATCTGGAGCGGTTGGCGGCCCCAGGAACAGCGTCCTGGTTTGATCCGCGAACCGGGCGGTCGACGGTGATCGGCGAGTTTCTCAACGTGGGGACCCGTGAGTTCGACGCACCCGGGGAAGTTCAAAGCGGAAACGATTGGGTGTTGGTGCTGGATGTCGGCGCGAGTCAATCGGCCAACGCAAAGGGGGAGTGACGGGAGCAGGCCTTTGCCCGCTCCCGCTTCAACATCCTGTTAGAAAAAGAAGAGGCGGATGCCGACGAGAAACCCAAAGGAGGACGCGTTCCAGTCATCCGACCGTACGTTGCCGATCGTGACATGGCCGTCGTTGCGCTTGTAGGCCATTTCCACGTTCAGGGCCAGTTGCTCCGTCAGCGCGTAATCCGCCCCCCATCCAAGCCGCCACGCAAAATTGTTGCTGGGGCTGATCGTGGTATTGCCGATGTTGTCGCGATCTTCCCCGAACCCGTTCACGTTGACGCCGAAGCTCATGTTGGCATAGGGACTGATTGGTCCGACTCGGAAGGGCCGGAGTTCCAGCGTGGGGAGCACCGACACGGTATCCAGATGGCCGAGATTCAGGCTCGGTCGTTCCTGGTCCACCGAGTGCCGCTCCCACTCGATCATCATGCCCAGAAAGAGCCACTTGTTCACGGCATACATCGCCTGGAAATTCAGCAGGTGGCCCACGTCCGTATCCGTGTTTCTGGCCAACTCCTGGGTCAGTGGGGTGAAACCGGCCCGGACGCCCAAATACCAGGTACCGGGCTTCACGCCCTCATAGGACTGTTTCCATTTGTCCTCCGCCTGGACGGCGGAGGGAGTGAGCAGGGACGGCAGAGACCAGCCCAGCAGGACCAACAGGATCAGCGCAACACGAGGCAGCCGCATTCGAAACCTCCTTATCTATTCGCTCTTCTCTCCTGAAAGAGCAAGCCATCTTTCCTATAGCCGGAGTGGGGAAAAAACTCCAGGTTTTTTTCCTCTTATGGCGGTGCCCATCGAAGGGTGACTCGTAGGGGAGAGGACTCCAACGGTAGAACCGGGCACAAGAATGGGACTATTCGCTACAGCGGAAGGCGTTCGCGATGTAGCAGTTTGCTTCGTTGAAGCCGCGCGCGGCATGGCCGGCCTATCTAATTCATTAGCAGCCTGTCCGACATTGACCTTTCTACTCCGGCAAACGATGTACCGGCATCGGCTTCGTTCTCGGCCACGAAAAATCCTCACCGTATTCCAGCGAATACGCCTCCGGCTTTTCGTGGCCTGCGGCCTTGCATCTGCCAGCACCTCCTTCGCCTCGTCACGAACGGCAATGTCGGACAGGCTCCTAGGTTGTCTGCGATTTCGTCGGAGCAGGACTGTCGGTCAGGTGGCCCCTGTCTTGCTGACCGTAGTAAAGGGGTGGTATACGCGCGTAACGTAGGAGGGGAAGATCGTTCGTTACGGCCGGCCCTGATCCGGCCCGATCCTGATCGGCCGGATCGAAAAGATTGGAAGGGGCAAACCGATGTCGCGGGGGCAAGGGTATCTGTTCAACGATCGGCGCGATGCGGGCCGGCAACTGGCGCAGGCGCTTCATCGGTACCGTGACGCCGCTCAGACCACGGTGCTGGCGTTGCCGCGGGGTGGGGTCGTTGTGGCCTATGAGATCAGCCTTGCGCTCCATCTTCCGCTTGATGTGCTGGTGACGCGGAAGCTCGGAGCGCCGGGCAATCCTGAATTGGCGATGGGAGCCTTGGCTGAGACAGGCTATCGATACCTAAACCGCGACGTGCTGGAATCCTACGACGTGCCGGCCCGCGAGTTGGAGGTAGAGATCGGCCGCCAGCAGCGGGAGATCGCGCGGCGGATCGAGCGGTATCGGCAGGGACGAGCGCTGCCGGCGCTGGCCGGCAGCACGGTCATTCTCGTGGATGACGGGATCGCCACGGGAGCGACATTCTATGCCTCGTTGGCGGCCTTGCGCGAGATGAAGGTCGGGCGGCTTGTGGCGGCCGTGCCGGTGGGGCCGGACCGGGCGCGGGAAGATTTACGCGAACTGGTCGACGAGGTTGTCATCCTGCACACTCCCGCGTCGTTTTACGGCATCGGACAATTCTATGCGGACTTTCATCAGATCGACGACGAGGAAGTGCTGGCGTGCCTGGAAGGCATGCGCGCCGCATTGAAACGGACTCCGCCTCCACAGGAGCCCGGTCGGGGCGGCTGACCGAAGCCGCGCGACGAGTCACTGATCGCTCACCACATTCGGACAGGGAGACTGGCACGATGCACATGTTGCTGGCAGTGGATCAATCCTCCTACGCGAATACCGTGCTCACCTGGATGAGGGACTTTCCCCATCCGCCTGGCACGCGCGTCACGATCGCGCACGTCATCGAACCGTTCGACGTGCTCGACACGTTGCCGGGAGAGCCGCGGTCCGGCGTGGAGCGAAGGCGGGCGGATGAGGCCCAGGCCGTCCTGGAGCGAGCCACCCTGGTCCTGCGCACACGCTACCGAGACATCAAATGCGCCCTGCGCCAAGGGCCGGCCATCTATGAACTGCTCAAGCTGATTCGGGAGACCCAACCGGACCTCATCGTGACCGGCACGCGAGGACTCCAGGCCGCGAGGGGGTTGGTGCTCGGGAGCGTATCGCAACGGTTGCTGAGCTACGCCCCCTGTTCGGTGCTGCTCATCCCGGCCCAGGCCAAGCTCAAGGCGCCGCTGACGGTCCTCCTGGCAAGCGACGGCTCGCGGGGGGCCAAGACCGCCGCCCGGATCGTGGCGGATCTGCCCAAGCTCGGGCGCATCGACCTGGCGTCCGTCGTCCCGCCGGTAGACCAGCAAGAGGTCAGGCTCTATCAGCGGGAGACGAAGCAACCGGCTGGCTTGATTAAACGACAGATTCAATTGGCGCGCTATGACCTGGCCAGACGGGCCATGGAGGCGACGAAGGCCGTGCTGGACGGGGTGAAGGCCGAGGTGAAGATGAAAGTCCTGGTCGGACGTCCGGGAGACGTGCTCCCACGGGAAGCCAAACGACAACACAGTGATCTCCTTGTCCTCGGCTCCCGCGGCTTGACCGGCCGCATGGCCGAGGTGTTGGGCAGCGTGTCCTTGACCGTCGCGCAGCGGGCGACCTGTCCCGTGTTAGTGGTCAAGCGCCCGCTGTAGGAAGCGGGTCAACGTCCGCCGGTGAAAGATCTGTTGCTGGAAGCGCGGTCGATCATCCTCTCGGTCTTTCCGACATTACCGATACTGCCGAGCTGGTGAGAACCTGATGCGGCACATGACGCTGGCGCTGACCGGCGATGTGATGCTTGGGAGGTTGGTGGATGAATCGATCATCCGCAATCCCACCCTGCCTCCGGAAACCGTCTGGGGGGACATGCGCCCGCGGCTCTTGGAAGCCGATCTGCGGCTCATCAACCTCGAGTGCGTCATCAGCGACCGAGGCCGCGAATGGAAGCCGGACAGCAAGGCGTTCCACTTTCGTTCCGATCCTAGGGCCATCGAGGTCCTGCGAGCCGCGAAGATCGACGGCGTGACGCTCGCCAACAATCACGCGCTCGATTACGGAGCGGAGGCGCTGCGCGATTGTCTGGAGAGGCTCGATGCCGCGGGAATCCAGCACACGGGCGCCGGAGCCACGCTGGCTCAGGCGCTCGAACCGATGTATTTGGCGACGTCCTCCGGCACCGTGGCCGTGATCGGCCTGACGGACAACGAGCCCGAATGGGAGGCGACGGACCGGACGGCCGGCGTGCACGTCATCCGGTACGGAATCAACGGACTGGTCGAGCCCTATCGGGAGCGGCTGTCGCGGCTGATCCGGTCGGCAAGGCAGCGCGCTCAGCTTGTCGTTGTAGGCGCCCATGTCGGACCCAACTGGGGATCGCCCAGCCGGGCTATGCAGGCCCTGGCTCGCGATCTCATCGACCTTGGGGCCGATCTCTACTGGGGCCATTCCAACCATACGCCGCAGGGGATTGAACTCTACCGGGGTCGCGCCATCCTCTATTCCACCGGCGACTTTGTAGACGACTATGCCGTAGATCCCGCCGAGCGGAACGATCTCACGTTTCTGTTCGTGACGGAGTTGGAGCAGGGGCGGGTGGCGCAGATCCGGCTCGTCCCGGTGGCGATCGACGAGTTCCGGGTGCGGCTCGCGAAGGGAGCGGAACGGACGTTTCTCGAACGGACGATGGAGCGGAAATGCGCGGCGCTTGGCACCGCAGTACGCTGGCGGCAAGGAGAAGGCACGATCCTGGTGTAAGAACAGGGAGACGGGGTTCTTCCGGCCTGTTGTCAGCGTGATAGGTCATGACCTAGAATGCAGCGCCGACTCCTTCGCCGCCTACATCGAGGCGTCATGCGATACCGTGCGTGGTGGCTTTTGCTGGCCAGCTTTCTGCCTGCCTGTGCCGGCAACATCAAAGATACCGATCTGATCTCCAGCAATACCTTCTTCCTCCAACCGAGCACCCAGCACACCGTCTTCGTCCAGGCGCGCAATTCGTCGGACAATCAGGCGGCGACGCTCACCGACCTTGGCGCTCGATTGACAGCCAAAGGCTATCACGTGGTGCAAGATCCGGACACGGCGAACTATATCGTGCTCGCCAACATCGTCTACTGCAACGTCACGAAGCCGGAGTTGCCGGTAGAGGCGATGGTCGCCAGCGGCTACGGAGCCGGCTTCGGATCGTCGATGATGGGCGGCCTCAACAGCCTGGCGGGTTTGGCGAGCATGGCGGGGCCGCAGGGCGCCATGGCGGGCGCGGCGGCCTCCATGGGACTCGGAGCGATCGAGGGCATCGGCAGCGCAGTGGGCAGCCTCTTCGGAGGGCCGTCCGGTCGAGCGGGCGCCGACGAAGTCATCTATGCCTGCGTGACCGATCTGCAGATTGCCGATCGCTCCGCGGTCTCCGGCCATGTGGCCGTTTCCGGTGAGCCGTCAGGGGTCTATCAAACGCGCCTTGCGGCCAGCGTGCATCAGAAGAAAATGAAGGAAGAGGAGGCCACATCGCTGCTCCAACAGAAACTCAGCGCGGCGGTGGCGGGAAACTTCTGATGGCCGACTCGTCTGATCGTCTGACGTTTCACGTGTTTCGTTTCACGAGCCCGTGCTTTCTCATCATCTTGTACGTTCTGACCGCCGGCTGCTCGAACGTCATCCGCTCGGGACTCGTCAACAGCAACACGATCTTCCTTGAGCCGAGCACGAGCCGCACGGTCTACCTCCAGCCGCGCAACGTCTCTGAAAACCAGCAGGTCAATCTGAGAGTCGTCGGCCAGAAGCTTGCCGCCAAAGGCTATCAGCTTGCCGCCGATCCTGAGCAGGCCAACTACTGGATCCAAACCAAGGTGATCTATTGCCACAAGTCCGGCCAAGGGGTGAAGCCGGAAACCGTGGCACAAAGCGGATTCGGTTCCGGGATCAGCACCGGCGGGAGCGTCATGACCTCCGTGACGAAGGGAGAAGACCTGTCCGCCATGATGGGCGGCATGGACATGAACGCGATCATGCGCATGGCCATGAGCGGCCGAGGCGGGTTTGGGATGGAGCCGCCTGCGGAGGAAGGGGTGACCTATCTCTGCGTGGCCGATGTGCAGATCACCGACCGCAGAATGGGCAAGCCGCTCGGCCGACCGGCCGGAATGCCGGCAACGGGCGGTTCCGCCCCCAAGGTCCAGCAGATGCGGATGGTCGGCCACGTGTTGCAGAAGGATCTGGATATTCCGGAAGCGACTCCGATCGTGCAGGAAAAGATCAGCACCGGCATCTCCGGCTTGTTCTGAATCGGCCATGAGGAATAAGGAAGGATGAATTACGAGGGAGGAGACAGGTAGCGTTGAAACCAGTCCAGCGCGAGCGCGGCCACCCGCTCCAATGTTCCCGGTTCTTCGAAGAGATGGGAGGCGCCCGGGACGATGATGAGTTGCTTGGGGCAGGCGAGCAGGGCGAGGGCCTCGCGATTCATCTCGATAACCGGTTCATCATCCCCTCCAACGATCAGCAGCGTGGGCGCCGTCACATTCGGCAAGTAGGCCGCCGCCAGATCTGGTCGTCCCCCGCGCGACACCACTGCCGCCAGCCGATCCGGCGCCTGGGCTGCGGCCTGTAACGCCGCTCCCGCCCCGGTGCTGGCTCCGAAATAGCCGACGCGCAGTCGTTCAGTTTTGGATTGCCCGGCAAGCCATGTCGTTGCCCCCAGGAGCCTCTTGGCGAGCAGAGGAATATCGAAGACGTTTCGACGATCCTCGGCTTCCAACTCCTCCAACAGATCCATCAATAACGTCGCCATCTGTCCCTGCTGAAGGTGCCGGGCCACGAAATTATTGCGCGGGCTCAACCGTCCGCTCCCGCTCCCATGGGCAAAGAGAACGATTCCTCTTGGGTGGTCAGGGACACAGAGCATACCCTGGAGCCGGTTCGCGCCGATCAGGATTTCCACTGGCTGTTCATCAGGGCGTTGCTTCATGCGTTCGGCCTGCTGGGCAACAGACTGCATCTTTAGCGCCGGAAACTCAAGACTGCAAACGGACGTCCGGGATGACACGAGTGCGTGAGGCGTCCCATGTCGGGCGCTCGCGTATGGATGCGACGCCGGCACCCACTCTATGGGTGTATTCCCGGTGCTATGAAGCAACATCATGCGCAGAGAGAGAGGTATTGAGCCGGACAGACCACGCCCCTATGATGTGGGAACGCCATCGGGGGCCGAGCGTGGTGAAACAATGGGCGAGCCACATCGCATTGGTCTTGAGCGGCTGTTGCGCGGCGTTCATCCTGGCGGAAATCAGTCTTCGTGTGCTCGGCGTGTCCTACCCCTATTTCTACGTCCCTGACGATCTGACCGGATATGCTCACAAACCGGGGGCACGGGGGTTCTGGCACAAGGAGGGCGAGGTCTATGTCACGATCAGCCACGCAGGCCTGCGCGACCGTGAACACAGCCTGCAGAAGGAGCCCGAGACCTTCCGGATCGCGGTCCTGGGCGATTCCTACACGGAGGCGCTCCAACTCCCCATCGAAGAAACCTATTGGACCAGACTCGAACAGGAATTGTCAGGTTGTCCCGCGCTTGCCGGACGGCGGGTCGAAGCGGTGAATTTCGGCGTGTCCGGGTACAGCACGGCCCAAGAGCTGCTCGTGCTGCGGCATAAGGTGCCTCCTTATCATCCGGATCTCGTCCTGTTGGCGTTCTTCACGGGGAACGATATCCGCGGGAACTCGCGAGAGCTGGACGGAGATTCGGTCCGGCCCTACTACGCCTTCAAGGAGGGGCGACTGGTCCTCGATGAGACGTTTCGCCGGTCGGTCGCGTTTCGGCTCCAACAGCTCCCGTTCAGTTCGGAAGCGTTTGAGTTCTCCCGTCTGTTGCAGCTCCTCCGCGAAGCCCAATACCGGCTGAAGGCCTACCTGAACGAAGCCGCTCATCAACGGCGGATGAGAGCCGAAGCCGGCCCGGACGTTGATCTTGATGCCACAGTCTACCGTGATCCGACCGATCCTCTCTGGGCAGAGGCCTGGACGATCACTGAAGCCCTGGTGGCGCTGGCGAAGCGGGAGGCGGAAGCCGGAGGGAGCCGATTCCTTCTGGTGAGCCTTTCGAATCCCGATCAGGTTCACCCCGACCTTCAACATCGAGAGGCGGTCGCCCGACGACTCGGGGTGCCCGATCTCTACTATCCGGATCGACGCATTCAGGCCTTGGCGAGGCGGGAAGGCATCGCGTCGTTGAGCCTGGCCGAGCCTCTGGCCGCCTACGCCGCGCAACAGGGCGTCTTCCTGCACGGGTTCCCGAACGCCCGGCTGGGCGAGGGGCACTGGAATGCCACGGCCCATCGGCTGGCGGGCAGTCTGATCGCCGAACGAATCTGCGCGATGCTGGAGCCGCATGAGGCAGATCATTGAACGCGATCATGGCGGAAGGCCGCCCCGTCCTCGCCTATCCTGCGCGAGGGCCGGTCCTGGCTCACCCGACCCTGGATTGATCGACGCGCGGAGGTGAGGCCCTCATGTCGGACTACGAATATATTTTCAACACCCGCGGCGATTCCTACAATGAAGCGTGCCGTGCCTTTCCATCCGTGCGGGAAACAGAACGGTCGCTGTTGATTGATCTCTTGGATGCGGCCCCAGGTCACCGGTGTTGCGACGCGCCGGCCGGCGGCGGATATCTGGCCGAGGGGCTGGAGCGGCGGCGCGGACACCATCGGGGGATCATTTGTCTGGAGCCGGCCGAAGGGTTTCTTCAGGGGGTCGCCCCGCGGTTTGATCGCGTGCTCGGTTTGCTCACCGTCATGCCGCTCGCGTCGGACGCGATGGATCGGATCGGAAGCCTTGCCGGTTTGCACCATATCGAATCCAAGCTCGATGTGTTCCGGGAAGCGTTTCGCGTGCTGATTCCCGGCGGGAAACTTGCCGTGGCGGACGTCCAGGAAGGCACGCCCGTCGGATGGTTCCTGAATGATGCGGTGGATCGGTTCAGCCTGACCGGCCACAAGGGGCTGTTCTTTCGTCCAGGCGAGCTCACGGCCCTCATGGCTCAAGCGGGATTTCGGGAGGTCTCGGAGCGGCACGAGCGTTTCACCTGGGATTTTCCCGATCTGCCTTCCCTGGTCTGGTACTGCCGGCATCTCTTCGGAATGGTCAAAGCGGAGCTGCCTCAGGTTGAGCAGGAGCTGCGGGCGCGCTTCACGATCGATTGCGCCGATTCTTTCGTTCGGCTTCCCTGGTCGTTGGTGTATGCGGTCGGGACCAAACCCTCTTGACGGGAGCCTCATGAAAGGAGCCGAGCCATGGAACCGACCGGCGTCCGGCTCGGCCTCCGCTGAACAGCGGTATTGGGATGACGTGGCCCGCGCGTGGACCAAGGGCGGGCCGGATCGGCTCTGGCGCGCCCACAGCGACGCCGTCAATCTCGGGCTTTGCGCGCGATGGTTGACGAAAGCGCCGATCAGGCGGTTGCTGAAAACGGATCTCTTCGACGAAGCGGTGGGCGAAGGATTGTGGACGTTTTTGATGAGCCGGGCGGGGGTCGTGGTCGGGATGGATGTCTCGATCATGGCGCTTCGCGGGGCCGCCTCCGCGCGGCCCCATGCGGCGATGGCCTGCGCGGATGTGCGCCGGCTCCCGTTTGCGGACGACTCGTTCGATGCGGTCGTGTCCAACTCCACGCTCGATCACTTTCACTCGCTGACCGACATGGCGGCCAGCCTCAGGGAGCTTTCGCGGACCGTCCGACCAGGCGGGCAGTTGGTCATCACCATCGATAACTTGGCGAATCCGATCATCGCCCTGAGGAATAGCCTGCCGTTCCGCTGGCTCAACCGGCTCGGCGTGGTGCCGTACTATGTGGGCGCCACCTGCGGGCCTGGGCCGTTCGGGCGGATGATCGAGGAGGCGGGGTTGGAGATTCTTGAGTCCACGGCGATTCTGCATTGTCCCCGCGTCATGGGGGTGTGCGTGGCCCGATGGCTCCAGGCTCACGCGGCGCCGACCCTGCAGGCGCGGTTCGGCCGGTGGTTGATGACCTGGGAATGCCTGGCCCGCTTCCCGACCCGCTACCTCACGGGAAATTTTGTCGCCATGCGTTGCCGGAAACCGAGCCGGGAAGCGGCGTGAGCGACGTCATGCGCGACATGGCCGAGTGGGCCGGCGCCCGCCTGCCTGATCGGCTGCGCGAGGGCATCACGCGCGTCGGCCTGGCCCTGCTGGGATGGTCGGGACTCAGGAAGACGCCGGTCGCCCGGTTGCGAGGCGCGACGCGCGGAAGCGGAGGGTCCGGCGTCCTCCTGGTGGCAGGGCACGAGCCATGGGCGGGGTATGTCGCGCAACGATTGTTTCAAGGCGAGCCGGCGCGCGAAACCGTCGGGGAATTCACCCTCTCGGCCCTGCCCCACGTTCTCGATCGGCTGTGCGGAGAGGCCGATCTGACGGTGGCGCGCGTGGATCGGCGGTCGGCCGGGAGATGGGCCGGCCTCGGTTACCTGCCGGTGCCCGAGTGGGTCGGAACCAGATTGCGCGTGCCCGATGATCTCGAACGACTGGTGCGAAGCGGCGGGAGCATCAAGCGGGACATGGTCCTCGTCCGACGCTATCGGTACCAGCCGGTCGTCACGCGGGGAGCCCTGGAGTGCGATGTCTTTTACGACTCCATATATCTGCCGTTCACGCGAAAGCGCCATGGGGAATCGGCGTTTCTGCGGAGCAGGCAGGATCTCCGGCGCCGGGTCGCAAGGGGAGGCATTCTCTGGGTGGAGAGGGGCGGAAGACGCGTCGCCGCGGTTCTGTATGAACGAAAGGCCGACACGCTCGACCTGTTGGCGCTTGGAACGGTCGATGGGGACCTGGGTCTGGAGCGGGAAGGGGCCGTCGCGGCCCTCTATTACTTCATCCTGAAGTGGGCGCGCGAGGCGGGCTGCGGCACGGTGGATTTCAGGGGCAGCCGCCCGTCTCTGACCGACGGACTCTTGCGATACAAGAGCAAATGGGGCGTCACCCTCTACGACAAGCCCGACAGCTATCACGACCTTCTGCTGCGGTGGCGCCAAGGGAATTCCGTGGTCACGGAGTTCCTGTCTCATACGCCGTTGATCTTTCGCGACGGGGGAGGATTTTCCGCCCTCCTGGGAAACGAGCAACAGCGTGAAGACGAGTTGTGGGTGGACGGGCTCCGGCGATGCTATCGCCTCGCGGAATGGCAACGTCGATCGGCCGGGAAGGAGCCAGGCATCCAAGCGGCGGCGCCGTTGGCCGCGGGACGATCGGGACGGACGTAACGGAGAGGGAGATCTTGTGGAAAGGCAACTGCCGTGCGCGCTGGGACTGGCCGAGAGCCTGGTTAACAGCCTCCGTGGAGCCTGACGTGTGCGGAATCGCGGGCATCGCCTACCGAGATCCTCGTCAACCGGGTGACGAGCACAGGCTCCGTCGCATGACGGATCTGGTCCGGCACCGGGGGCCCGACGGCGAGGGGCTGCATCTCGGTCCGGGAGTCGGGCTGGGCTTTCGCCGCCTGAGCATCATCGATCTCAAGCGGGGCAACCAACCGATCTCCAACGAAGATGAAACCGTGACCGTCGTGTGCAACGGGGAAATCTACAATTATCTCGAACTGAGAAAACGTCTCCTCGCAGCCGGCCACCGGTTCCACACGGAGTCGGACGTCGAGACGATCGTGCACCTGTACGAAGACTATGGACCTCGCTGCGTCGAGTTCCTGAGGGGCATGTTCGCCTTTGCCTTGTGGGACAGCCGGCATCGCCGGCTCATGCTGGCGCGGGACCGTTTCGGCATCAAGCCGTTGAGCTATGCCGTGACCCGCGACGCGCTGTGCTTCGGATCGGAAATCAAATCCATTCTTGCCGGCGGAGCGGTGGAGCGAAGGGTCCAGGCCCATGCCATGCAGGAGCTGTTCACGGTCGGGTTCATCCCGGCGCCCCAGACGCTGTTGCGCGGGGTCCTCCGCCTTCCCCCGGCCCACGTCCTCCTCTATCAGGCTAGGACGCTCACGGTGCAACGCTACTGGGACCTCAGTTTTCCGGCGCAAGGGCAGACGGCTCCCAGGAGCGGGGAGGAGGACTGGGCCGAGGTTGCCCAAGGAGATCGTGTATCGAAAGAAACGCGGGTTGGCCGCTCCCGATTGGCCCTGGGACCAGTCGATGCCGTCGTTCGTGCAGGATGCGCTTTCGGAGTGTGAGCTTCGGGCGCGCGGGCATTTTGAACCGACCGCGGTGAGGGCGCTGTTGGCCCGGCAACAGGCCGGTGCGGGAGATCACGGCCGGGAATTGATCGGAGTGCTGGGGGTCCAGCTCTGGGATGAGTGGTTTCTCCGGGGCGCGAAAACGAATTGAATCCATGCTCTCCGCCGTTCAAACCGTGACCACGCTCGGCTCGTTGCTCCGTCACCTTCGCTCTTCGCGGGACCAGATCGTGTCGTTCCAAAATCAACGGTTGCGCCGGCTGATCCACCATGCCTACGAATCCGTGCCTTACTATCGACGGCTTTTCGACCGGCATGGCGTGAAGCCGGACCGGATTCGGACGATCGAAGATCTGGCGCTGGTGCCCGTTACCTCGCGAGCGGAGCTTCAGGAGCTCCCGATTGCGGATATCGTGACGAGGGGCGTGGATCCCGCATCGCTGATTCCCACCCGATCCAGCGGGTCATCTGGTCGCCCGTTGACCGTGCGGCGCAGTTGGCTCGAAGAGCGGCTGCATAACGCCTATCGATGGCGCGCCCTGCGCTCGTACGGGCTGCGCCCCACCGACCTGCATGCCTATGTGATGCTGGCCCGGACTCAGTCCGCGGAGGACAACCGGCTGCTTCACCGCGCCGCCCAGGCGGTCGGGCTCGGCCGATATGTGGTGGTCAGTTGCTTTCAATCGCCGGGGGACATTGTGAAGGAACTGAAGACCATTCGGCCCCATGTGCTCTCGGGCTATGCCAGCGCGCTGGCGCGACTGGCCCAACAGGTGGATCCGATCGAACTGCGATCCCTCCGCCTGCGCTTCGTCGGGACGGGAGGAGAGGTGTTGACGCGTCCGATGCGCGAATCGATTGAACAGGGGTTCGGCGCCCCGGTCTATGATACCTATGCCAGCATCGAGTTCAACATCCTGGCGTGGCAATGCCGCCAAACGGGAGATCTGCACGTTTGCGACGACGGGGTGGTCATAGAAATTCTGGACGGCGCTCGGGCCGTCATGGAAGGGGAGGAGGGTGAAGTCGTGGGAACGGATCTGCATGCCTACGCCATGCCCATGATTCGGTATCGGCTGGGAGATGTCGTGACCAGGGGAAGCCTCTCGTGTCCCTGCGGACAACCCTTCTCGACCATCCGATCCGTCCAAGGGAGAACGATCGATTACTTTCGTCTTCCGGACGGCCGTACGTTGCATCCCTATGAACTCGGCATGATCCACTATCCCTGGATTCGGGCGTTCCAGGTGACTCAAGAGCGGCTGGATCGGATCATCCTGCGTCTTGTGCCAGGGGCGGAAGCGCCGACACAGGAGATCGCGGCGCTGAGGCGATCGGTCGCGGCCAAGATGGGGTCGGGCGTGACGGTCGCGATCGAACTGGCGGAGGCGATCCCGGTTGACCCGAGCGGAAAATTCAGACCCTTCCGCTCTCTGCTGCGTCCCTCCGAACAGGACATGCCCGGGGATGACCGGATGGGATGGCGCGCGGGAGATCCTGCCCATCCATGTTGAGGGGCTCAACCATGGCCCAACTGTTCCTGTACGAGGCGGCTGCGGCTCGTCGGTCGTGCTCTAGCCCACATTATGCATGACGGTTCGTCACGAAGCCGCCAAGACGCCACGCGAGACGGGCACGAGGAGGCGCTCGCGGCCGAGGCGTACTTGAAACAGTACGTTGAGGCCGTGAGCGGCGAGCCTGCCCGCTAGCATGCCGCCAAGGCGCATGCTGGCTTGTCGCAGCGGCGTATCGGCGGATGCAGTAGAAGCGGTCATGAATAATGTGGGCTAGGTCATCCCCGCGCTCTGCCGTGAGTCAGGCGATCGGCGGGCGCTCCCGGAGGCTCGCTCGCAAGGCAAGAGATGTCCTGGAGCTTGAGCCTGAGGCCGCCTCGCTATACTCTTAGACCTTGCCTGCCCAAGGCGGGCGATCCGACGACACGCCTCATAAGGAGAGTAGAAGGATATGGCACATTGCCGCCGTCCAACCAGCCGATGATGGACCGGGTTGAATCCGCTCAAGCCGTCACCGTTTCGGTCGTGGTCCCGGTCCATAACGGGGGGCCGCGCTTTCGCCGGTGCCTGGCGAGCTTGCAGGCCGCTTCGCCGCCTCCTCTTGAGATCATCGTGGTGGCGGATGGGGACACGGACGGGTCCGGGGACTATGCCGAGCGACTCGGGCTACGGGTCCTGCGGATTCCGACTGCCGGAGGACCGGCGGGGGCGCGGAATCTGGGGGCCGCCAAGGCTCGGGGAGAGATTCTGTTCTTCGTCGATGCCGATGTCACGGTCAGGCTCGAGACGATCGGCCGAATCGCCGAATTATTTCAGCAAGAACCGGATGTCGCGGCAGTGATGGGGTCCTATGATGATGAGCCTGGCGATCCCGGTTTTCTCTCTCAATACAGAAATCTCCTCCACCATTGGGTTCATCAGGAGGGCCGCGAGGAGGCCTCGACCTTCTGGGGCGCCTGCGGAGCCATCCGGCGGACCGTGTTCGAGGCCGTCGGCGGGTTCGATGAGACCTATCAGACGCCTTCCGTCGAAGATATTGAAATCGGGTATCGCCTTAAAGACGCGGGCCATCGGATCAGGCTGTTGAAGAGCTTGCAAGTCACCCATTGGAAGCGCTGGACTGTTTCCTCGATCATTCTGACCGATGTGTTCCGCCGGGCGCTGCCCTGGACGGACCTGATCCTCTCGCGTCGGGCGGTCCTGAATGACTTGAACTTGCAGATGGCCGGACGCATCAGCACGCTGTTGGCCGGGACCCTGGTCGCCGGGTTGGCCGTCGCCTGGTGGTGGCGCTGGGCGATCGTCGTCGTGGGCCTGGCCATGGCGGGGCTGCTTGCGCTGAATCATCGGCTCTATCGGTTGTTCGTCAGGAAGCGCGGATGGCTCTTCGCCCTGCGGGCCATCCCGTTGCACTGGGCCTACTTTCTCTACAGCGGCTTGGCCTTTGGGATCGGCCTGCTTCGATTCCTGATGAAGGTCTGGACAAGGCCGGCGTTCCGGAATTCGGACCTGAAGGGCGCGCTGCCTGTAAAGTCCGTGCAGTCGGAGAAAGCCAAGTGACCCGGCGTCCCGTCGTGATCATCGGGGCCGGTCCCGCCGGATTGACGTCCGCCTACGAACTCTCCAAGCGCGGAGTGCTTTCGACCGTGCTGGAACGCGGCACCCAGGTCGGCGGGATTTCGAAGACCGTGAATTACGGCGGATATCGGTTCGATATCGGAGGGCATCGGTTTTTCTCGAAAGTGCCGTTGATCAATGAGCTGTGGCAGGAGATCCTGGGAGAGGAGTTCCTGCTGCGTCCCCGCAAGTCCCGCATCTATTACAAGCAGCATTTTTTCGACTATCCCTTGAGGCCGGTCAACGCCTTGATCGGCCTGGGGCCGGTCGAGTCCGTTCTGGTGGCGCTCAGCTATCTGAAGGCGAGGTTCGCGCATATCCATGACGAAAAAACCTTCGAAGACTGGGTGTCGAATCGATTCGGGTCCCGGCTGTACCACATCTTCTTCAAGACCTATACGGAGAAGGTGTGGGGGATTCCCTGCACGGAAATCTCGGCGGATTGGGCGGCGCAGCGGATCAAGAACCTTTCTCTCAAGCAGGCCCTCCGCAACGCGCTGCTGCGCGCCTCTCGCGGCATGGACGGCCAGACGATTACCTCCCTGATCGAGCGGTTTCACTACCCGAGATTCGGGCCCGGCATGATGTGGGAACGCTGTGAGTCGGTGATCGGCGAACGGGGCGTCCGGACGGTCCGTGGCGCCCACGTCCAGCGGGTCCGTCATCGAGGGGGACGGGTCGAGTCCGTCTCCGGGACGATGTTGACCGGGGAGCGGGCGGAATTCGAGGGATCCGACTTTGTCTCGACCATGCCGCTCCGGGAACTCATGTTCGCGCTGAGCCCTGCGCCGCCTGCCAAGGTGCTGGATGCCGCGGCGCGTCTCCGTTACCGGGATTACTTGACCGTGGTCCTGGTCGTCAACCGCGAAGAGGTCTTCCCGGACAACTGGATCTATATTCATTCTCCCGACGTCAAGGTCGGGAGGATCCAGAACTACAAGAACTGGAGCCCCTACATGGTGCCGGATCCGGCCACCACGTCGTTGGGGTTGGAATATTTCCTGTGGGACAAAGATGAGGAATGGTCCTGGCCGGACGAGCAGCTCATCCAATTGGGCATCCGCGAGTGTTGTCAATTGGGCCTGATCGATCCGAAGGACGTGGTCGACGGCACGGTCGTCCGAATGGAAAAGGCCTATCCCGTATACGACCAAACCTACCAAGCCAATGTGACGGTCATCCGCGACTATCTGGCGGCCTTTGCCAATTTGCAGACCATCGGGCGGAACGGGCTTCACCGCTACAACAACCAGGACCATTCGATGCTGACCGGGATCTACGCGGCTCGCAACATCACGGGGGAGCGTTGGGATGTCTGGGCCGTGAACACCGAGATGGAATATCACGAGGAGGGCCGCGTGGCCGAGTTGAGGGGCGGAGACCGGCTGGTGCCTAGGCGGGTGGCCGTTCCGGTCAACGAGGTGTCCGAGGTGCCGGCCGCGCTGGATCTTGTGCTCGACCGGGCCCTTGCCCGGCTGGATCCTGTCGCGATGGGGGTGGCGACGGGAGCGGTCGGCGGTCTGGGACTCTTCCTGGCCACGGCGATCCTGTTGGTCAAGGGCGGCAGGGTTGTGGGGCCGAATCTGTCTCTCCTCGGACAGTTTCTCCCCGGCTTCAGCGTGACATGGGCCGGCGCCACGATCGGCCTGGTCGAGGCGGGACTGTGGGGATTCCTGACTGGGTACGCGGGGGCCTGGCTGTGCAATCGCGGCGTCATGCTGTACGCATCGCTGGCGCGCTCCCGCGCAGAGGCGGAGGAGCGCCGCGATCTGCTGGACAAGGTGTAACGGTTCGAGACCGGTAGGTGACAGATGGACAGACCGAATCAAGATGAGCGGGAACTCAGTCGGGCTGTGGCCAGGATTCAGGCCTGGCTGCTCGCGGCCGGTTTCGGGATAGTGGGCGGCGCCGGGTTGTTTCTCATGACCGTTTGGCTGCTGATCAGAGGCGGCGAGCATGTCGGAAGCCATCTCCAGTTGCTGTCCAATTACTTCGTCGGCTACTCGGTCACCTGGACCGGCAGCCTCATCGGTTTTCTCTACGGCGCCGTCACGGGAGGGCTGATCGGCTGGTCGATCGCGACCATCTATAACCGGGTCGCCGACCTGCGATCGAAGTGAGGACTGTCTTTGAGGGTCGAAGGGGCGTCGATGGGCGGCCAGTCGATGGCCGGGCGGTTCGGCCTGGAAGGACGGTGGACGCTTCCGCTGACCTCCACAGTCGGCTGGCGACGGCTGCGGAACATGAAACGGAACGGGCTCCCGAAAGCGCTCTGCCGGCCCCTCCAATTTTTGCTGGACAGGACGATCAGCGAGGAAGATGCCAGAGTCATCGAGCGAATCGAAGCCCTAAGGGCCAAGATGGCCGAGCGGAGCGCGGATTCCGTGGGAGTCTTTCAGGAGGACGAGGATGGGCCTTCGATTGCGGCTGAGTCCGCTGCACAGTCCTCCGGCCCTGCTCAAGGCAGGCGATCCTTGACCGAAGTGGCGCATGTGAGCAGCGTCTCACCCCTGTGGGGGACCTTCTTGTATCTCTGCGCCAAGGCCGCCGGATCGAAAACGATCCTGGAATTGGGAACCGCCGCCGGCATCTCGGGCTGTTATTTGGCGTCGGCGCCGAGCTGCCGACGATTTATTACCGTGGAGGGCAGTCCGGAACGAGCGAGGCTGGCGCAGGCGCACCTTCGTCAGGTCGTCGGCTGCTTCGAATTGGTCACGGCCTCCTTCGATGCGGCCCTGGACCGGATCTTGCCGGGTCTTCGCGACGGCATCGACCTCGCCTTCATCGACGGAAGCAAGAAGAAAGGGGAGAACCTCCGGCTCTTTGATCGTCTCTCCGCGCGGTTGAATCCGGGCTCCGTGATCGTATTTGACGACATCCACTGGTCGACGGACCTGTGGAACGATTGGAACGACCTGGGCCACCGAGCGGGGCTCGCCCACGCGATCGGGGCCGGGCGGTTCGGCGTCTGTCTATGGGGCGGGGGCGGGGTGCGGCCACGGACTGATACGCTGTATGGGATCGCCGGCCTGGACCTCTATGGGGTGAAGCAGCGCCTGAGCCGCTGGCGGTCCGGATGATCCGGCGGCAGAGCACTGCCGGACGCCTCGTCGAAGCCAAACCGGTATGCATCGCCCGAGGTGCCGGGCTGAAAGGAGTCTCCGACACGTGAGCGAACCGAACAGCCCGTTGATGTCGATCGTGATCGCGACGCCGGACGATTTCGACGTCATTCGTCACACGATCTCGTACCTTGTCCGCCAGACGGTCCGGGCATCGCTCGAAATGGTGATCGTGGCTCCGTCCCGCGCCCAACTGAAACTGGACCAGACCCGGCTGTCCAAGCTCCTTGCAGAGTTTGCGCAGGTGCAGATCGTGGAAGTGGGGGCGATCCGCTCCATCGGCCGAGCCAACGCCGCGGGCATTCGCCGCGCCATGGCTCCGCTGGTCGCGCTGGCGGAGGACCATTGCTTCCCCGACCCGCAATGGGCGGAGAGCCTGATCAGGGCGCATCGCGGCCCTTGGGCGGCGGTCGGCCCCGCGGTCCGCAACGCGAATCCCAACAGCGCCGTGAGTTGGGCGGATCTTTTTATCGGCTACGGCCCCTGGCTCTGGCCGACGGCCGCGCGGGAGGCGGATTTTCTGCCCGGTCACAATACCAGCTACAAACGGGATCTGTTGCTGGGATACGGGCGCCAGTTGGAGCCGATGATGGAGGCGGAGACGCTGCTCCATTGGGATCTGCGCCAGAAGGGGCACCGCCTCTATCTCGATCCGTCCGCGCAGGTCGCGCATACGAATTTTTCGCTGTGGCGGTCGTGGCTGCCCGTGCAATTCTACAATGGCCGTCTCTTCGCCGGCGCACGGGTGCGGGAGTTGGCTCTCTGGCGGCGGGCGCTGTTCGTGGCCGGCTCCCCGGTGATTCCTGCGTTGCGGCTCTGGCGGATATGGAGGGGGCTTGAGTCAAGCGAGCAGCGGCGCCGGTTCCGCTCATGCGTCCATGCGCTGGCGATCGGGCTGATTCTGGACGGAATCGGGCAATTGGTCGGCTATGCCGCGGGAATCGGTCGAGCCGTCGATCAGGTGGCCCGGTTCGAATTTCATCGGTTCCGGCATATCCGGGAAGACGACCGTCGGGATCTGTCCCTGGCGTGAACCACAGACAGGGTGTCATGGAAGACGGCTCGGAGCAGGCGGTTCGAATCGGATTCATCGGGTGCGGGCGCGCCACGGACCAACTGCACCTGCCGGCCCTGAAGTCGCTCCAGGGTGTGGAGGTCGTGGGACTGGCCGATCCTGACCCCGACGCGCTGCGCCGGGCATCGCGGCACGTCCGCGCCGAGCATCTGGTCGCCGATTACCAGGAACTGCTCAAGCTCGACTCTGTCGATGCCGTCGCCGTCTGCGTGCCGGCCCAGCGGCATGTGGAGATCGCGCTGGCTGCATTGGAGGCGCGGAAGCATCTCTTCATCGAAAAGCCGCTGGCGCTCGCGCTGGAGGATTGCGATCGGCTGATCGCGCGGGCGTCCGGCACGACCCGCACCGTGATGATGGGATTCAATGCGCGCTGGCATCGGTTGACCCGTCAGGCCCGAGCGGTGATCCAACAGGGCCGATTGGGCCAGCTCGATCTGATCCGGAGCGTCCTGACGAGTTTCCATGACCGTGTCCCCGCATGGCGAAGGACCCGCGCGACGGGCGGAGGGGCGCTGCTGGAGATGGCCGTCCATCACTTCGACCTCTGGCGCTATCTGACACAGGCGGAAGTGGAGGAAGTCAGCGCCTATGTACGGTCAGGGCAGTGGGAGGATGAATCGGCCACGGTGATCGCCCGGATGAGCAACGGCCTGCTGGCGACCGCCGTCTGCGCCGAGCGGACGAGCCAGAACAACAGCCTGGAGATCTTCGGGCGAGCCGGCTCCCTGGCTCTGTCGTTCTACCGATTTGACGGCCTGGAATACGCCTCGACGACGAGTGTCCCCGGGGATGTCCGGAGCCGGGTGGACGCGGCGACACGTCTCGTCCGGGAACTGCCGCAGGCGATCTCGGGCCTGCGCCATGGGGGAGAATGGGCCCTGTCCTATCGGGAGGAGTGGCGGCATTTCCTGGCCTGTCTTCGAAACGGCCGTCCGCCCGGCTGTACCTTGGAGGATGGCCGGCGCGCGTTGGCGGTGGCGCTGGCGGCCATGGAGTCGGCCTCGACCGGCAGAAGCGTGACGGTCGATCGGGCATGAGGGATACGTGAACGACGATCATGTTCCGTCTTCGAGCGCTCCGCGCGCCATCCCGCCCGCGCCGTCCTTTTCGATCATCGTTCCCACGTGGAATCGGCCGCGACAGCTTCGAGCCTGTCTCGAAGCGTTGGCCGGCCTGGAGTACCCTGCGGCATGTTTCGAAGTGATCGTGGTCGACGACGGAAGCGAACCGCCGCTTGACGCGGCGGATTTCGATCGGCTCGATGGCCGCGTGACGTGGCTGCGCCAACCCAATGCGGGGCCGGCGGCCGCCCGGAACGCGGGCGCCGCCAAGGCTCAAGGCGAATACCTGGCCTTTACCGACGACGACTGCACCCCGGCTCCGACCTGGCTCCAGGGATTTGCCCGTACGTTCGAGCATGCGCCGCGGGCGCTGGTGGGGGGCTGCACCGCCAATGCGCTGCCCGACAATATCTATGCAACCGCGAGCCAAGTGATCGTGGAGGCGGCGAGGGCCTATTTTCTTTCGACGCAGAGCGAGTTCCAGTTCTTCGCGTCGAACAACCTGGCGCTGCCCGCCGATCTGTTCCGGACTATCGGAGGGTTCGATCCGTCCTTTCGAACGTCGGAAGATCGGGATCTCTGCGATCGCTGGGTACGCGAGGGGCGCCGGCTGGTCTATGCTCCCGATGCGGTGATCCATCATCGTCACGAGCTGACCTTGGCCGGATTCTGGCGTCAGCATTTCGGTTACGGGCGAGGGGCGTATCGCTTTCATCGGGCTCGCGCCCGGCGCGGGGCCGGCCCCTTTCGTCCCGAGTTCTCCTTCTATCGCAACGTGTTCGGGCACCCCTTCGCGCGCGCCCGGGACAGGCGGACGGTTTCCCTTGCCGCGTTGTTCCTGCTGTGGCAGGTGGCGAATGCCGCCGGGTTTCTGTGGCAAGGCTGCCGGGGTGAAACGGCCAGGTGAAGGGGATGCCGCGATGACGACCGCTCGGTTCCATTCTCACCCGGGGCGCCATTTGCTCGACGGTACCCTCCGGGTCCTTCTGGCGGAGGCCCTCTTTCCCCTGACCGGGCTGGTGACCGCCGCCTTTCTCACGCGGAGCCTCGGGCCAGACGGCTATGGGTTGCTGACGCTCGCGGTCACGCTGGTCGGGTTGGCGGAGTGGAGCATCAATTCGTTGTTTTCCAGGGCGACGATCAAGCACGTCGGTGAAAGCCCGGACTGGCGGCCGCTGGGCACGGTCGCCGTCCAGCTTCAGTTCCGCATGGGAGTCTGGGTCATGGCGGCGATGTGGATGCTGGCGCTGCCGTTCGCCCGGCTGCTCAATGAGCCGTCGCTGGCGGCCTGCCTCGCGCTCATGGCTGTGGATATCCCGTTGTTCGCGCTGGCGCAGGCCCATCGCCACATCCTCGCCGGGACGGGCGCCTATCAGGCCTGTGCCTCGGCAAGCGCCGGGCGATGGCTCGCGCGGCTGCTGTTCGTGGTGATCCTGGTTTCCGGCGGCCTGTCCGTGTTCGGCGTCATCCTTGCCATCATCGGCTCCACGCTGCTCGAATTGCGCCTGTATCGACGGACCCTGCGTCCGGCGCTGTTCTCGCGGACCGGTTCGAAGCCCTGGGCGCTGTGGCATTACTCCTGGCCCCTGTTTCTCTCCGCCGTCGGGCTGGCGGCGCTCGGGCGCATGGATCTGTTCGCCCTCAAAATCCTGGGCGCCACGGTCGAGGAGGCGGGCCTCTATGGCGCGGCGCAGAATCTGGCGCTGCTTCCGACGTTGTTGGGGATGTCGGCGGCGCCGCTGCTGCTGTCGAGCGTGAGCCGGGCGCTGGCTCGCGGCGACGCGGGTCTCGCGCGGATGATGACGGAGCAGGCCCTGCGCGGAGCCTTGGCGATGTTTCCCCTCGCGGCGGTGATCGCGGGGTCGGCGGGGGAGATTTCCGCCTGTCTGTTCGGGGCCTCATTCCAGGAGACCGGGCGGTTTCTCCCGGCGCTCATCTTCGGGGCCGCCGCGACCTTGCCGCTGACGGTGGCGCTCACAGCCGTGATTGCCGATGGAAAGCCTCGCATGACGGTCGCGCTGACGGGGCCCCTCGTTCCGCTCGCGCTGCTGGGACACATGCTGATCATCCCACGATATGGTCCGCTCGGCGCCTCGGCGGTCACCGCCTTCGTGGGGTTCATCGGGATGCTCATGGGGTTGGCCACTGTCGGCCGCCTGTGGGGGGTCGTGCCGCCGCTTGGCATGGTCGTTCGCACCCTCATCGTGAGTTTGCTCGCCTTCGCCGCGGCGGCGATGTGGCCGACTCCCGGGCTGTTGGTCTTCGTCAAGCTGGTCGTCCTGACCGGCTTGATCGTCGCCTGCTATTGGGCGCTTCGGGAATTCACGCAGGACGAAATAACTCTGGTCCGCTCGCTGCTCATGGGCAGCGAGCACGCGATGCCCTCGGTCAACGAGGCGGAAGGAGTTTCCGGGCCGGTTCCAATCATGGAGGAGCCCGTGGGATCGGGGAGGACTGCGCGGGGGGAGACGGTCTCGCCATGAACGTCGAATCAACCGAAGGGAGCCGGGAGCGTCGCGCTTCGATGGAGCAGGCCGCGTCACGATCGGGAGAGGACCGCCGGTACGATCTGCTCGCCATGGCGGCTTGTCTCTGTATTGGAACCTTGGCGCTCGGGTTGGGCGCCTCTCGGGCGGTTGGAAACTGGGGGGTGGAGACCGATTTTTTCGGACGGGATGTCGTGCAGGCCGGCCAGGTTCTTGCCGGAGAGCCCTATTCCAACCAACATTATCCGCCGGGCTATGCGTATGTGCTCGCGTTGCTGTCCCGCTTCACGTCCGACATATTTGCCGCGGGGAAGATCCTGTCCGGCCTGTCGGCCGGACTGATCGGATTCGTGAGCTATCGACTGCTGTCGGTGTTGTGGGGGAGGCGGCTGGCGCTGGCCGCCACCATCCTGACGCTGCTGGCCCTGTTGCCCTATGCCTTTGTCGCCTCCGCCGACATGGTCGCCAATCTGGCTCTGTTGGTCCCGATGTGGCTGCTGTTGCGCCGCGAAGCCACGGTGGCGGTCTGCGCACAGGCCGGTATCGCGGCGGGGGCCGCCTACCTCCTTCGGTACAATGCGCTCTTCGTGCTCGCGGGGATTCCCGTGGCGCTGCTGTTCCTCGGCGAGGCCGGCGATTCCTGGAGAACGAGACTGGTCAAGATGGCGGTGTTCGTGGGAGCGGCGCTGCTCGTCACGGCGCCGTGGCTGCTGGTGAATTGGCATCGGAACGGAAGCCCGTTCGCGAGCGATCTCCATCAGCAGGTTGCGGCGCACTTTTATCATCCGCAGGGGGACGCATTCGTCTGGGCGGTCGCCGACATGGGCCAACGGTTCGCCTCTCCCTGGGAGGTCCTGCTCCATGAGCCGTGGCGGATCGCGAAGACGTTTCTGAAGGACGTGCTCTACGGGAAGGCCTATCGCCTGTCGTGGTACGTCCTTGGATTCCCCGCCGCGCTCTTCGCCGGAGCCGGGCTGTTGCTGTATCTGCAACAGATGACCGCCAAGCGGGCGGCCTTTCTGATCCTGTGCGCGGCCGGATACCTGCTGCACGGGTTGGCCGGATTCGCCGTCCGCTTCTACTTCTTCCTCTTCCCGCTGCTGTTTGTGTTGGTCGTGCTGCCGGTGTTTTATTTCGAGCGGATGCCGATCCCTGGACAGGTCGCTCGGAGGGAATGGGCCATCGGGTGGTGGGTGTTCGGCCTCGTGGCGCTGTCCATCGCCTATAGTTCCTACGTCAGCACGAGGTGGTTCTTGGAGGCGGAGCCGACGCATCTGCTGGAGGCGGCGGCGGCGATCAAATCCCGCGCGGCGGCCGGCGATCGGATCATGGCCGTCGAACCGCACCTGGCGCATTTGACCGGATTGAAGGTGACGTCCGGAGCGGTCGCCGGTTCGCTGGAGCAATACCTTGAAACCGTGGCGGCCGAGGGCATCCGGTTTCTCGTCTACAGCAAGCATGAAGAGGACTACTGGCCGGGGCTGCGCGTCTTGAGCAAGCCGGATCGGTTGCCGAAGGCCTACCGGGTGATCTATGAGCATGGGCCCTCTCGTACGATCGTCTATGAGATTGAGGGGGCTGGCCCCCGTCATTAAACTGCAGGCCGGCAAGGGGCACGGAACCGGCTGCGCTGCTTCGACTTGACCCGCAACGAAGCAAAGGACTAGGCTTGGCGCGGCCTAGCTCACCGGGGCAATTTAAGGGAAAAGCACATGGTGACTGCGGATACGAAAGGATCGGTCCTCGTCGTGGATGACGACCCGGAGATGGGGTCGCTGGTGGCGGACATCATGTCGGAGCGCGGCCATGCCGTCACGGTGGTCACCAACGGACAGGACGCGCTCAAGCACCTGGGACAAGCCGACTGCGAGGTCGTGCTCACCGATCTCAGGATGAAGGGGATGCAGGGGTTGGAACTGCTCTCGGAAGTAAAGCGGTCCTATCCCCATACCAACGTGATTTTGATGACCGCGTTCGGCTCGGTCGAAACCGCCGTGGACGCGATGAAGCACGGGGCCTACGACTACCTGACCAAACCGGTGAAATCCAACGAATTGGTGCCGACCTTGGAACGGGCGATCCGGGAGGCGCACCTTCGGCGCGAGGTAGTTCATCTCCGCCGCGCGGTCGGCAAGGAATACAGCTTCCATCAGATCCTGGGGAAGAGCAAGCCGATGCGCGAGTTGTTCGACCTCATCCAGCGGGTCTCGGACAGCCCGACCAACATTCTGATCTCGGGCGAGAGCGGGACCGGCAAGGAACTGGTCGCCAAGGCCATCCACTTCAACAGCGACCGGAAGCACGCGCCGTTCATTCCGGTCAATTGCGCGGCCATTCCGGAAACGCTTCTCGAAAGCGAGCTGTTCGGGCACGTCCGCGGCGCATTCACGGACGCGAAAACCGACAAGCGCGGGCTGTTCGAAGAAGCCAACCAGGGTACGCTGTTCCTGGACGAGATCAGCGAGATCCCCATCCTGTTGCAGGCCAAGCTGCTAAGGGCCATTCAAGAAAAGGAAGTGCGCCGCGTGGGCTCCGCCCGCTCGCTGTCGGTGGATGTCCGCATTATTGCGGCGACCAACGTCAACCTGGCCGAAGAGGTCAAGGCGAAGCGGTTCCGGGAAGATCTCTATTACCGGTTGAACGTGATCGAGATCCGCCTGCCGCCGCTGCGCGAGCGCCGGGAGGACATCCCGCTGCTGGTGGAGGCGTTTCTGCAGAAATGCGCCCAGTCCTCTCATCGCCCCGTGCGGGGCGTCACGGAATCCGCGCTGGCGCTCCTCATCGATTACGCCTGGCCCGGCAACGTCCGCGAGCTGGAAAACGTGATCGAGCGGGCAGTGACCCTCTCCCGGGCGGACAAGATCGGCGCGGAGGATCTCCCGCCGATGATCCAGGGGGCGCGCGGCGATCGGCGGGTGATCGACGAGGCGGCGGAACACACGCTGCCGCTCCATGAAGTCGAGAAGGAGTATATCCTGCGCATTCTGGAAAAGACGGGCGGCAACAAATATCAAGCCGCCAACATTCTCGGAATCGACCGCAAGACGCTCTACCGCAAGCTCGGCGAGATCGAAGAGAGCAAATCCCGCGGCTAGCCCGCCGATGCCTGTCCGTTCGCCCGCCTCGCCGAGATCGGAAGCCAAAGCATGAAGCCCGGCCTGGTGCTTCAAACCGGCACGGTGATCGTTCTGACCGGGGCGGTCTTCGCCTTGGACCTCATCACGCCGCAGGCCTGGGCGGTCCCCATCCTCTACCTGCTGCCGCTGTTTCTGAGCTATGACCTGTCCCGTCCCCGCCTCCTGTTCGAACTCTGTTTCCTCGCGACCCTGCTCTCGGTGGCTGGCTACGTCCTGTCTCCGCCGGCGCTTGATGTGCAGACGGCGCAATTCAACCGGATCACGGCGATCTCGGTCTTATGGGGGGCGGCGATTGTCATGCAGAGCCGGAGGCGCGCCGTCGCCTTGGCGACGGTCGAGACCGAGCGGCGCAAGCGCGGGATGGAACAGGCGGCCGAGCAGTTTCAATTGTTGGTGGAATCGGCGCCGAGTGGTCTGTTGCTGGTGGATCAAACCGGGCGCATCACCTTGGTCAACCAGGTGGTCGAACGGCTGTTCGGCTACGAACGGGCCGAGCTGATCGGCCAACCGGTGGAGGTGCTCGTCCCCGAGCCGGTTCGACCGGGGCATGTGGTCGAGCGGGAACAGTTCATGCGGGAATCCAGCGCCCGCCGGATGGGAGAGGGTCGGGACCTGCACGGCCGCCGAAAGGACGGATCGGTGTTTCCGGTTGAAATCGGATTGAATCCGATCCAGACGCCAGAAGGCCTGCGAGTGCTGGCCGTCGTGGTGGATATCACGGAGCGCAAGCAGGCCGAACTCTTGCTCCGTCAGCGGGAGGAGCAATACCGGCGCTTGGTCGAAGTGTCGCCGGTCGCGATCCTGATCAATCGTGGCGATCGAGTGGTGTTTATCAACGACCAGGCGGTGAAACTGTTTGGAGCCGTCGGGCCCGAGCCGATCATCGGGAAGTCCCTGTTCGATCTGTTTCATCCGGATGGCCATACCCTCATTCGGGAACGGATCCACCGGTTGGTGGAAGGGATTGGGGTGGTTCCGTTGGTTGAGGAACGGATCATCCGGCTGGATGGATCGACCGCGGACGTCGAGGTGACCGCCGCGCGATTCGTGGATCATGAGGGCGTGGCGATCCAGGTCGTGTTGCGCGACATCACGGACCGCAAGCAAGCCGAAGCGGCATTGCGCGCGAGCGAAGAGCGGTTCAAGGCCTTCATGGACCATAGCCCCGCCATGGCCTATATGAAGGACGAGCAGGGCCGCTACGTCTATATGAACGAGCCGCTTGAACGGTTGCTGTGCGACCAGACCGGCCGGGAGTCCGTGGATTGGGAAGGAAAGACCGACGAGGCTTTCTGGCCGGCCGAGACCGCCCGGCAGTTCCGGGCGAACGACCGGGAGGTGCTGGCGGCGAACAAGCCCCTGACGAGGATGGAGCAGACGACCGACCCGCGCGGGATCGCGCAACATTGGCTCTCCTTCAAGTTCCCGCTGGTGGACCCGCAAGGGACCAAGTATCTGGCCGGAGTCTCCGTGAACGTGACCGAGGAGAAGCGGCTCGAGGCGCAGCTACGGAGAACGGAACGGATTGCGGAACTGGGTACGCTGGCATCCGGGATGGCCCATGAAATCGGGACCCCCATGAACGTGATCCTCGGCCGGGCCGAATACCTGCTGCAGAAAACCTCGGACGAATCCATGAAGAAGGGGTTGAGCACCATCATCACGCAGGTCGAGCGGATCACGAGAGTCATGAACCAGTTGCTCGCGTTCGCCCGCCGCAAACCGCGGGAACGCTGCCCGGTGGACCTCAAGGAGCTGATCGAGGACGGGCTGGACATGTTTCATGAGCGCCTGAGTCGCCAGCGCATCGCCGTCGAGCAGACGGTAGACGAATCTCTCCCCACTATCGTCGCCGATCGGGATCAGTTGATGCAGGTGTTGATCAACCTGATCGTCAACAGCCTGCACGCGATGGACCAGGGAGGGACATTGCGGCTCGTCGCGGCTAAGGCTGGTCATCAGGTGCTCCTGGAGATCTCCGATACGGGACAAGGCATTCCGCCCGATGTCCTCTCCAAGGTGTTCGATCCGTTCTTTACGACCAAAGAATTCGGGAAAGGCACGGGCCTCGGTCTGACCGTCGTCAAGGGGATCGTCGAAGAACATGGCGGGACCATCTCCGTGGGCAGCCGGGTGGGCGAGGGCACAACCATTACGATCCTCCTGCCTCTTGATCCTGATCGGAAGCCGGCCGGCGGGTAGCGCTTCGGTCCGGTCGGTTGGATGACGACCGCTCGCTCCTCTACGCGCTGGCGCAATCTGCGACAGCGCCGCCCGCACCCGCTGTCCCTCTTTTCATCAGTTGCAACAGGTCGTCTCTCCTCCGGTCCTAAGAAGCCATAGAAAACAGGGCACAATTTCTCAGGCCTGCCGGCTGGCGATTCGGTTCGCCCGGGCCGGCACTGGCACCTTCCTTGCGAGACCATCCCTCCCAGAGCCGCGATGATTCAACCTCATTTGGAATATATGACAGTCCATGTCGACAGAGACAAGGAGAGGAAGGAGCGTGTGCTGCTGATCGTGGAGGATGACAGGGAGATGCGCAGCCTGCTCTGCGATGGACTGTGGGACCTGGGCTTGTCCATTCGCGAAGCGGCGGACGGCGACGAAGCATTGCGGGCGGTGCTCGAATCCTGTCCCGATATGATCGTGACCGACTTGCGCATGCCGGCCGGCGGGCTTGATTATGTGGCGCGGCTCCGTACCTTTGCGCCTCAGGTGCCCATCATTCTGATGACTTCGTTCGGGGACGCCCAAACCAAGGCCGAGGCCTTCGCCTTGGGCATCGCCGCCTACTTCGACAAGCCGCTTCGGATGAGCGATCTTCGGGCCAAGGTTCAGCAGATCCTGGGGCATTCGCCGACCCCACTTCAGCCTGGGGCGCGGCCCGGACCCTGATCATCGGGTCCGATTCCTTTGAGTACAAGTGGTGTCTTATCAACAGAGGGGCGCCATGGCCGGAAGCTCCCCATACATATCCGACTGGCCGACCGATCCCGTTCTTGCGGCACGAGTCGAAGCGATCCGCGCGTTGGCCGACCGTCAAAGCGAACGGGTGATGGTCATCGGGCCGGACCTGACGGTGGTCTATGCCAACCGCGCGGCCTGGCCTGAGGGTGAGGAATTCCAGATCGTCCCGTCGAAACCGGCCAAGTGTTACGAGGCCATACTCCATCGACAAGCCCCCTGCGGTGCCTGCCCTGCGAAGGAGGTGTTCGCGTCGGGCGAAGTCAAATCGGTGGGTTGTTCGGTCGGAGGGGTGGGTCATGCCTGCGGGATGTCCCAGGCCTATCCGCTGAAAGCCAGCACCGGCAGGACCGATTCGGTCCTGGTTCTCTTCCGCGACCTACGAGTCCCGGACGCCGGTGCTCCGGCGGTCCAGGATCGGCCCTGGCCTGTCTCGGACGAGCTGCCGCGCGCGGGGCTCGGCGATCTGGTCGGTCACGGGCCCGCCATGCGGAAGCTGTTCGATACGATCACGTTGGTGGCAAACAGCCAGGCCACGGTGCTGCTTCAAGGAGAGAGCGGAACCGGGAAGGAACTGGTCGCCCGGACCATCCATCGCCTCAGCCCCCGCCGGGAGAAACCGCTGGTGGTGGTGGAATGCAGCTCCCTGCCCGAAACTCTACTGGAAAGCGAATTGTTCGGCCACATCAAGGGCGCCTTCACCGGAGCGGTGACGACCAGGCGCGGCCTGTTCGAAGAGGCCGACGGCGGCACGATCTTCTTGGACGAGATTGCCGATACCACGCTGACCTTTCAAGCCAAGCTGTTGCGCGTGCTGCAGGAAGGAGAGGTCAAGCCGGTCGGGAGCAGCAGGTCGGTAAAGGTGGACGTGCGGGTCGTCTCCGCCACCAACAAAAACCTCTTCGACCTGGTGAAGGCGAAGCTGTTTCGGGAGGACCTGTATTACCGGTTGGCCGTGCTGCCGATCTTTATGCCGCCGCTCCGCCACCGGTTCGAGGACATCCCGCTGCTGATCGATCGGTTTGTCGCCCAGGCGAGCCGGCGGCATAATCGCCCCTGCAAGCCGGTGACGCAGGAGGCGGCGGAGGCGCTCGCGGCCCATGACTGGCCGGGCAACGTGCGCGAGCTGCTGAATCTTGTCGAGCGGGTCGTCGTCACGGCCAAGGGAGACCGGTTGACCCTGGAAGACTTCTTCGGCCCGGGGCTGTCTGCGCCGGACTCGCAAGACCTGCGGACGCTTGTGCGGGACGTCGCCGCCCAAGCGGAGCGGACCAAGATCGTGGAAGCGCTGGCGCAGGCCGCGGGCAACCGCGTCAAGGCGGCGAAGCTGCTCAAAATCAGCCGGGCGAGCCTCTACAACAAACTCCGCGCCTACGGTTTGGCCGACGCCTAGCCCATTCAATCTCCCAGCACGGACACGAATTCCCGGAACTGCCGGTTCTGCAGAATGCCTCCGCCTGGATGGAACAGCACGACATGGCCCTGGGCATCCAGCAGCACGTAGGTCGGGGTCGCGTTGATCCTGAACGATTGCGCCACCCATCGGTCTTCATCATAGGCGGTCGGGAAGACGAAGGTGTCAGGCCGCGCCTTCACGAATTCCTCGACGTTCGTTCTCGTGTCCGCGAACCCGATCGCCAGGATGTGGAGCGACGCCGGCTTCTCCCGTTGGGCAAACTCCCCGATGAGCGGCAAGTCCCGCTGGCAGACCCGGCACCAGGGCGCCCAGAAGACCAGCAGGACCGGCCGGCCCTTCAGCGACTCGTTGCTGTAGGCCTCGCCGGTGAAGGTCACCAGTTCGAACGACGGCGCCGGCGCGTTCAATGTCGCGGCGTTCGATTCCGTCAGGACGGAAAGCGCGATGAGGCACGCGACGAGGCTCAGACTGACCCAACGCATGCAAAGCTCCTCCTCACGGCTTGATGTAGAGATAGCCCTCTCTCTGCAGATCGGCAATTCGTTTCACTGCCACCGGATGCAACGTCGCCACAAACCCCTTCGCCAGGTTCTCGATCGTCTTGCCGAACATCTTCATCGACACCTGGCACATCTCCGCCTTGGCGCCCTTCTCGATGATCTGCTCGAACCGTTTCGTCATCTCCGCGTCCATCTTGTCCTTCTCGAACAGCTCCA
>DATIBM010000214.1:0-18752 GCA_035457545.1 Nitrospiraceae bacterium
GATGGCCTTCATCCAGCAGCGGATCGCCGAGCTGAAGGCCCGGATTGCCGAAGGCGGAATGCGCGAAGCGGCGATTCGCAGTCTGGTCTACATCGGTCTGGCAGGACCGGGGGTGGACGAGCGCGCGTTCAACCAATTGCGCCAAATGCGTGCGAAACACGGCGGCCTGACGCTGGGGGAGTTCAAGCAAGAGCTGCGCGAACAGTTCTTCGCCTTGATGCTCGATCCGGACGGCGCGCTTGCCGCGATTCCGAAGATGCTCCCCCACGACGCCGATGCCCGGGCGAAGGCGCTGAGGTCGATCCAAGCCGTCGTGTCGGCGACCGGTGAAGTGAGCGGCGAACGGGCGGAGCGCCTGGCACGGATCGAGGCCATGCTGGGAGAGCCGGCCCTGGTCTCTCTATCAGAAGGATAGGAGGGGATTCATGTCGACAGGAACGACCGAGAACAGCGAGCGCCGCGGCACCGGCAAGTATGAAGCGCTATTGGCCAGTTGTAAGGACATGCCGGCGGTCCCGACGGCGGTCGCCCACCCATGCGACGACGCTTCGCTCGGCGCTGTGGTGGAGGCGGCCCTGGCTGGGATCATCACCCCTATTCTGGTGGGCCCGGTCGAAAAGATCCGCCGGGTGGCGAAGGAGTCAAAGCTTGACGTTGCGCCCTACGAGGTTGTCGATGTCCCCCATAGCCACGCCGCTGCGGCGGGAGCGGTCGAGCTGGTCCGGTTAGGCCGGGCGCAACTCCTGATGAAGGGGAGCCTTCACACCGACGAACTGATGAGCGAGGTCGTCAAGCGCGAAACGGGTCTGAGGACCGCGCGGCGGATCAGCCATGTCTTCGTGATGGACGTTCCCACCTATCACAAGGTGTTCGCCATCACCGATGCCGCCATCAACATCTTCCCCGGCCTCGAGGACAAGGTGGACATCCTGCAGAATGCCGTCGATTTCTTCGTGGCGCTGGGCCGGAAGCAACCCAAAGTCGCCATCCTCTCCGCTGTGGAGACCATCAATCCGAAGATCCCGTCCACCATCGAGGCGGCGGCCCTTTGCAAGATGGCCGAGCGGGGGCAGATCCGTGGCGCGATCCTGGATGGGCCGCTGGCCTTTGACAACGCCATTAGCGCCGAGGCGGCCCGGATCAAAAAGATCGACTCCTCTGTGGCCGGCGACCCCGACATCCTGTTGGTGCCGGATCTGGAGGCAGGGAACATGCTGGTGAAGAACCTGACATTCCTTTCGCGCGCCGACGGCGCCGGCGTCGTGTTGGGGGCCCGGGTGCCCATCATCCTCACGAGCCGCGCCGACAACCAGCGGACCCGGATGGCCTCGTGCGCGGTGGCCGCGCTCTACGTGAACGCGCGGGCCGCCAAGGCTGGGGTGGGGGAAGTCTAAGCGATGGCTGATACGATTCTCGTCGTCAACGCCGGCTCGTCTAGCATCAAGTTCTCCGTCTATGCCATCGGCGGTGAGTCAGATCTTTCGCTGATCTTAAAGGGGCAAGTGGACGGGATCGGCACCCGCCCGCGCCTGCGGGCACGCGACGCCGGCGGCCGCCCCCTGGAGGATCGGACGTTCCCCGCCGCGGACATCCCAAACGTGGCCGTCGCCACGGGACTCGTCGGCGCCTGGCTCCGCGAGCATTTGCCTGAGGCGGTGCCGGTGGCTGTGGGGCACCGAGTGGCCCACGGCGGTCCAGACTACCGGGCGCCGGTAGTGGTGGACAATGATACCCTGGCGGCGCTGGAGCGCCTCGTCCCGCTCGCCCCGATGCACCAGCCTTACAATCTCCGGCCCATCCATACGATCCAAGAGCGCTTCCCCCGTACGGTGCAAGTTGCCTGTTTCGACACCGGTTTCCACCGGGGCCACCCCGACGTGGCGGACCGATTTGCGATATCGGAAACCCTGTACCGCGAGGGGGTTCGTCGCTATGGGTTCCACGGCCTGTCCTACGAATACATCACGCGGACCCTCCCCACCGTAGCTCCCGAGATCGCTCAACGATCCGTGGTCGTCGCTCACTTGGGCAGCGGCGCCAGCATGTGCGCCATCAAGGGCGGGCGGAGTATGGACAGCACCATGGCCTTTACAGGGCTGGACGGTCTGCCCATGGGCACGCGCTGCGGCCAGATCGATCCCGGTGTTCTGCTTTACCTCGTTTCTGAAAAGGGTTACGGCGCGAAGGAACTGGAACGATTCCTTTACCATGAGGCCGGGCTCCGGGGACTCTCGGGCATCAGTAACGACGTGCGCGACCTGCTCGCGAGTGAGGACCCGCGGGCTCGGCTCGCCCTGGATTACTTCGTGTACCGGGTCACGAAGGAACTGGGCGCCCTGGCGGCCGCCATGCAAGGTATCGATGCCGTGGTTCTCACAGCGGGAATCAGCGAGAATTCCCCCGACATGCGTGCCCGAATCTGCCAAGGCGCCGCGTGGCTGGGCCTCCGACTGGACGAGGCCGCCAACCGTGCGGGCGGCCCGCGCATCTCGACGCGGGACTCAAAGGTCTCGGCCTGGGTCATCCCGACGGACGAGGAGCGGATGATCGCTGAGCATACCCTGAAGGTCTGGCGGGAGCAGGCAGTGCCATTTCCTGGCTAGGTCAAGAATGACGACGCAGTCCTCACGGCGCGGACCACATCGTGGCCCGCGCGGTCGGTCGGGGCATGTCGGTACCAAGACACTTCATGGTGCTGCATCACTCAAGTGAGTGATTATCCTGAACCTCCTCATCGCGGATGCACTTCGACGCCCGTCACTCACCCCAATTTCCCCTCTCGTTCCCTTCTCGCAACCCTTCATTCCATGTTGATTCTTGTTCAGTAGGCCCCACGTGTGGGCCGAAGGTGGCGCCAAGGTGGCGTTTTCGCCCTCCAAAGGGGGCTGCTTCACGGGGAGATCCAGCGATCGACCAGGTCCTCGGTCCAGTGACTCTCGCCGGTCTCTGTATGTGTCTGCAACCTCGTATCCAAACCGATACAGGCTGTATCCTCGCTCCCGCCTTCTCGCCCGGTGGCGTTGAGCTGTCGACCATTCGCTAAACAGATTTACACGCATTTATCTGGGGCTTACCGAATGCCGATCGGTGGCATTGACTTTGCTTATGTACGAATCAAAATCGCGGGATCGGAGGTAGCCGCCATGCCACTTCTATTCATCATGTTTGTGCTGGGCATGTACATCGCGTGGGACATTGGTCACACATTCAGGTCCTAATAAGTTACCGCGAGGCCGGCATCCCGCTCCCAATGAGAGTGGTTAGCAGGGCCGGCGTATTGGAGTTCTCATTCCCCCAAGCATGACCCGGAATGATAGACCTTTGAGGCGGAACTACCGCGCAACATCTGGACTAGCGCCGGAACCGTCATGGATGCATTCCCCTCCGCGCGATTATTCACCAGCACGTAGGTCTTGACCATTCCACGGACCGCCTCCTTGACGAGATCAACTGTCTCCCGTCGCATCTGCGGCTGCTCCTCGACAATCCTCGTATAGGGTTCGGCCCGCTTCTTGGCTGCCTCATAGGCCATGCCGAGGCGACGCCAACAGTCGGAATACCGTGAAGGATGCGGTGAAGCCCCATCCGCTGATGTTGCTCGGCGAGCGGGGGCATATAGCTCCAGTGATTGTAGACGTGCGCGACTCCGTGCGAAGCCAACGTATCGCGATAGGCGGAGCCAAGTAGGCCGCTATTCAGGATCTTCACGGCGTATCGGAAGTCGGCGGGCAGCCCTCGAAAGAACGCGTCCAACCGCGACAGGAACTCCTTTGCCGGCATCCCGTGCCGCTGGAACTCGAATATGAAGGGACCTGTGGGATTCTCAAAAAGCCTGCTTGTCGTCCAGCCTTGTGAGCGTATTCATCGTTTTTAGAGTTTTCTAGCGGTCAAGAGACAGGGCATCTAAGCTAGTAGAGCCGTGGTAAGCGGATCGTGTTCGCCCAGGATGCGGCATAACTGCATGGGATGCTCCGCCCCCCTAGCGAACACAGTCCGTCTAACTCGGGACGCTCCTAGATTCGCTTCAGAGGATCTCGATAGCAGGAATAACAAGGGGGAGGACGGGTTATCGACTCAGACAACTCAGAAGGCGCTAGGAAGTGGGCAACCAAACCCTGGACCGGAGGTGAGGCCCGTGATGGAACCAGTCTCAAACAGCGAATCGTACGTACGGCGTTGTTGCGATGGGGACGTTTGGGCCCTGCTCGTGATTCTTGTCATGGGGCTGTGTTCTTTAATTGCCGCGCCAACGTGGGCCGCCTTTGCGGATGATCCGACGGCCTGCACCGTCCAAGGATACGTGTACCACATGGAGGGGTTGCTGACGTTCGAGCGCGTCGATCACTGTACGGAGGTGCGTGCAGAGGTGATGGACAATGCGCTGATTCTCACTTCGCTGCGCCGGCAGGTGGCGGTGGTACCCCCATCGACACACGGACAGGTCAGGTTTTGGTACCGGTGGGGACGAGGTGAGGCTCACCTCTCGACAAAGAGCATCCCGGCCGCTTCGTGGCCCATCAAGAGGCCGGCCATCTCTTCACGCTGATCTCATTCATCGAACCCTGCCGTCAGCCCGCCGATCACCACCTGGGATGTTAAGTGTGGCTGAGGACGATCTTCACCGTGACCAGATGTGCCGAACATACATAGCAGGAGTCTTGTCCGCCCGCTCCTTAGCCCGACATGGTCTTGTACGCAGCCAGTGATTTGAAAGCTCGCATCCTCAGTTGGTCCCTCCGTCGACTTGGGCGCCGTTCTGCAGCAACACCTCTGATTGGAATGGTGACCGGCACCCGCAGGATTGTGCGGCGGCGCTAAGGTAGGATGGGGTCAGTCAGGCTGATCTAGGCTACCGCTGATAGTTCTTGTTCTTAATCTCTCCAGGAGCGTTTCATAGGAAGAAGTCTGCAGGATCTTGGAAAATTGCCCTCTGTAATTGCTCACCATGCTGATTCCGTCGACCACCACATCGTAGACCCGCCACAGACCCGATTGGTTGATCAGCCGATAATCCACCGGGATATTCACTTTACTCCCTTTCACTTTCGTTCTGACTTCGGCATAGGATCCATCCAACCGCTCAGTCAGATATTCGACTTGCTCATCGTTGTACTGCAGGATCCGGCTCGCATACGTATCCCTCAGGAGATGAGCAAACAGCACGACAAATTCCTGCTTGTCCTTTTCGCTCAACTCCTTCCATCTGGGGCCTAAGGAACGTTTAGCCAATTCTCTATAACTGACCCGTTCCCCTATGGCCTGTTCAAGCCGGTTCAGCCGTTCCTGCTGGCGACCCGGCTTCTTGAGCTCCTGATCCTTCAGGACATGGACCGCCCTCTCGAAGGTGGTGCGAATGGCGTCCGTCGGCGTTTCGGCCGCCATGAGCATATCCGCTCCGGTCAACAACGCCACAGCCAATAGCCCGCTGCGGAGAGCCCGATTGTTCATGTAGGCCAAGGCTGAGTGGTTGAGACTTGGTCCAAACGAGCCTGCAAGAGGAAATGGCTGGCCCATGTTCGGTTCACCCATGCATGCCCATGTTCCACTAGACCGCTCTTGATCTGAAGCGGTCCCCCGTTCCTTAGACCATCTCTCAGGAATAGTCTGCCCCGACTCCGTTCATGCGGTGATCAAGCGCTTCCCGCGTTTAATGACCTCATCCACGGCTTCTACCGTATCTTCAACCATGTCCTCTGCGAAGCTTCTGAGGTGGCGCCGCGTCCAGGCTCCAGAACGTGGAGCAAAGAGAACACCGGTGCCCACACCAAGACCTAGTCCGGTTACAAAAGCTGTTGCACCCAGGGAAAGGGAGCGTGCGTTGCCGTTCATCATTGTGATGTCTCCTTTCATCTTGTGACAGCTAGGGTAATCACCAGGCGCCAACGCCCTGCATTCGTCTTGTACAAGAGCAACGCAACCTGTGTGCCAAGCAGGCGGGCGACGCATATTCGGCTCCCATGCCTGGAATGTTGCAGGGTTATGACTCACCCGGGAGGGAAAGGAGCGCAACTATCCAAGACAGATGGTCCCCCTTCAAGGAATGGTTGTCCCTCTTATTCCAAAGCGGTTCCTGTGTTGGACCAGTGTCCGGCCCGTGGCCGAACTGTGGCAACCATCATGCATGTCCGATGATGTGGTGTATCGGCTCCTTCCTTCCCGCTCACAGGTTGCTCGCCAAACCTTTCCTAGATCGGGGTGTCCGCTGCGACTTGACACTATAAGTGGTGTGACAATAGCCTCTCCTTAGCCCTCTCCTTGTCTGCGCAGCTTCGTACGAGCCTCGCTCAAGGACCACGATGGCCAGGCGCATCACGATCATTCAGGGACATCCAGATCCGCGGCCGGACCACTTCGGCCACGCGCTGGCTGACGCCTATGTGATGGGCGCGGAACAGGCCGGCCATGCCTGCAAGCGGATCGACGTGGCCGCGCTCGACTTTCCACTCTTGCGGCGGAAGGAAGACTTCGAGACGGGGACCCCGCCGGAGTCGATTCGGCAGGCGCAAGAGGCCATCCGGTGGGCGGACCATCTCCTGATTCTTTTTCCTCTGTGGCACGGGACGACGCCCGCCCTGCTCAAGGCCTTCTTCGAGCAAGTGTTCCGTCCGGGCTTTGCCCTCGCCTATGAGTCCGGCAGGATGCCCAGGAAGTTACTCACTGGCCGGACGGCCCGTGTCGTTGTGACGATGGGCATGCCCGCGTTCATTTATCGGTGGTATTTCGGCGCCCATGGGCTCAAAAGCCTGACGCGCGGTATGCTCGCGTTCTCGGGCATCGGGCCGATCAAACAGAACCTCATCGGAATGATCGAAGGGATGGACGAAGCGAAGCGAGAAGGATGGCTTGAGAAAATGCGCCGGCTGGGCAGCGAAGGAAAGTAGTCAGGAACTGAGCTGTCGGCACTTCCCTCCGGACACCCAACCCCCGGCACTTCCAGTATTTGGCCTCCTCGGCTATCAGTGGCTTTCCTGAGCCTACCAACCTGCCGGTTGGCTCGATCCATTCGTCCACAGCGAGAAATACGCGTATTTCCCCTCCAAGTCGGGGTGCATTCCATAAAGGAAACAGGTATCCTCCGGCGCGAGTATTTTGTGCCAATGGTGGAGGCAAAACATGGAGTCCGAGGAGGGCCGCCAGATCCTTAAGACACGAGACGATCCTGCGCCGGTATTCATGGATCGTGTTGATACTCCCTCAGAACTCAACAAGTGTTTCAGGTTGTCGGTCGATGCGAAGTGTTCTTGGGCGAAGGCCGACGAGTCGTTTGGCCCCGAGAAACTACGTCCTCGAATAGAGCCCTGGTTGACGGCCCTTGTTCAGTCCGAACACCTGTCGTTATTGATTGGTTCGGGTCTGACTCACGCCGTACACCACCTGGCTACCAAGGAAAGCGCGCCTGGGATGGACCCCGTCGCTTTCGAGGTTTGCAATGACGAGATTGCGAAGAGCGCGAAACAGATTGCGGAAGCTGCGGGGCGCCACAGCGGAAACTTTGAAGACCAGATCCAAGTCGCGAGCGAACTGCTTCGCGGCTTGGAGATTATCGCATCCACAAAAGGCACTGATGCTCCGGTGCATGCGCAGGTGTCAGCCCTTCGGGCAGCACTTTCGAAGACTCTTGCCTCGTTCGCAGGCTCGATTCTCAAGGGGGAACGTAATCTTGTTTCGGGGGCTACCGAGGAGCGTGAGCAGGCGTTCAACTACCTTGTCAGCTTTCTGATGAGCTTTGCCAGTCGATCCGGTACCCGCGAACGCCTGCAACTCTTCACGACAAACTACGACCGTTATATCGAAGCGGGTGCCGATGTGGCGGGGCTACGACTCCTTGATCGTTTTGTGGGCACATTGGCACCTGTTTTTCGATCCTCACGCCTTGACATAGACATGCACTACAACCCGCCCGGCATCCGTGGCGAGCCGCGGTATCTCGAAGGCGTGGCTCGTTTCACGAAACTGCATGGCTCCGTTGATTGGGTGGACTGTGATGGGATGATTCGACGGATCGGTCTCCCATTCGGCGCACAGGCCACTGAGCCCTACCTGGGCGCTCTGGGGCTGGAGAGCGCCGATGCGATGCGGCTCATGATCTACCCGAATGCGGCCAAGGACCGTGAAACGGCATCGCACCCTTACGTCGAGCTGTTTCGAGACTTTGCCGCGGCGATCTGTCGGCCCAATAGCACTTTGGTGTGTTACGGGTACAGCTTCGGCGACGAACACATCAATCGTGTGATCGAAGACATGCTGACCATTCCGTCAGCCCACTTGGTTGTGATCTCATACAGTGATCCCCTCCACCGGATCATGCGCACGTACGAGAGGCTGGGTAGGCACGCTCAGGTCACGCTCCTGATCGGCGACCATCTTGGGGATCTTCGGACAGTCGTGGACCACTATCTGCCTAAGCCAGCGATTGACCGCACCACATTCCGCATGGCGGAACTGCTGAAAGCGCGGTGGGATGCAGGGAAGGCCGAGATGGACGCGGGCAGTACTTCTCCAGTCGGTGACGGAGGTCCGACGGTATGAGCCAAGCGCCCTTCGAGCAGGCAGGGAGCCTACGAATCGGTACGGTGGACTTCGTCTCTCCGGATGAGATCAAGGTCGCCCTCGACATCGAAGCGCCTGAGACTGTCGCCCTCAATGCAGGGACACCCAGGCCTTTCCCCCGGGTCAACGGATATCTGTTAATCCCTGTCGATGAGGGGTTCCTGGTTGGCCAGGTCGAGTGGGTGACGGTTGAACGATCGGCATTCCCGAAACGGCGGGGAATGCAGGACTTCGGCCTCGTGGATCTGCCGTATCCCCTGCGTAGGCTGAGCCTTAACCCGCTCGGAACGCTTCGAATGCGGTCGGAGGACACACGCTACATCTTCAGGCGAGGTGCCGATGCGTTGCCGTCGGTCGGCACCGCCGTCGTGTTACCCACCGAGTTGCAGCTTCGATCGATCGTCGAGTCCGGCCAACGGCGGCGCGTGAAGATCGGAACCAGCCCTCTCGCAGGCGATGCAGTGGTGTGCGTCGATCCAAACCGATTGTTCGGCCGTCACCTCGCCGTCCTTGGAAACACCGGAAGTGGCAAGTCCTGCTCCGTTGCCGGGCTCATCCGCTGGAGCCTTGAAGAGGCGCAGGTAGCCCGTTCCGGCCAACCCAACGCTCGTTTTATCGTCCTCGACCCGAACGGTGAATATTCACGTGCCTTTGGCAGCGGAGATCTTACGGTCCGAGGTCGAATCTTCAAGGTAAACCCCGCCGCCGGTGAGGTCGCGCTGAAAGTCCCACTGTGGTTCTGGAACAGCGCTGAGTGGTGCTCGTTTACCCAAGCCAGCGCGAAGACCCAGCGTCCGCTCCTTCGGCGAGCCCTGCGGGAGGTCAAAGCCGGTCGAACAGAGATTACCGAGCCTTCAGAGGAGGAAAAGAAACTCGTACTGCGCAGACGGCTCTCCTCAACGCTGATAACGCTCCGGCGCGACCTACGATCGAGTGCTGTGAAGACCGAAGCAACAAGGTTCGGGTTTCAGTTAGAGGCAATCTTGTGTGATCTCGAATCGTGGATACCGGACTTTCCAGGATGCCCTCTCACGACCACCCGCGACGCAATAAAGAGTGCGCTCCACGCAAGACGCAAGGATGGTGTCGACAGGACATCAGGTAAGCCTTTTGTCTATTTTGTTGCATTCACCGACGCTGAGGTTCGCACGATTGTTTCAAGTGTGGAGACCGCATTGACCACGCTAGGCGGAATTGTCTACCAGGAAGGTCCAGACGAGGATGTACCTCTGTCATTTAGCGGAACGGACCTTGCCGACCATCTGGAAATACTTGCTGAACAGGAAACCGTTAGTCAGTTCTTGGATTTCCTTATCGCTCGTATTCGTACGTTCCTCTCAGATGCCAAAATGAAATCCGTCATCGGTGATATCGACGGCATTACTCTTGAGCAGTGGCTAAAGGATTATATCGGCTCTGACAAGGCCATTGAGGGCTGCGTGTCGGTGATCGACCTTTCCTTAGTACCAACGGAAGTCGTCCATGTTGTGACGGCTGTGATCGCCCGCATGGTCTTTGAAGCACTCCAGCGCTATGTCAAACTGAACGGCGTTGCGCTCCCCACCGTGGTGGTGATGGACGAGGCTCACACGTTCATCAAGCGCTACAAGGAGGACATCGAGAATCAGGATGCCGCTACGGTGTGCTGCCAGGTGTTCGAGCGCATCGCCCGCGAGGGGCGAAAGTTTGGACTGGGATTAGTCCTTTCCTCCCAAAGACCCTCAGAGCTGTCCCCCACCGTGTTGTCACAATGCAATACCTTTCTTCTCCATCGAATCAGTAACGACCGGGATCAGGAACTCGTCCACCGTCTGGTCCCGGACAATCTGAAGGGGCTTCTCCGCGAACTGCCTTCACTGCCATCCCAGAGCGCAATTTTGCTCGGATGGGCATCGGAGCTGCCGGTCCTGCTGAAGATGAATGACCTACCGAAGACACAACAGCCTCGTTCCGAGGACCCGGATTTCTGGGACGTGTGGGTAGGCCAGAATGAGAAGGGAGAACCTGTCTCACGCAACATCGACTGGAAACGCATTGTCGGCGATTGGCAGGCTGGTCCGCCTGCTGAAAGTGGAGGCGCCGCCTAAAAAATGGAGCGATCTTGACTGCGGGAGCTGGCTACAAGCCAAACCGCCGACTTCATGCACATGCTCGAACACAGCAGATCGTACTCGGCTTTCAGCGGGACCTCTTCGAATTCATTGGCAATCAGGGTGCTCATTAATTCCGTAGCCAAGGCCGATACTATTGATGTCGCCACCTTCGATCCAAAAGCGGTGAACCAGCGAGCGCGTGTCGCGCGCGATGCACGCTCGCCGCTGGAGATACTGGCGGCGATCGAAGGACACGGCTGGACAGTCCAGGCTGCCCTGACTCGACTACGCATGCTGTTGCAAGATGGGGGCGATCCTGCAAAGGATCAGGCGTGAATCGAGCGGACATTATCGAGCTGCACTACATCGCGCCGATCGAGAATGTCCCGTCGATCGTGGAACATGGTCTCTTACACACCGCAAGGCTGCCACGTTGCCGCATCGGTCGGTGGCCATGGAGGAAATTCAAGACAGACGGCGTGAGAAGCGCATTCCGAATGCCCGCGCGCTGCATGACTATGTGAACCTGTACTTCGATGCTCACAATCCCATGCTCAGTAAGTGCCGTCGGCATAACGATTCCATCTGCGTCCTCCGGGTGGAGGCGACGGTTCTTGAACGGTCCGGCGTGATTGTTAGCGACAGGAATGCTGCGGCGGACTGGGTCCGGTTTTACCCCGTGACCGAAGGTCTACAAGCGCTTGAAAAGGAGCTTGTGTTCGCTGAGTATTGGACGAACTCTACTGACCTTCTTGACGAACGCCGCCGCAAAGCAGTCAAATGTGCAGAGGTTCTGGTTCCGGATTCGATCAGCCCCGAGTTGCTCCTTGGGGCCTACGTGGCCAATGATCGAGCCCTTCGTACCTATCAGGGTTTAGACATTCGATTACCCGTTGTCATCAAGAGCAGTATGTTCTTCTAGTCGAGACCCATGCAGATCCTTGTCGGCGACATATTCAAGTCGAAGGCCCAAACCCTGATCAACACGGTCAATTGCGTGGGAGTCATGGGGAAGGGAATTGCGCTGGAATTCAAGAACCGATTCCCGGACATGTATGATGACTACGTGCAACGATGTCAGCGGGGCGAAGTGAAGCCCGGTGTTCCTTACCTTTACAAAACACTGTTCCCGCCCCAGATCATCAACTTTCCGACCAAAGATCATTGGAAGTCAATTTCCAAGGTCAGTGACATTGAGCGTGGATTGCAACATCTGCTCAATCAGTATCAAGCGTGGGGTGTCACCTCCTTGGCGATCCCCCCGCTCGGTTGCGGTAACGGGCAGTTGGAATGGCGAGTGATCGGCCCCTTAATTTATCGTTTTGTAAAGGACATGCCGATCCCTGTTGAGCTGTACGCTCCGTATGGCACGCATCCGAAAGAACTGACCGTGGAGTTCCTGGGGCAAGGTGCTGATCAGCATGTCGAGGCGACGACCAAGAATGTCCACTCGGTTCTCAATCCAGCTTGGGTGGCGCTCGTTGAGATTTTGGCCCGCATCGAACAGCAGCCTTACCATTGGCCTGTAGGACGAACTCTGTTTCAGAAAATTGCCTATGTTGCTACCAATGAGGGTTTGCCGACCGGTTTGCAGTATCAACGGGGCAGTTTCGGGCCGTTCTCAGGTGAGTTGAGAGGACTCGAAGCCAAGCTCATCAATAACGGTCTATTACAAGAAGAACGTCGCGGAAAGATGTTCATGGTTACTGTGGGACCGAACTTCACTCGCATTCGACAGAAGTATGTGCCCTTCTTTGAGGAATGGAGCAAGACCCTCGACAAGACGGCGGATCTGTTCACGAGAGTCAACACCGATCAAGCTGAAATCATTGCGACCGTCTTGTTCGCGGCAGGTGAACTGGCGGGAGAAAAGCGCGAGCGGCCTTCCGAGACCGAGGTGTTAGATACGGTTCTGCATTGGAAGCAGAAACGTCGTCCGCCTCTCGATCAAAAGACGGTTGCCTCAACCATTCGTAATCTCGCCACATTACGTTGGCTGTCTGTCACAGCTGACCCTAACCTCCCAGTATCTGACGAAGAAGCAATCCTGACATAAGGGCCTGTTAGAGAAAGTCTTGTTCCTTACCATGTCGCCTCCAGCCGCCCTTCGACCTTTTGACAACCCCCGTTGGGCTGTCTCGTCCCGTTCAAGGGAAGAGGGTGCGACTCCCTCACGGTCCCGACGCTGTAACTGGGGACGAGTCCCGCACGATGTCACTGTTCATCGCGGGCGGGCGGTGACCCGTGAGTCAGGGGGTTTTATTGTCAGCCTTCGAGGGATCGGTATAGAGAACACGAGACCTTGCGGGGAGCGTACTCTTCCCGATTGAAGGCGGTACGCAGATTACGGTTCTCGCCATTCTCGTAGCAGCGCCACATGGCCCTTTCGTCTTGCCCGCTTTTCGTAGGCCGTATCGGCCGTGAGATACAGTCCTTTGGTGCGCAACGCGAGGACATGATAAGCGGAATCATAGAAAGTGACGCCCTTGACCTCATGCATATGTTCGAGCACTGCCAGGCTGTACTCGGTTCTGAGCGGAACCTCTTCGAATTCATAGGCAAGAAGGGCGCTCATTAATTCCGTAGCCAAGGCCGACTGCTTCAGGCCCAATACGTTTCCGATTTCGTATCGCCACAGAGTCGGCAATCGAATCTCGATCTCCTGAGCGAGGAACGCTTGTTGAAGCTGCAAGGCCTGAGGATAATCGGATTCGTCCTCTTTCTCCAACACCCACTTCAAAATGACAGACGCGTCAGGGACGATAATCATTGATCCGATCGAGTTCGCTCCTTCCGCACTGCCGCCACGATATCCTTTCCACTGAAGGTCGCACTTCGCTTTCTGAGATGCTTGATGACTTCCGTGGCGTGTTGGCGTTTTCGTTTGAGCAGTTCGTTGCGTAACGCTTCACTCACGACTTGACTGCGCCGACGCGGAGGAACGAGCTTGAAAAGTTCTTCTCTGAGCTGATCATCGATGGATACATTCAATTTCGCCATGGTCTATCATCCTTCTCTGTAACAGAAGCTAGTCTGGGTACCAATAGTATGCGCCTTCCATGGGCGTCTAATCAAGGTTCACCATAAAAACTGTATGGATCTCTCGCTGCTGGCGGACATCCAGAGGACCCCAAGACGGGTTGCCCTCCTTCTCTAGCGGTCGCTTCCTCCCGCTGAAGGAACTCCAACACCCGTTCGTCTGGCTCGGATCTCCCGACCTTGACAATCCCCTCCAGGCCCGTCTAGAGTCCCGGCCGACATAGCGTCCGGTTTAAGGGAAGAGGGTGCGACTCCCTCACGGTCCCGCCGCTGTAACTGGGGACGGCTCCCGCACCATGTCACTGTTCGCGACAAGCGAATGGGAAGACGCGGGTCGTCGGATGATCCAGAAGTCAGAAGACCTAACCGGTGCGCCAGACCAGGGTTCCCCCGTGGGGTGGGGAATGCGGCGAGGATGAAGGAACTGGGTGCAGTCCTCCGGGTCTTTGGTATTGGGAGACCCCGAGGACTTTTTCTTTGTCTAGGAGCCTGTCCGACATTGACCTCTCTATTGCGACAAACGATGCACCAGCATCTGCATTGTTCTCGGCGCAGAAAAATCCTCAACGTATTCCAGCGAATACGCCTCCGGTTTTTCTACGCCTGCGGCCTCGCAGCTGCCGGCGCCTCCTTCGTCTCATAACGAACGGCAATGTCGGACAGGCTCCTGGCATCCGGCTTCACCAACGGTCGGTTCGCTCTCTCGTCACGGGGCTGCTTCTCGCGAGCGTCCTCTTTCTCGCGGTTCGATCGGCCGATGCGGCTGAACGGACCTTCGTCGATGACCTCCACCGTTCTGTTTCTGTTCCCGACCATCCGGCCAGGGTCGTCTCACTTGCTCCCAGCTTAACTGAACTACTCTTTTCGATCGGCCTGGATCAGGAGATCGTGGCGGTTACGCCGTTTTGTGATTACCCGCCGCAGGCGGCCACGAAGCCCAAAGTCGGGTATACGAATCCCAGCATTGAGGCGCTCGTCGGGCACGATCCCGATCTGGTTCTGGCGCCGCGGGAGTTCATGCGGGCGGACCTGCTTGGCACCCTCGAACAGTTGCGCGTCCCGGTCCTCGTCTTCTCAGCCGGTTCCGTCGCGGATATCACCGCGCACGCCCAAACCCTCGGACGGATCTTCCATCGTGAGTCTCAGGCTGACATCGTCGCGACCGCCATCCGGCGGCAGATCGCCGCGATCCAGTCCAAAGTCCGTGCCATTCCGCCGCGGCGCGTCCTCTACGTCCTCAACAGCCATCCCCTCATCACGGTCGGGCCCGGCAGTTTCATCCATGAGTTGATCGGCTTGGCGGGAGGGTCGAATGTCGCGGCTGACGCGGCGATGCCGTACCCTCGCCTCAGCATGGAGGCGGTGTTGAAGGGAGACCCGGAGGTGCTGCTCTTTCCGGTCGGCAAGGCGGAGGGCATCCCGCCCGGCGAGCAACAGGTCTGGCGACAATGGCCCGATCTTTCTGCCTTGCGGCAGGGCCGGCTCCGTTCCATTCCCTCTGATCTGTTGAACCGTCCCGGTCCCAGAATCGGCGAAGGACTGGAAGCCCTGGCTCGCGCGATCCATCCGGAGGCCTTTGCCGGGGAGCCAAGGCCGTGATGCAGACGGACGGCATGATGCAGCGCCCGTCCATCCATCAGAACATGCAGAACATGCAGAACATGACGCAGGACATGGCGGAGCAGGAACAGGATTCCAGACCCCATTCCGAACGAGCGAATCGGCCTGCGCCGCGGATCATGGACCGTAGCCGCCGGATCGCGCGCAGCCGGAGCACAAAAGCTTTCAGGGTCCTCGGTTCGCTCGCGGCGGGACTGATCCTGCTGATGATCCTCTGTCTCCAACTCGGCACCGAATATATCGGGCTTCAGCGGATGGTGGATCTCATCCTACGCGCACTCAGGCAGGGCGACTGGGGCCGCGAGTCGATCGGGACGACCGGCATGATCCTGTTTCACGTGCGGTTGCCGCGCATCCTGTTGAGCGTGATCGTCGGGGCCTCACTCGCCTCCGTCGGTGTCGTGCTGCAAGCCTTGCTCCGCAATCCCCTGGCCGATCCCTATGTCGTTGGGGTGTCGAGCGGCGCTTCATTGGGGGCGGCACTGGCGATCCTGTTCGGCATCGGGACCTCGTTCCTGGCCCTCACGGCGCTCCCGCTCTGCGCCTTCGCCGGGGGGTTACTCTCGCTGGTGCTCGTCTACCGATTGGGCGCGACCCAAGGCCGCCTCTCCATCCACAGTCTGTTGTTGGCCGGCGTGATTCTGAACGCGATCTTCTCGGCGCTGATCATGTTCTCCACCCTCCTCATGGACCCGAACCGGTCCTTCGGCTTGATGGCGTGGTTGATGGGGACCTTGACGCTGCAGGTCTCTCCCGGGCTCACCGTGCTGCTGGTCTACATCCTGGTCGGCCTTGCGCTGCTCTTGACCCAATTGCGTTCGCTCAACCTCATGACCCTTGGAGAGGAATCGGCGCGCGCCTGTGGCGTCGATACGGAGCGGGTGAAGAAGCGGCTCTTCGTGACAGCGGCCCTCGTAACGGGCGCCGTCGTATCCGTGAGCGGGATGATCGGCTTCGTCGGTATGGTGGTGCCACATGCCGTGCGGCTGCTGTTCGGCGCCGACCACCGGCTGCTGTTTCCGGCTTCGGCGTTGGTCGGGGGCATGGCCTTGCTGCTCGCCGATACAGCGGCGAGGACTCTGCTGGCCCCCACCGAAATTCCCGTGGGGATCGTCACGGCGCTCGCGGGAGGACCGCTCTTTCTCTACCTCCTGCTGTGGCGAAAGGATCGACTGGCGTGAACGATGGTCCGCACAATCGGGACGTGGTTGCCGCCGATCGACGTTCGTTGCTCGCGACCGATGATGGTCGCCCCATGTCCTCGATGCCGATCTATGAAGTCCGCTCCTTGAGCCTTTCTTATCCAGCGAACAATCCAGACGGGCTGCTCTGGGCTGTGCGAGAGCTGAGCTTCGACATCCAATCCGGAGAATTCGTCGGGATTGTCGGTCCGAACGGGTCGGGCAAAACCTCGCTGCTGAAACTGCTGGGCAAGGTGCTCCGTCCGAAGACCGGCACCATCCGCTTGCGCGGGCGCGATCTGGCGACGATCCCACAGAACGAGGTCGCCCGCACGGTGGCGATGGTGCCGCAGGAGAGTCTTCAGGTGTTTCCCTTCACCGTTCTCGAAACAGTCCTCATGGGCCGGCATCCGCATCATGGATCAACCTGGCGCGACGGGTTCAGTTGGGAGAATGAGGAGGACCTCGACATCGCAATGGAGGCGATGGAAGCGACGGATGTCGCCCATCTCAGCGATCGCGCGGTGGCGGACCTCTCGGGAGGAGAACGGCAGCGCTGTTTGATTGCCCGCGCGCTGGCGCAGGCTCCGCAGGTCCTGCTGCTGGATGAGCCGACCGCGTTTCTGGACCTGCCGCACCAGATCGACATCAGCGCGCTCCTGCGCCGGCTGACGGATCGGCAGGGCCTGACCCTGCTGCTGATCTCTCACGATTTAAACCTGGCTGGTCAGTATGCCGATCGGATGTTGATGATGAAGGAGGGAGCCCTGTTCGCCGCTGGCACGACGGAGGACGTCATCAGGCCGGACATTCTCAAGGCCGTCTACGGATGCGAGGTGCTGGTCGACCGACATCCCGAGTCGGGACGGCCACGCGTGACGTTGCCGGCGTGGACGCGACGACCGACGTAAGAACGTCAACCGGCATTCGTCAACCGTGCGAGACGGGGAGGGAAATGCGACGCACAGAGGTGTTCTCAACAAATGACGAATGACGGTTCACGAATGACGAGTTGCTGAGGCGCATGTGCCCAAGCCTCACCGTCAAAGATAGGGGTACGGTCAAAGGGTCAATCTTCAAGGAGGGAGTCAGGAAGAAGTCGTTGGGGACGGGGAAGAGGGTGCAAAGCCCTCACGGTGCCGCCACTGTAAGCGAGGAGTGGTCCCGCACAAGAGCCACTGGTTTAGGCGTCAACCGTCAGCCGTCACTCGTCAATCGAATGGGGAAGATCTCTCACTTCCCGCGAATGACGAATGACCAATGACGTCCAAGCCGGGAAGGCGCGGGATCGCGACGATCCGCGAGTCAGGAGACCCAGCCGACGGACAGATCTGCTCAGCCCTTCGAGCACGGGGGAGGAGTGTATGAAGTCGTGGGGATGGTGTGTCTTGATTCCAAGTCTGGTTTGGGCCGGAGGCGGTGTCGCAAGGGTCGCGGCGCAGGAAGTGGCGATGGCGGACGAGCCGCTCGAAGTGGGGGAGATCGTCGTAAGCGCGACGAAAACGCCGGTCCCGATCACGCAGGTGACGAGCGCGGTCGAGGTCATCAAGGGCGAGGAGCTGGAACAGAAGAAAATCAAAACGGTGGTGGACGCCTTGCGCCTCTCTCAAGGCACCGCGGTCTTCTCTAACGGAGGGCCCGGCACCAACGCGACAGTCCGCATTCGGGGGGCCAACTCGGCCCACACCCTCGTCCTGATCGACGGAGCCATCGTCAACAGCCCGACCAGCGGCGACTTCAATTTCGCCAATCTCACGGCCGAGAACATCGAGCGGATTGAGATTTTGCGCGGCGCTCAGAGCATGCTGTACGGATCTGACGCCATCGGCGGCGTGATCAATATCATCACCAAACGGGGAACGGGGCCGCTCACCGGCAGCGCATTTATGGAGTACGGCTCGTTCGCCACGCTGCGGGAAGGCGGGCAGGTATCGGGCACCAAGGGGCCGGTGGATTACGCCTTTTCCTTGTCGCGCTGGGACACGAGCAGTTTCTCCGTGGGCAATTATCGGCGCGGCGCGACGGAACGGGACGCCTTTCACAACTGGCAGGGCTCCGGGCGCGTCGGGGTGACGCTGCCGAAAGACGGACGGCTCGACGTGACCGCGCGCTGGTGGAACTCGGACGTCAATCTCGACAACGTCACCACGACCTCGAAATTCGATGTGCTCGGATCGAAGTCCACGACCAACACGCTCATCTTGAGCGCCTCCTATGAGCAGCCGCTGACCTCTTGGTGGTCACAAAAACTCACAGTGGGACAGAACAA
>DATIBM010000215.1:0-6282 GCA_035457545.1 Nitrospiraceae bacterium
ACGGGCGGCTGAACTTGGACCGGGCGTTGCCGGAAGCGGCGCCCTCCCCTGTTGACGAACTGCCATCCTGCGGGGATGGAAGCGGGCTTCCCATACGGACCATGAAAGAGCTGGTGGAGCTGGAGCGGGCAAATATTCTCCGCGCGCTCGAGACCGCCGATTGGAAAGTCTCCGGGGAGAAGGGGGCCGCACGGCTTTTTGGGATGAATCCATCGACCTTGGCCTCCCGCATGAAAGCGCTGGGCATTGCCCGCCGCTCCCGCTCATAGAGATCCGCCGCAGCCGTTCCCTGCCATCATGATGGGCCCGCCTTGTCGAATGGTTCACAACTCGGACGATTTCGAGTCGGCGACGTCCTGCGTCGAATCCTGCGGACTGATCCCCGTCGGTGGCTTGGGATCCGTGGGCCGAGTCTTTGCGCGATCCCGGTTCTGGTCGGAAGCCGGGAACCCTCGTAGAAGCTGCTCCAGTTCCTTACGCAACTCTTGGAGCAAGCGAAGCAGCTCATCCGGCTGACGGGGCATCCCATTCGGCTCCGACATCTTGTCTTCCTTTCGTCGAGTCGTCGGTTGTCCTACAACAGACTGTACGAGACCACGACATCACCTCCTACTCGGAAGATCCCTGGTGCGACCTTCCAGGGAATTCCCCTTGACCAGACAGCCGGATCCTTGTCACCGGCCCGCCAAGGCTGATTCTCGAATCTTCGCGAAGTACCTCGCGAGATCTCAGGAATTGCGAAATCTCACGTGCCGGCTCACAACTATGTCGAGTTCATAACCTATTGATACAGAATGAACAGTGCTGAGAGTGCCCACTGGCATCGTTCATGCTCCAGTCCGAGCCGTCGATTGGGTTCCGCAGGGGGACAAGGGGGAAGCCATGAAAACGATTCACGACCTTGGATGGCGGTACTGGCTGGCGACAGCTTTTCTGCTCGCCGGCTGGTTGTCAGGCTGGACCCCGGGGATTTGGCTGGCCATTGTCCTCTGCATCGTCCAGATCGCCCACTTCGCGAAGCGCACCGGCAGACTCACGAGCTTCTTGGTACAGGTGCGAATGGCGTATCTCGTCCTGTTGATCGCCGGGCTCTGGCCGCCGCTCATCTCTGGATCCATGTCGTACAGTTGGTCGGCACCACGGCCCGAGTGGTCTTCCACTATTGTTTCCTGGCCAGGACCCTGTCCCTGGCTCCGTGGAACCGGTCCGAACCCTGGTCACTGGACCTGTTGCGCCGGACCTATTTCTCGTTTCCGGCCGGAGTCTCGCCCTGCGCCGGGGCAGGAGATCCGGCGTTGAGGAGTTGGCTCGCATGAACTGGGAAGCCCTCTGTCGATCGGCGGACCAATGGTTGTTTCGCCGGATGATGATCAACCAGCAGACGCACAAAGGAGAATCCATCACGTCACAAGGCACCATCAGTCACGCGGTGAACGGTGTGGATGTGGGCAGGCTGGGCGAGACGGTCGAGGCGGTGCGGCAACAGCCGAGTCTGGCTGCCTTTCAGTTCCGCGCGGCCAACCGATGGATCGGGGGCGGCCACAATCGCTCGACGATCCAAGGTTTCTATGGAGCCGGTGAGGAGGACCGGACGCGGGCCACGGCGTTTGTCCTCGATGCGGACGAACCTCCGGTGTTGCTTGGGAAGGATCAGGGGGCGAATCCCGTGGAGTTCGTCCTGCATGCCCTGGCCGCCTGTTTGACCACCTCGGTGGTCTATCACGCGGCGGCCCGCGCCATCAGGATCGATTCGGTGGAATCGCGCTTGGAGGGAGACCTGGACCTGCGAGGGTTTCTGGGGGCCTCAGACCAGGTCCGGCGCGGCTATCAACAGATCCGGGTGCAGTTTCAGGTCGCATCCGATGCAGTGGCCGACGAGTTGCAGCAATTGACGACCTATTCGCCGGTCTTCGACATCCTGTCGAATCCTGTCCCCGTGTCGGTCTCGATTGAGGTGCAGCGGTCAAAGGCCTGATGAAAGCCCGTTCCGGCCACAGTCACATACGATTTAGTCAAACAGAAAGGAGACCCTGCCATGAAACGGATCCTCGCCTTTAGCTATGGAACCCTGTGCTATGCCATTTTCTTGGCCACGTTTCTCTACGCGATCGCCTTCATTGGCAACATCGGGGTGGCGCAAACGATCGACGGGGAGCCCCAACGGCCGCTCGCTCAGGCGTTGGTCGTCAATCTGTTGTTGCTGGGCCTGTTTGCGGTACAGCACAGCGTCATGGCCAGACCGGCTTTCAAGCGCTGGTGGACGAGATTCATACCGAAGCCGGTCGAGCGGAGCACCTATGTGTTGTTCTCAAGCGCGGCGCTGCTCCTGTTGTTTCATGCCTGGCAGCCGATGGGCGGGGTGCTGTGGGATGTGCAGCATCCGATCGGCCGTGGAGTCCTGTACGGCCTCTTCGCCGGGGGCTGGCTCCTGGTCCTGGTCGCGACGTTCTTGATCAACCACTTCGACCTGTTCGGCCTGCGGCAGGTGTGGCAGTATCTCCGGGGCCGGGACTATGTGCCGCTGGCCTTCAAGACTCCAGGACTCTACAGGCATGTCCGGCATCCGCTCTATGTCGGGTGGTTGTTCACGTTCTGGGCCACGCCGACCATGACGATCGCTCACCTGGTCTTTGCGCTGGCGACCACGGCCTATATTTTGATTGCGATTCGGTTTGAGGAGCGAGACCTGGTGACCATGCACGGCCAAGCCTATGCCGATTACCGTCAGCGGGTGCCGATGTTGGTGCCGAGCCTCGGCCGTTCGGCGACAGCGGAGATGCGGACCCGGACGGCGTCGGCTGCCTAACGGGACGGGGAGGGGCACGGTTGGCCGTGCCCCCTTGCCCCATAACAATGGAGATAGGACCATGCGGAACTCCCTGAGCCTCAATTACGCGCAGACTGGACAAGGGAGCCACTGGGTGAAGCGGGCCGGCCTTGCGGGCTTTGGCTTTTTCCTTGTGAAGGGAATTCTCTGGCTCCTCGCGCCGGCGCTGCTCTGTTGGATTCGACCATAGAAGAACGCGAACACCACCATGTTCGGTTGAAGAGCATGGACCAAAGGAGGGATTGTCGATGACCATTCAAGACGCTCGAACAACGGAGCACGGCCAACTCCGTTCCTTTTCAAGGCGCGAGTTTCTCGCACAGGGGGGCTCAGCTCTGGCTCTTCTGGCTATGATGAACTCACCGCTGTTGGCGCGGTTCGCCCAGGCTGAAGAAGGGACGCAGCTCATCCCGTTTCTTGACCAGCCGTCTGCCCCGCCGGAACAGGCCATCAAGGCAATCGGCGAGTTGAACAAGCACGACTGGCAACGGTCGACTTCTTGGATCACCCCTGCCAAGGATTTCTTTACGGTGGCGCACTATAACCGGCCGCAGATTCGGCAAGAAGACTGGCGGCTGACCATCGGCGGCCTGGTGGAGCGGCCCGTGACCTTCTCACTGGATCAGTTGAAGGCGCTCCCGAGTCAGGAGGTTGTCTTCACCCTCGAATGCGCCGGCAACCATGGGTTCGATTGGTTCACCGGCGGCATCGGGACCGCAAAATGGGCGGGCACCCCCTTGGCTCCGATTCTGAAGCAGGTCGGGATCAAGAGCCGCGCCGTGGACGTGGTCTTCTTTGGAGCCGACGAGGGAGAGGAGGAGGTCCGCGAGATCAAGATGAGGCAGAGCTTCAGCCGTAGCCTCTCCGTGCCGGAAGTGATGGACCCATCCGTGCTCCTCTGTTACGAGATGAATGGAGAGCCGTTGCCTCATCTGAGCGGCTATCCGGTGAGATTGATCGTTCCCGGCTGGTATGGGGTGGCCAACGTGAAATGGCTGACTCGCATCGAGGTCATCGACCGGCGATGGGCCGGGCGGTTCATGAGCAAGGACTATGTCACGATTCGCGAGGAGAAAGGCTCGAACGGCGAGACGGTCTGGACTCAAAAGACCGTTGGGCGGTCCCTGATCAAGTCGACGCCGGCCCGGGTGATCGTGCGCAACGGCAAGCACCGGATCGAGGGTGTTGCCTGGGGGGCGCCGGTTCAACGGGTGGAGGTCCGGATCGACGACGGGTCCTGGCTGCCGGCCACGATCGATCAGGGTCAGGATCACGACTACGCCTGGAAGTTCTGGCATCTGGATTGGGAGGCGAGATCCGGAGAATATCGGATCACCTCCCGTGCCATCGATCGAGAAGGAAACGTTCAGCCCGCGATGACCGATCCCGTGATTGCGAACAAGCGAACCTACTGGGAGAGCAACGGCCGGATCACGCGGCGGGTGCGCATCGCGTGAGGCGGATCTGATTTCGGAGGTCGGTAGTTCATCAAGCCCGTCTGACCTCGCCGCGGTCGGCGTCGAGGTCCAGGCGTTCTCCCGTGTGAAGGATCTGCAAAGCGTTACACACGTTGGCGATTGCGGGAAGGCCGTATTCGCGGGCGATGATGGCCCCGTGCGAGAGGGTTCCGCCCATCTCGGCGATCAGGCCGCCGGCCAGAGCGAACAGCGGGGCGAGTCCCGGATCGATGACCGGCACGACCAGAATGTCGCCTGGCTTCACTGCCTGCAGATCATCGGCCGATCGAATGAGCCGCGCGGGGCCCTGTATCCGACCGGTGGAAATGGGAATGCCCCGCAGGATGTCCGGTGACACGCTGGTCGGCTCTTCCTCCGCCTGCTCCTTGCTGTTTGGTTCGACCAGGTCCGGGACCGTGGCGCGCAGGTGAGCCGCTCGCTCCTCGCGCCGCAATTTTACCAGCGGCCGCCACTCCCGCGGCGGGTCTGTCCCCAACCGGCGGATCTCGCTGGCCGTGAGAAAAAACGCGTCCTCCCGTCGCTCTAGCTTCTCCATCGCCACAAGCCGGTCGCCGAGAGCCAGCACCAGATCCCGGACCATCACAGAAAAGTACATGACGTGATGCCGGTTGGCCTCTCTGAGCGAGAGGCAGCGGGTGAGGCGCCCGTATGCCCAGGTGATAAGGAGCCGGTGAACCCATCTCCACCCAAGGCGCCGGCGAATTTCCAGCAGCGCTTCCCTGCGCGCCTGCTCCTGGCGAGCCATGAGGTCCGGTGGCTCCCGATCGACCGAGCCGTGGAGGTGGTTTCGGATAACGGTTAAGAGATAGTCTGGGCGATCCGCATGTCGCGGAGCCGAAAAGTCGCTTTCGCCGATCCCGCGATGGCCATACTCCTGGAGGAAGGCTTCGAATTCCCGCAGGAAGGTTGTGCCGGCCAGCCGGGTCCAGAAGTCGCTCCAGTCGGTCCGTTTGGGGTGAAAGTACAAACAGGCCGAGGGTTCGCGCGCCGCGATCAAGGCCAGACGTTCAACCTCCGCGATTTGCCTCGCGCTGATGATGGTCCCCTGTCCCCGTAAGGCGCGGTTCAACAGCGGGCGCCAGTCCTGACCGATCGCGCCGGGCAGCAACGTGCCCAGGATTCGAAGGCCCTGTCCCACGCCGGCGACGATCGCGAAGGTCAGGTCCCGTGTCTTCAAGAGGTCGCCGAGAGACTGCAATCGCTGCAACAGGGCTTCCATCGGAAGCGTGGAATTGCCTTGGGCCTCCCGGGCCTTCGTGGCCGCGAGCTGCTTGATTTCAGCAAACCAGGTTGGGGCTGTGCAGATAGCCCGGCGGATCGCGGCCTCGACCTGAAAGCTGGCCCGGATCACCTTCCAGAGCGGGAGGCGGGGAGGCAAGTGTTCCGATACCGCCCCTTGCCCTCCCATCTGCTCGGTGACGTCTCGCGGATCTCCTCCCCAGTGCGCCATCAAGGATTGAAAGAGGGTGACGTTGATGAACGGACGGCCTTGGATGACGCGCACCGGAGTCACCTCGGGCGGGATCACGCATCCCAGCGCCCTGTAGTGCGTCAGGATGTTGTCCTCCATGTATTCTTCCAAAAACGACGTGCTCAGGAGGCTCGGAACCTCGGGCAGCGTTTCCTTAAAGTTCGCGCGCGACCACACGCTCGTCAGATTGCTCAACACCGGCTGAGCAGGCTTGCCGGAACCCTCCGTCTGCTTCTCTACCGGCACAGGATCGTGGCCCATGGCGGTGATCGGCCTGGCCTGGAGCAACCAGAGGCCCTGATTGTCGAGGGCCCATTCGAGATCGATCGGATAGTCCATCGCCCGTTCAACCGATCTCCCGTTTGCGGCCAATTCGAGCAATTCCTGCTCGGTAAGGGTCGAGGCGGTGGCCGCGCTGCTCTCGATCGGCTCTTCGATCACGCCCTGTTCTCTCAGCCGCCACGCCCGTGTCTTGATCTGGATCCGGCGCTCCGCAACGGACCACT
>DATIBM010000216.1:0-4468 GCA_035457545.1 Nitrospiraceae bacterium
CGCGCGTGCGCTCGAAGAGGAGCGTGGTTTCTTCCCGTCGGCGCGCCGCCCGCGCCTCGGCCATCGTGGGGCCCGCAGGAGCGGCGTCCGCCAGCTCGGCGATGCGGACCGTGACCGGCCGGCCGGCAAGTTCTTCGGCGACCGACCGCATGATGCGAAGATTATCCTCTTTCTCCATCATGGCCCGAGCCACCGACTCCGTTTTGGCATAGCCGAGCACGATTTCGCCATGTTCCATTTCCACCAATCGGCCTCGCTCCAGGAACGACGCAATGCTCGGATGAGTAGCAGCCATGCGCTCGACGAAGTGTTCCCACTCCAATGCGAGGGGCGGCGGGTGTTGGCTCTCCGGCAGAGTCTCCTGCAAGGGTCCGGTAGACCTTTCCTCCCGCAGACTCAGCTCCTCCTTGGCAGACCGCGCAGATGCGTCCGCAACCGAGGGTTCATCCCCCTTCGTTGGTCCCATCCGACCCTCCCGACCTTCGGGCGTGACCGGTCCGGCAGCCGGTGACTTCAGAGGCCTCGCAGGCCCTGAGCGGCTCCTGTCGTTTCCCCGGCCGGAGGTCGGCTGAGCCAGCCCCGGTTTCGCCTGGTTCGGACTGTTTGTGGCTGGACCGGCCGGAGTTTCTGTCCGGGTAGGAGCCGGAGAGGAAGATGGAGCGGCCTTGCCAGGCGGACGCATCGCCGCCCGGGCTTGCGTTGAGCGCTCGGCAATGGGCGCGGTCGCCTTCGCCACTGTGGTCGCCCGGATCGCGGCGGCTTCCAAAGCAAAGCGCGGGTGGATGCTTAGACGCAGTCCGTCTTCGGCCTGTGAAAACACCTGAAACACCTGCTGCAGGCGGTCGGCGGAAAAGCGTGAAGATTCCTCCAACAACGGCGTCAACTCCTCGTCCGCCGCCTCGACCAGCCCCCGAAGCTCCTGCACGGATGGCGCGACCGACGCCACGAGCAGGTTGCGCAGGTATTCCACCACATCCGCGCAAAAGGCCCGAAGATCCTGCCCCTGTTCCAGCAGCGCGGCAATGACCTCCACGGCAGCCAGGCTGTCGCGCCGTTCAAGCGCCTGGATGAACGATCGCACCAACTCCACCGGAACCGCGCCCAGCAACTGCTCCAGGTCGTCATGGTTGACCGTCTTGCCGCAGAGCGCGATGGCTTGATCAAACAGGCTGAGCGCATCCCGCATGCTGCCCTCGCTCGCCCGCGCAACCAGCGTCAAGCTCCTTGGTTCGATGGACACGCCGTCCTGCGCCGCCACGAGCGCCAGGCGCTCGACGATCTCCGCGCGCGGGATTCGCCGAAAACTATAGTGTTGGCACCGGGAGAGGATCGTGGCCGGGATCTTGTGCAACTCCGTCGTCGCAAAAATAAAGACGACATGGGCCGGAGGCTCCTCCAGGGTCTTCAGGAGCGCGTTGAAGGCGGAGTTGGACAGCATATGCACTTCGTCGATGATGTAGACTCGATAGGCCCCTCGAAACGGCGTGAACTTCACGTTTTCGCGGATCTCGCGCACGTCGTCGACGCTGGTATTGGACGCTCCGTCGATCTCCATCACATCCACCGAGGTGCCTTGCGCGATTTCGGTGCAGTTCACGCAACGATTACAAGGGGTTCCCGTCGGCCCCTGCTCGCAGTTCAGCGCCTTGGCCAAGATGCGCGCAATCGTCGTCTTGCCGACGCCGCGCGTGCCCGAAAACAGGAAGGCGTGGGCGATTCGTTTGGAGGAAACGGCGTTGACGAGGGCTTGAACGACATGGGGCTGGCCGATCACGTCCGAGAACGTGCCCGGCCGATATTTTCGTGCGGAGACCTGATAGTCCACGGTTCGTTATTCGTTGAACGTCATTCGTCAAACGGCGGACAGCAAGCGTGCCCGCGATTCACGAATAACGATTTACGTTGAACGTCCTCGATAAGAGTGGGGCCAGGTGATCCTGCGGCACACAGACTTGCCCGCTTACCGTTGCTTCCTTCCGGACCTGGCGGGGTTCACAGGATTCTGTTGCACAGGGCCCAGCCCCTGTACCAAATTCGATGATGAATTCTGAACGAGGAATGTTGAATGGGCGAACAGAGCTGGACCACCGAATAACATCACAGCATCAGCATTCCCAATTCATCATTCCAAATTCCTCATTTCTGCTTGGTATGGCGGAGAGGGTGGGATTCGAACCCACGGAACCGTTGCCAGTTCACGTGCTCTCCAGGCACGCCGATTCGTCCACTCTCGCACCTCTCCGCGCGCGCCAAGGGCATGAAAGGCGGCATCTTAACACGCGCCTCCGAGACCGGCAAGGAGCCGCCCATGGACGGCCTGCAACATACCGCCGGCATAGGACGGTCGCGGGATCAAAGACCTGTTGCCCGATTTGTGGACGAATCCAGGCTGCTGAGCCGTTCACCCGGTGGAGGTGGGTTCCAGAAAGCCCGATGCATCATCCCCCCTGCGGGTTTCTTCTCCACCATTCGAAGGGATCACTGTAATCACGACACGCATGCTGTTCCTACAAGCTGAAAATGGGGCGGAGTCTTCGGTTGACACACCTGTGCGGGCGGGGGTAGAAGGAAGCTAGCCTGTTGCGAAAAACGCTGACTTAGAGCTGCGAGAGTGGCGGAACTGGCAGACGCGCGAGACTTAGGATCTCGTGGGCAACCGTGAGGGTTCAAGTCCCTCCTCTCGCACCACGATGAGACCGCTGACAGCCGTCAAATCAGCCACCTGAACAACCTCATCGAGCGCAAGGTATTATGAAGGTTGAAATGACCGAACTCGGCCCGGTGAAACGGGCCATCCGGATCGAAGTCCCTGAAGAAGAAGTGAAGGAACGGTTCCGGCGTGCCTATGCGGAACTCAATCGCCAGGTGCAGGTCCCGGGCTTTCGGCCGGGAAAAGCGCCGGTTTCGCTGCTGGAGCGGCGCTATGCGAAAACGGTCGAAGAAGACGTCATCCGAACGCTCGTCCCGGAATACTACGACCGGGCCGTCCGCCAAACGGGCATCCATCCGGTCGTGGTGGAGATTCCGCCGATCGACCGGGTGAAAATCAAGAAGGATGCCTCCTTCGCCTTTACCGCGACGGTGGAAATTCGGCCGAAGATCGAGCTTCGGGATTACCGGCCGCCCAACCCGATCTCGTTGAAGCCCGACAAACGAACCGTCACGGACGAGCAAATCGCGAAGGCGCTGGAGGTGCTTCGCGAGCAGCAGGCTCAGTTGCAGCCCGCCCCTCCCGGTGCCTCTCTGAAGGAAGGGGATTTTGCCGTGGTGGATATCGAGGGGTATCTGGACCAACAGCCCCTCGACGGCACAAAAAAGCAGGGGCATTTGCATCGAATCGGATCAAAGCTCCCGGTCCTGGGCCTTGAGATCGATCAGCACCTGATCGGACAGGTTGAAGGAGCTCAGATCGAAATTCCCCAAAGCTATCCGGCCACCCATCCGGACCAGAGAGTCGCAGGCAAAACGGTGGCGTTTCGCATCACGATCGTGTCGACGAAGCACAAGACCCTGCCGACGCTGGACGATGAGTTCGCGAAGGACTGCGGCCCGTACAACAGCCTCGACGAACTCAAGGACAAACTGCGGGACCAAATGGAGAAGGCGCTGAAACGGGACATCGAAGACGGGTACAAGGAGCAAATCATGAAACGGCTCCTGGACACCCATCACTTTGATCTGCCCCAGGCGCTCGTAGATCGCGAAGTCACGGCCATCGTGCGATCGCAACTTCACGCTCGCCATCAGAAACGTGGGATAACAGACGAGCTGGACGAGCAGGCTCTGCGCCCCGAGGAGTTGAAGAAACTCCAGGAAGAGGCGCTTCCCGAGGCGACCCGACGGGTGAAACTGGGCCTCATCCTGGATGCCGTGGCGGAAAAGGAAGGCCTCACGGTCGAGGAAGCCGATCTCCAAGCCGAGATCGCGCGGATGGCTGCGGAACTCAAGATCGACCCCCAGGAGCTGCAACGGATCATCCAGGCCGGCGGGAACGATTCGCGTGATGAATTGCGGAGCCGTATTCTCGCCGACAAGGCCCTGGACTTTGTTTACCGACATGCGGTGATTCAAGGATAATCCCACGACCAGTTGGGCGCGGCCGGGACAGGTTCAGCCGGGCTCCCGCGGCCCGGAACGGAAGAAAGAAAGGAACGGAGTGCATGCTGGTACCGATTGTGATCGAGCAGACCAACCGAGGGGAGCGGGCCTATGACATTTATTCTCGGCTGTTGAAAGATCGGATCATCTTCTTGGGAGCGCCGATCGACGATGTCTTCGCCAATTTGATCATCGCGCAGTTGTTGTTTCTGGAGGCCGAGGACCCGGAAAAAGACATCAATCTCTACGTCAATTCGCCCGGCGGCAGCGTGACGGCCGGGCTGGGCATTTACGACACCATGCAGTATGTGAAGCCGCCCATCAATACCATTTGCCTGGGACAGGCGGCCAGCATGGGGGCGCTGCTCCT
>DATIBM010000217.1:0-2371 GCA_035457545.1 Nitrospiraceae bacterium
CCAGGAATCCCAGGGGAAGTCGGAGGCCTCCTGCCCAACCTTGTTCACGTCGTACTTCAGCGTGATCACCGGTTTTTCGAACAGGAAGGCGAAATCAAACACGATTCCGGAGAGGTCCGAGATCAGCACGTCGGCGGCGGCCATGGATTGGGTGGGATCGGGATCGTCATCCCAGTGCAGGTTGGGATAACTCCTGACTTCCTCCCGGACGCCGTCGAGCAGGTCTTTTTCAGAAAGAAAGCTTTGGGGGTGAGGCCGCAGGATAATGGTCCATTGTTTGTTCAGGAGGGGCGCAAGGACCCGCGTCCCCAGCCTTTTCAGGAGCCCGTTCTGCCCCCATGTCGGCGCCACGAGCACGGTGGTTCGGGTGTCGTTCCGTGGGACCGGATCGAGCTCCCGTAACTGCCTTTGCATGTCGTCATAATACAGACAGCCGACTTTCCGGAGATCTTTCCGCGGCGTCCCTCGCAATTCTTCCAGTTTTCTGAGCGACCGGATCTGATGCTCTCCGCTGACGAACACCGTGTCGAAGTAGTCGAACGAATATTGTTTATAGGTGCCGACATCGGTGGGCGCATGGATGAGATACACATAGTGTTTCACGCCCTTCGACCGCTTGATCTGCAAGACATCGAGCCCCGGCGTGGTCATGGCGCAGATATCGGCTTCCAGCATCGCCAGGTGTGCGTAGGCTTTGGTTCCGGCGCCGATGTACTTGGTATGAACCAGTTCCGACGAGTATAAGAGTCCGGGATCCTGTTCATCGGAAGTCAGTTATAGGCAGGATTCGTTTCGCCCGGCAAGTTCGTCAATGAGCGGGCGGAACGTGTTCCAGTACTGTCGCCCTTCCGAGTAGAACACGAGGCCCTGCCCGGCGGCCGCCTCCTGAACCGGTTTGCCGGCCTTGTGAAAGAGACCTCGCACGCCCTTGTAGTACAGACCTTTCAAGAAAAACAGCAGGCTCGACAACAGTCCCACCAATCCCGCCACCAGCATGCTGCCGGAGCCGGGATCCAGGTAGGCCAGGACCGGAGATGAATGCACCGTGAGCAGAAACAGACCGGCCAGCATGATGACTTGCATGGACCAGCTCCTTGCGTTGTTAGGAAGATGAAGCGGGATTCAAGGGCGTCCGAAGACCTGTAAGGGAACCTGAATGAGTTTGTCAATCGCCCCTATGCGGGGGGGGGCCTGAAAATTGGAGCACTCCGCCTGCTGCGAAGAACACGATTCGCCCGCGGTGATAAAGGATCGGACCGATTTCGATCAACAAGGAGGTTGAGAATGAGTGCAGAATAGCGGGGTTTTTGAGAAAAACCTCGGGCGGTCGAACCGGGAGTATTCAGTCAGTGAAGGCCGGGGCTGTCTTCCACGGAGGACACATTGGAACGAAGGGAGACGGGGCCTGAAGATGTCATTGTTTTCGGCAGGTAGTCGTTGAGGCTTCGTTGCACGACGCCGTTGGAGAGCAGGTCGTATTGTCCGGCGAGGGCATGGCGTCCGCTCTCGGCCATCTCTTGGTCGCGGTTGCGGATGAGTTCTCGAATAGCATGGGTGATTCGTTCGTTGGCGCTTGTGGTGATGCGCTCGACCAGTTCCCAAACGTCAGTACGCCCGCTCTCCCGTGCTTCCCGCCGGGCCCGGAGGGTCGCCGACGCAATTACGAGCAGGTCCTCCCCGATCATCTCGATTCGGTTCTGTCTGCCCTGATCGTCCCTTAAGGATTCGCGTTTCATCACCATCGCATAGTAGATGGCCCTGGCCAGTTTCCGGCTGAGGCGTTCGACCAAAGTGAGATGGGACAGGACCGGCATGTCCAAGAACTCCGGGCGCAATGGAATTTGCGCCCGCTTCCAGAGCCGGAGATACCAGGGAATGTAGAACCGTGCGAGCTTGAGCAGCTCCATGACCTTGCGGCTCCCGGTCGTCCCCTCGTTGAAATAGGCTTGCGCCCGTTCCAGATGAGGATTCAACCCTTCGCGCGAGACGAACGGGCGCATGATGTCGGTTGCCCCTTCGCCGATCCGGTACATTTCCGCGTCGCGCACCAATTGCTCGATGCCGAAGGCCGGCTCGCCGCGCAGGCGCTTGGAGTCGGCCGTCTCGTAGCCCATGCCGCCAAAGAGCGTCTGCGCGTCCTTCAAAAACCGGATCGTGGCCTCGGAACTGAATATCTTGGCGATCGCGGCTTCGATGCGGATGTCGAACTGGTGCTGATCGGCGAGGCGCCAGACCAGGTGGGCGAGCGATTCCATCGCGAACAGATCGGCCGCCATGCGGCCGATGCGCACCTGCTGCGTCTGCCGCTCCGCCAGCGGCTTCTGAAACGTGTAGCGGCTGCGCGCCCGGTCCAGAGTCGGCCGCCAGGCCT
>DATIBM010000218.1:0-2085 GCA_035457545.1 Nitrospiraceae bacterium
AAAGAGCCGGCTGGAATCCCGTATCGCGGATCTCAAGAGAAGTCTTGTGGAGGCGGATCGGACGCTGCGGGAGGGGCTTAGCGCGCGACAGGCTTTGGAGCGGCGATTACAGGACGCTCAAAAAATGGAGGCGGTGGGACAGATCGCCGCCGGCATGGCCCATCAGTTCAGTTTTCTCCTGTCGGTGATCGGCAAACAAACCGGGTTATTGTTGTCCCGGATGAAAGCCGATGATCCGTTGCGAAGCTCCGTTGAAGATCTCTTCAGAAGCGGAGGAAAGGCGGCCGCCTTGACGGCGGAGCTCCTTGCGTTGAACGTCTCGCGCACGCCTATGCGGCACATCGTGTCGGTGAGGAAGGTCCTGGTTGAACTGGAGCCGGCCATCAGGAGTGTGTTGCCGCCGGAGATCGAGTTGCGGGTGCTTGCGGATGACTCGCCTGCCTATGCCGAAGTGGATCGGGAAGGCTTGGAACAGGTCGTATTGCAAGTGGTTGTGAACGGCCGGGATGCGATGCCGGCCGGCGGGCGGCTAACCGTGGAGGTGCGTACAGAAGACCGCTCTCTGCCAGATCAGGGACCCGGCATATCTCAAGTGATGATCGTTGTCCGGGATTGCGGGACGGGCATGAGCCGGGATACCCAGGCGAGGATCTTTGAGCCGTTTTTTTCCACCAAAGAAACCAACATCGGGCTGGGCCTGACGGCCGTCTATGGGACGGTGAAGCAAAACGGAGGCACGTTGGCGGTGGAGAGTCGGCCGGGGCAGGGTACCGTGGTGCAGATATTCTTTCCGGGCGCAGCCTCGGCCGATGTCCGGGAAGAGCCTCTAGCGAAAACCTTGCTGGCCAAAGGCGATGAAACGATTTTGCTGGTGAATGAGGACGAAATTGACAGGAAGTTAGCGGCCTCCGTCCTCGCGCGGCACCATTATGCGGTGCTCGAAGCTGCTTCCTCCACTGAGGCCATGCTGGTCTCCAGCCAGCATCGCGGATCCGTTCAGCTGGCCGTCAGCCCGCTGCTCATGCCGGAGATCGAGGGGCGCGATCTGGCACGCCAACTGATGATCCAGCACCCCGCCATGAAAGCGCTCTTCGTATCCAGCTATGACGAGGAGGCCATGCAGCACCATCGCATTAACAGGAAATTTGTGCTGCAACATCCCTATCGGCAGGCCGGGTTGGTTGAAAAGGTGCGAGAAATATTGGATGCTGCGTAAGCGCCACGGTGACGTGAGCGGAACGCATTCACCGATCCCATCGGCGCAGAGGTCCCGGTGAAAAAAACCGGATGTCCGATCGTTTGAACAGACCGATCAAGGACATTCCGGCAACGAACCCTCCGATATGAGCGAAGAAGGCCACGCCGCCTCCGGTAGCGCCCATGCTCATTCCGCTGCTGATCAACTGGGTGACGAACCACATCCCGAGTACAAAACCGGCTGCGACGCGGGTCATGCCGATGCCTGGGATGAGGACCAGCACATGGGCCCGCGGGAACAAGAGAACATAGGCGCCCAGCACGCCCGAGATCGCTCCGCTGGCGCCGACCATCGGGATCTGTGAGGTGAAATCCGTGATTGCATGGCTCAGGGCGGCCAGGATGCCGCAAGCGAGATAAAACACGATGAACCGCCCGTGCCCCATCGCGTCCTCAATGTTGTTTCCGAAGACCCACAGATACAGCATGTTGCCGATCAAATGCATCCAGCCACCGTGCAGGAACATGCTGGTGACCAAGGTCATGACCGCCGGGACCGCGACCACCTCGTCAGGCAAGTGCGCATGCCCGAACACCAGCGAGGGAATGGCGCCGTACTGAAAGACAAAGGCTTCTCCTGATGCCGGAGGAAGACTGGCCTGGTAGAAAAACACCAGCACGCAGGTCGCCATGATCAGGATGGTGACGACCGGCGTTCGTTCTGTGGGATTATCGTCGTGGAGGGGAATCACGTCGGTCAGGGAGCCCGTCGGCGATCCGTGATGGCCCGCGGTAATGCCGGGTTGGCCGGAATGGTTCCGTCCGGGCCCAGTGGAACGGAAAATCCGGCGGCATGGGTGTGGCCTCCTCCCCCGAACGAGGCCGCAA
>DATIBM010000219.1:0-2083 GCA_035457545.1 Nitrospiraceae bacterium
GCCTTGTCCGGGAAGAATCCCGCCATTTGATGGATCACGAGACCCAACGCCGTGGCTTGGATCGCCATGCTGGCCACGGCCTGTCCGACATCATACAACGCATGCCGGTTGGGCTCGCCGTCATCCGAGAAGGTCAGCCTCGCCACCGACAGCATGAGCACGCGAGCCTGTCTCGCCCAGACCTGGTTCGACTCTTTCAGGCAACCCAGCAACCGCGCAAAGTCCTCAGGGTGCTCGCGGGTCGCCAGGATGAAGCGCCACGGCTGCTCGTTGTTCGAGGAGGCGGCCCAGCGGGCGGCTTCCAATAGACTGCCGAGTTTCTCTGGCTCCACGGGACGGTCGGCAAAGGCGCGCGGACTCCAGCGTCTCCGAATCAGATCATGAACGGGGAATGTGGTCTCCGCCGGTTTCTCCGGCAACATTGAAACTGTCTCCTCTCCGCCTGTCATGGCTGATGCTCCCTATCGCGCAAGGACCTCCGCGAGGTCCTCGACCGTGCAAACGGTGCCCAAGAGGATCGGATGGCCGAACCGCCGGTTGTGCCGGTTCTCCTTGATCCGCTCCAGCGCCAGGATCAGGTTGTGAAAGTCGTCCAGCCTTGCCGTCTCGAAATAGGTGATGAAGTCCAGATCGTCGAGCCCGCTCGCATGGTAGAGCTTCCGTTTCACGGTCTTCAAATAGGGCGTCGTGACCTGCGCATGTTCCTGCATCATCTCCAATCGCGCCGCCTGCGGCAGGCTCCACCAGTCCGCGTCCTTTCTGATCGGCACCACGATCGCGTAGGGTTTTGGTCCCGGATCGGGAGGCGTCTTCATCGCCGCCTGGAGGTCGCCCGAAAAGCCCGGCACATAGTTCGCCGGCTTGGTGATCCCGTGAAACGTGTGGACATTGTGCAGATACCGCCCGAGCGACGTGGCCAGCACATCGAGCACCAGGTGCTGATGGCGGGCGAGCTCGGTCGAGTGCAGGCGCAGCATCAGATCGGCCCGGTCGGACAGGCCCCGCAGAAGATACAGATCGGCGACCACCTGCTCGCCTTGCCTGTCGAGCACCCCCTTGATCTCCTCGCCGACCTTCGCCCGCGCCTCACGGTCCAGCCGCCACCAGGCATCATCAACCGCAAAGACCGCGAAGGTGCCGAACACCCCCGGGTCCGACAGGAGGTTCTCCCGATCGGCCGCCTGCGCCGTGGCCGATAGACCGACGAGAAACACCAGCAGAAGCGAGAGCCCTATCGCCTGAAGCATCCGCATACAATTCCCCCTTATCTCTTTCCGTTGAGAAGCCGCCGGATCTCCTCCATCCGGTTCCGGTTCACGCCAAAATCACTGTAGCCGGTCCTGGAGGCCGAACGGAAGTGGATCGTTTTCGTTTCGTCCTCGAACAGGAACTCCACGTCGTCCACGAAACGAAAGATCCGGCTCGTAAACTCCACGTGCAGATAGGTTTCATCTTCCTTGACGATCCGCGCCCCTCGTTGAGCGACAATCACCTCTTTCAGCCGGCGCCTGGCTTCATCGAGGCTGCCTCGGTAGCGATAGGGCTCGATCCGGTGGCGATCCGACGTGCTGAGCGTGCTGACGCAGTTGGGACTGTTCGGACAGGGAGCCAGCCGTTGAAGCGCCGGGCTCGATTCGTTCGTTTCAGCCATGTTCGACACCGCTTCGCACCGAGTCGCTCCCGTCTATGGTTTCGTGATTGATGATTGCCGCGTTTCAATGAAGCACAGATCCTGGCCATGATCTGGCAGATCATCCATTCTGATCACCGAGGCGTTCGTCGATCGTTTGCGGCGTCGCGCCACGCTCGGGCGGCCGTCTCACCGGTGCGCGGCCAGCAGCAAGCCGTCCTTCGCCGTCTGGAGCAACGATTCCTGCGAATTGACCGGGGCTTCGCCCGGAGCCTGGCCCAGCCGGACATAGGTCCCGTCCGGCCTCAACTCCCGCGCGTTCACCGTATCCCGCCAATTGACCTCAAAAATCTGATGCAAGATATCCTCCCGCATGCGGCGGTCGCGAATCGGGAACAGGACCTCGACCCGCCGATCCAGGTTTCTGGGCATGAGGTCCGCGCTGCCGAGGAA
>DATIBM010000220.1:0-8836 GCA_035457545.1 Nitrospiraceae bacterium
CGAACCTCTGCTCTGCGTTCCCCTTCAGATCACCACGCCTCCGCCGGCCTGAATCGTGCCACCGGTGATCCAGCGTGCGTCGTCGCTGACGATGAACGCCACCACATCCGCGATGTCCTTCGGCGTGCCGAGCCGCTTGAGCGGAGAGGATTGCTCACCCATCTGCCGAAACGAGGGGTCGGAGGGAAGCATGTCGGTCTCGGTATAGCCCGGAGCAATCGTGTTGACGGTGATCGCTCGTGATCCCAGTTCCTTCGCGGCTACCTTCGTGAAGAATTCCAGCGCCGACTTGGAGCCGCCGTAGAGGCTGATTCCGGGAAACGCCAACTGTGTCCCTCCGGTGGAAAGGTTCACGATGCGCCCGCCGTCCGCCATCCGTTTCGCCGCTTCTTGCATGGCAAACAACGGGCCTTTGGCATTGACCGAGAACATCTCGTCGTACTCCCGTTCCGTCACCTCCGCCAACGGCTTGGGCCAGAAGATCCCGGCGTTGTTGATCAGGATGTCCAACCGCCCGAAAGCCTGATGGACCTCTTGGAACAGGCGACGGACATCGGCGATCCGGCCGACATCCGCTTGAATCGCGATCGCCCTTCCTCCCTTGTCCTCGATGCCGGCGACGACCTTTTTGGCTTCATCAGCGTTCCTCGTGTAATTCACGACGACGCTCGCCCCGTCCTGTGCGAGCCGTTCCGCAATGGCCCGCCCGATTCCTCGCGACGCTCCCGTGACGATCGCCACTTTTCCGTTCAGTCCAGCCATGCCGTTCGCTCCTTTCGTTTCCCCCTCACCGCGTTCATTTGCCATGGTTTCATGTGACGGTTCCGCTCGGCACTCAACCGGTCAGGCGGCAACGGCCTGCTCGTCAGACACGCTCAACCCAACTGTTGGTTGTTTCACCATCGCCCGCCAGGCTTCGATACCGCCGGCGAGTGCCCACGCCTGTTCGAACCCCAGCCGGCGCAGGAGCAATGTGGCCTCGGCGCTGGACGCATCGCGCGGGCAGGCGCAATAGAACACGATGGTCCCGTCCTTGGGAAGCGCAGCGGCCTGGCCGGCCAGATCGGCCAGGCTCATCGTCACTGCGCCGGCGATGCCCGGGACTTCGTGCCGGTGGACCGCCGAGCGAAGATCCACAAAGAGGACCGCCTCTCCCGTGTTCAAGCGCTCCAGGACTTCGGTCACCGTGATTCGCGGCGCCTGTTTCAGCTCCGCTCGCCGCCGCCAGGCTTTCGCGCCGAGATAAACGCCCAGCAACGCCGCCACCGTCGCTCCCACAAGCGGCGCCATGTGGGTGCCAAGGGCGGCCACCAGAGGGGTGCCAGCACCGAAGGCATAGCCGAGGCCCAGGCCGGATCCGACCCAGAGTGCCGTCCCAAGCGCGTCATAGAGAAGGAAGTTCAGGGGACCGATCCCGACGACACCGGCGAGCGGCGGCGCGGCGGTGCTGAATCCGGGAATGAACTTGGCCAGGAGGAGCGCGTGAGGCCCATGCATTCGAAAGAACTCTTCCGTCCGCCGGACGCATGTGTCAGGCTCGAGCGCGATTCTGCAGAGCAACGCCAACACCGATCGGCCCCGTCGTTGTCCGGCAAGGTACCAGAGACCGTCGGCGACCAGGGTGGCGAGCAACGCCGCACCGGCCGCCGGAATCAATCCCATGTGCTCCATCCCGATCAGGACCCCCGCCGCCACCAAGAGGGGCCAGGCAGGAAGAGGAAGTCCTGCCTGCTCGGCGAAGACAGCCCCGAAGAGGATGAGCGCGCCATGGCGATGCAGAACGTCGGTCAGGAATTCCATTGGGCCTTACCCCTTAGCCCGCATTATTCATGGCGGTTCGTCGCGTTCCACCCGTTGCATGAGAGGCGCAACGGGTACCCCGCAGTCGCCAGGCGTTGGACCCATTGCATGGAAAAGCGCAATGGGTACCCCCAAGCACAGCCGCGAAGATCCGAGGCGTACGTGAAGCAGTACGTCGAGGGACTGAGAGGCGAGCACGCCCGCCATACCAAGCTTCGCTTGAGCCGCCGCGTTCGATCACATCGCGGCGGAGAGGTGCCTTGCCTTCGACTTCTCACCCTGGCTCTGTCGCAGCGGCGAATCCGCGATTGCAGCAGAAGCGTTCATGAGTGATGCGGGTTAAACCGGAGACCTTGCTCATGAGCCACTAGGCGCGTTAGTTCCGCCCCGATACCGGGTGGGCCTGCTTGAATGCCTGTTGCCGCGCGACCGCATACCGGATCGGCCGGCGCACCGACAGTCCGTCGCGTGGCAGAATGTGGACCTCCTCGATCAGGCCGCCGCAATCCGCGCAGGTCCAGGCCGTAATGGCGAGCGAGCCGCTCTCGTCCATGACGGTTCGGCTTGTTCCGTTGAGAAACTTTCGACGGAGGTGCGCGCACGGCTTCGCAGTCGCCCGCTCAAGCCCCCACCAAGAAGCAGGGATCTGTCGTGTGCCTGGTTTCATCGTGTCCTCCTCTCGGCGCTTTCAATAGGCCTGGTCTCTTCGCCACCTCTTGCGCCAGCGCATGAGCATAGTCCGTTCCTGAAGCAGGCAGACCGGGCATGCCGGTCTAAGTGGCCGATCAACGGAGATTTCTACCGGGAACACCGGCAATGTGAGCGGAGCCGGATGGGAAGTGATGACGAAACAGCAGCGCCGATTTCTCGGCGCCTGCCGAAAGTTCGGCGCTACCGTGGCCGCGTGATCCCCAGCTTCTGCATGCGGGATTGGAGGGTGGTGCGCTTCAGGCCGAGGGGGCCGCCGCGTCGCGCGATCGTGAGGACATCTTATCGTGAAGACATCTTCATGGTCCGTTCATCGGCTTCTCATGTTCCGACCGTACAGTCCTTCCAAGAGCTGACGACATCGCGAATTGGATCATCGCAAGGAGGGGAACATGGCACGAGGGCGCCGGTGGTCGATTGTGTTGGCGGGCGGCGACGGAGTCCGGACGAGCGCATTCATCCGGCGATGGCTGGGATCGGCCAAGCCGAAGCAATACTGCGCCTTCGTCGGGACCCGCTCCATGTTCCAGCACACGCTCGATCGCGCGGCCTGCCTCACGCCCTGGGAACGAGTGGTCGTGGTGGCGGCTCGGCACCATCAACCGGAGGTCTGGCATCAGCTCGATGGGAGGCCGGCGGGCATCGTATTGTTGCAGCCCGAGAATCGGGACACGGCGGCCGGGCTGTTTCTCCCGCTGACCTACATCCTCGCGCGCGATCCCGGCGCCAGCGTCGTGGTCTATCCCTCGGATCATTTCATCTACCCGGAAGACCGGTTTGTCCGGGCGGTGGAACAGGCGGCGCGGGGAAGCGAGCTGCTCGGAGGACGGCCTGTTCTGCTGGCCGCAAGGCCGGATTCTTTTGAATTGGAGTATGGATGGATTCGTCCCGGCCGGTTTCTCGGCTGGACGGGGGACGCTCCCGTCCTGGCGGTGGACAGCTTCGTCGAAAAACCGGACGAGTCGGCCGCACGACGGGCCAAGGATACCGGCGGTCTCTGGAACACGATGGTGCTGGCGGCCGGAGGCAAACAACTCTGGGATCTCGGGCGGGACTGTTTCCCGGAGGTGGTGGGCCTCTTCGATCGCTTGACACGCGCCATCGACACAGCCGACGAGCCGAAGGTGCTCGCCGCGATCTATGAAACCATGCCGCGGAAGAACTTCTCCTCGCACCTCCTGCAGCGCAGGCCGGACCGGCTGGCGGTCATGGAGATGCGGGGGTCCTGTGGAGCGACTGGGGGAACCCTGCGCGGATCACGGAGACACTCGACAAGATCGGCAAACAACCGGCCTTCGCGGAGGAGGCGCGTGAACTACTTCACGCGGGATGAGCCAAGCACAAGCGGCGGAGCTATTCGCACGAGCAGAACTCTGACAGCACAGGCCAGGTGAACCGGTCGGTCGCGAAACGCCGCGTCTGAGACAGACGAGTCGACCGTCCAAGAAGGAGAAGGAGACCATGACCATGATTGCCACGCTCCACTATCAAGCCAAGCCGTTCGATCTCAGGGGTCTCAAGGGCATGTCGGACCGGACCATCGAGCTGCATTTGTCCCTCTATCACGGGTACGTTCGTGAGGCCAATCGACTGAGCGAACGGATTCGCGCGTTTCTGGCGGATGGCCCTGTCGATCAGGACGACATGCCGTTGTTCTCGGAACTGACCCGCCGGCTCGGATTCGAATACAACGGGATGGTCTTGCACGAATACTATTTCGGCAATCTCATCCGGCAGGGGACAGGCGATCCGGACCGTTCCTCGTCGTTCATCCGGGCAGCCGAAGCCAGCTTCGGGTCCTATGGCGTCTGGAAGACCGATTTCGTCGCCACCGCGTCGATGCGCGGGGTAGGGTGGGCCATCTGCTATTACGATCCGATGACGGGGCGATTGTCGAACCACTGGATCAGCTCGCATGAGGTCGGAACCGTCGCCGGCTTCGTGCCCTTGCTTGTGTTGGACCTCTGGGAACATGCGTTCCTGCTCGACTACGCGCCGTCGGAACGGCAGACGTACGTCGAGACCTTCTTCGCGAACGTGCATTGGGAAGCCGTGGACGAACGGTTGAGCGAATGCGCGAGAACGCGCATGGAACGGGTGCGAAAGGAGTTGTATGGATCCTGATGCGTGCATCTGAAGGCCCGGGCGTCGCAGCCGGAGCGGTCCAACGGCATCGAGGCCGATTCGACCTGACTCATGGGGGCACGCTGTTTCTGGATAAGTTCGGGTTGTGGGCGAAGATGCTTCCGATGAGTGTCGGCGGTAAGGGCTCTGTCGAAGATTGAGGGGGCGGCGTCCCCTCAGGCACGACATGCATGCGGACGAAAGGAGGGGCTTGTGAGGGTCAAGAAGAAAGTCATGTGCAGAATCTTCATTGAAAAGCGGAAGCACGGAACCGTCTGGGTACCTTATAAGACCCTGATGGGATATGGAATCGGGAATCGCGTGATCATTGGCTCTCGCGGAGAGCACGTCTATGGGGGCGCGGAGTGTGGAATCAGGGAGCATGCTATCGAGGCCGCCAAGGCCAAGGCGCGGGAGGTCATCGCAGCCAAGTTCGACGGCGTTGCCGAAGAGGACATCGAGTGGCATATCGTGGATGAAGCGGCTCCCTTGCCGATAGCGGTGTAAGAGGACAACCCGGATCAGAGACCGGCTTCTCAGCATCTGTTGCTGATCCAGAGCGGAGATGTGCACCTCTTCACGAGAGCTTCATCCCCGGTTCATCCTCATCAATTAGGCTCTGGAGACAGCCGGCGGAGAATGTTCAGATAGCGGGCTGTCTCCTCGTTCGGGTGCTATGGGCTGGAGAGAACATTGCGACAAAGGAAAGGAGGACTGCCAATGGAAAAGGGAGGAGTGCCGATTTATCCGGCGTGGGCCTTAGGTGCGTTGATGTTCCTGACATGGGCGATCGCGATGGTCGCTTCATATCGGGACGAGAAGCCGTCGTAACTGTCCGCCTCTCGGAAGGGCAGAATGGCCGGCAACCTCGAAGGTTGCCGGCCATTCTGCTGTCGGCGAGACCTTGAGCGCATCGTGACGAGCAATGAAGAGTGGACGGAACAGCAGACGCTCTCTTCCGGACCAATCCAGACGGCACATGACCTCATCCGTCACGGAATCGCGGACCTGAACCGAAACAGTCCTATTTCCGAAACGCCTCCATTCAGTCCGGCTCCCGCTTGTCCTCCGAATGAGGCGCGGTCGGATAATACGGCCTCTCATCTGCATAGGCGCGCCAGAGGGCCGCGCCCCAGAAGGCCGTCACGAGTAACAGCGCGACCTCGGCATAGAGCATGATCCATCTTCCCTCCTTTCGGGCCACCAATACGGCGCCAGCTTTGACGGAGCGGGACTGAAATAGCCGCAATTGTGCGCCTACGAGCCTCCCACGACAACGCTTTCTTCGTGAGCGCAGGATACCGAGGCGAGATGAACAAGATCCGAACGGAGGATGAAGAACTCTTCATCAAGCTTCCGCCCCCGTCCATGAGCCCATGAGCGTCAGGTCAACCGTTCTTGCATCACTCACGATATTTCACGGCGCACCGTGAAATTGCACGGTGCGATGGAAGCTCCCTTTCCCTGCCGTTCGTCTGAACCGAGGGATTCCTTCGGATTTCGCCCTCTTGCTTGCTCACACTGCGACCTTGTGCGTTGGCACGTGAGTTGCTGCCCTATATGCGACCGGAGGGCGCTCAGTACGACCGGGGCTGTCACGGGAAGGGACACCTTGCGAGAGCCAGATCACGGTCACGGCGCGAGGCACGAGCGAATCGTGCGCGACGAAGTCGGCATGCTTCGTCTCGGATGGTCCCGGGCCATGGTCGCCGCAGGGGGGCTCTGTATTTGGAGCGAATCCAGCCGCAGGGATGCGCGGTCCGAGCACGCTGGCGGTGGTCGGCAACGAGGGCAGCCTGCGTGTTTGATGACGAATTGTCTGGCGGAGGAGTGGGAAAAGACGGATCGGCCTCCTGATCATCCCTCCAACGCAGTTGGCCTCTGCCAGACTTTATGGACAAGCATGGAAGCATCCTATATCAGGGCGTCAACACATTAGGGATGTGGTGACCCTCACATCGAGACGGATGCCGGGTATCTGATCAGCAGGCGAGTGCAACGCCGCGAAACGCTCAGGAGAAGACAGAGGGGGGACATCATGATGCGAAGGCTGATCCAACATCATCAGGTCATAGCGAATGTCATGTGCAGCGCGGCGCTCGCCTTAGTCGGCGACGAGGCAGCCGCGCAACACGCGGCGCATCAGGGGGCCGCGGAGCATTCACCAGGTGCGGCCTGGGCCGAGCGGCTCAAGGGACAAACGATCGTCGAAGACGTGATGGAGGGCCGTCCCGAGCGCACGGCGATGGTGGAACGCCAGCATCATCGCATCATGCAGCAGATGGAACAGGATGCGGAAGTCCAACGCACCGGCGGGTTCTATCACAACGTGAACATGATGCATCAATACGGGGCCGGCAATCAGGATGTGCTGCTGATGTCGAATCCGGGTGTGGAGCCGGTCTCGACGCAGGGTGGGCGCTGTCCCGCGACGGCACCCATCCGAGAGTACGATATCTCCGCGATCAACGTCGAGATCTCGCTCAATATGTGGCTCGACTTCTATCCCGGCTACATGTACGTGCTGACCGAGAATATCGACAAGGTGCGCGAAGAGGAGCGAAGGAACCGCGACGCCCGGGAGAAGGACGGCCATGATCCCGGCGCCGTGAAGAACGGACTCCAGAGTCAATGGATCCAGCCACTGGTCATCCGTGGCAATCAGGGCGATTGCGTGAAAATGACGCTGCGGAATCAACTCGAAGGCGTGGAGGAAGTCAGTCTCAACATTCACGGGTCCAGCATGGTCGTGGCGTCGACGGGGCAGCCTGCGACCACAACGAATCCGGATAGCATCGCGGCCCCAGGCAAGGCCGTGGAGCTCGAGTGGTATATCCCGCCGACTCAGCAAGAAGGGGGCCGGCAGTTTCATTCCTACAGCAACGATCGGGAATTGACGGTCATGGGCCTGTTCGGCTCGTTCGTGATTGAGCCGAAGGAGTCCGAATACCTCGACCCGCTGGGAACGGGCGATCCCGAGCCGATGAAAAGCGGGTGGCAAGCGATCATCAAGAACGGGGCGGGGCCGGATTTTCGCGAGTTCGTGCTGATCTATCACGAAGTCGGGGATGAAGCGTTCAGGCCCTTGAATAAGAAGGGCGACTTCATCCCCCAGCGCGATCCCTTGACCGACGTCTACCGGCCGGTGGCCCGGGCGCTGAACTACCGCAGCGAACCCTTCGGCGTCGATAACATGCACACCCAGCATGAATACTTCGGCTTTGAAGACGAGTCGATGGCGTACAGCGCCTATACCTTCGGCGATCCCGCCACCACGATTCCTCGAAGCTATCTAGGCGATCCGGCCAAATTCCGTTTGGTCCACGGCGGATCCGAGGTCTTTCATTCCCACCATCCTCACGGCGGCTCCATCCGCTGGCCGCGAAGCCCCCGCGCGATCGATGAAATGCCGCTCTGGCACGCGGCGAAGAACGGACCGGTCAAATATCCCGTGATCCGGACCAAGTCCGATCGCGTGGACGTCGAGGTCATCGGACCATCCGAGACCATGGATCTGGAAACCGAATGCGGCTCCGGCCTCTGCCAGCAGTTGGCCGGCGATTTCTTGTTTCATTGCCATGTCGCGCATCACTATATCGCGGGCATGTGGGGATACTGGCGCGTGTACAACACGCTCCAGCAAGGCGCGCACCACAACGACACCATGCCTGCGCTCCGCGAGTTGCCCGACCGTGCCGGCCGCCTGAAGCCCGGCGTCACCTCGGACGAGCTGATCGGCAAGACGGTCGATTGGTTCGGCAAGCAGTTCCGGATCATTGAGAAAGGCAAGACCGATTGGAACGCGGACCCGGCCCTCGTCACGATCAAAGATTGGGTGGAAATGCAGTTGCCGCCACAGGGCAAGCCGGGTCATAAAGACGATGAACTCGGGCAAACCCTCTCGTACGACGCGACGGTCTTGGATTGGGTCTGGCAGGGCCGTCGCGCCATGACGGAACGGGAAAACACCGTCCCGAATCCCCGCTACCAATCGGCGCATCCGGGCGAGCGGCTGCCGATCCTGTTTGAGACGGCCACGGGGAAGATCGCATGGCCTCATCTGAAACCGCATTTCGGGAGACGGGTGCCGTTTTCCCAGAACCATAACCCGTCCCCGTGGCTGGACATGATCCATCTCGATGACGATGGGCTGCCCAGTTCCTACCCCGCGAAACCCGGCGAGAACGGCCGCTGGAGCATGTGT